>NZ_CAUPDE010000001.1:0-439898 GCF_963509965.1 uncultured Gulosibacter sp.
CGCATCACCTTGCCAAGGTGAGGGTCGCGAGTTCGAGTCTCGTCATCCGCTCCATTCGACCCCGGAGATCTAATCACCGGGGTGTTTTTAGTTGGTTTCGCATCCACAGCAGCTGCGCGAGAGCGGTCGCGCCACCCGACGTAGGATCGACAGCATGAAGTTTTCACTGTGGCGGCTAGCTGCGCCGCTTGCGATTTCGGCTGTGACACTCACCGGATGCTCGCTCATCGACGGTGGTGATGACGAGGCCAAACCCACGATCTTCGGCGAGGCAACCGAGTATCAAACGCTGGATGAACTCAAAGCTGCGTTCGTTACAGCCGGTGGTGAGTGCGACAGCTGGGAACCGGTCGATCCGGGTGACTACGACGCCGAAGCCGGCCGCTGCGGTGATTCGACCGTGCTGGCCGTTTATCACAACCCCGATCAGATTCCCGAGGTGGTGGCTCGCGCACAGCAGCTCGCCACCACAACTCACCTGCTGGTGGGTGAGAACTGGGTGGTCAACACCCCGAACCCCGAGAACTTCGTCGAGCAGCTCGGCGGAACCACCATCTATTGACATCGAGTCGGTGAGTTTCACCGGTTCATGCCGAAGCGCCGCGGCGTACGACGTAGACTGATGGTTTAGTCGCCGTATCGCGGCGTCGTGCTTTGCCCACCGGCCAAATCGTTGAGGAGAACCTCGTGTCAAATGACGCAATTGATCCTGCTGTCGCACCCTTCCGCGTCGAGGTGACCGAGACCACTGACGGATTTGCCCTATTTGCTGACGCACCCAAGCAGCCCCCGGTGGTGGCGATGCGCGTAAACGGTGAGCTGCGCGACCTGTTCCGGGAGGTCGTGCCCGGCGACGAGGTGGAGGCGGTGACGATCGACTCGCCGGACGGGCTGGACATTCTGCGGCACTCGACCGCGCACGTGATCGCGCAGGCGGTGCAGAGGCTCCATCCGGGCGCGAAGCTTGGCATTGGCCCGTTCATCGAGGACGGCTTCTACTACGACTTCGATGTGGCCGAACCTTTCACCCCTGAAGACCTCAAAGCGATCACCAAAGAAGCCCAGCGCATTATCAAGCAGGGCCAGCGCTTCGCGCGTCGCGTGGTGAGTGACGAGCAGGCCAAGCAGGAACTCGCAAACGAGCCCTACAAGCTTGAACTGGTTGGTCTCAAAGGCAACGCCGGTTCGGCCGACAACGAAAACGTAGAGGTGGGGTCGGGCGAACTCACCATCTACGACAATGTCGACCCGAAGACCGGCGAAATCTGCTGGTACGACCTGTGCCGCGGGCCGCATCTGCCCTCGACGCGATACATCGGTAACGGTTTTGCGCTGTTGCGTAACGCGGGCGCCTACTGGCGCGGCAGCGAAAAAAATCCGATGCTGCAGCGCATCTACGGCACCGCTTGGCCATCGAAGGAAGAGCTTCGTGCCTACCAGGCCCGTCTTGAGGATGCCGCCAAACGCGACCATCGACGGGTTGGTAAAGAGCTCGACCTATTCTCGTTCCCTGACGAGATCGGCTCATCGCTCGCGGTATTTCACCCGGCCGGCGGCATCATTCGGCTCGAGATGGAAGATCACTCGCGCCGCCGCCACATTGCCGAGGGCTACTCGTTCGTGAACACCCCGCACATCACCAAGGGGCATCTGTATGAGGTTTCGGGGCACCTCGACTGGTATCGCGACGGTATGTTCCCACCGCTGCAGATCGACGAAGAGCGCGATGGCGAGGGCAATATTGTCAAAAAGGGCCAGGAATACTTCCTGAAGCCGATGAACTGCCCGATGCACAATCTCATCTATTCGGCACGTTCGCGCAGCTACCGTGAACTCCCGCTGCGGCTGTTCGAGTTCGGAACGGTGTACCGCAATGAAAAGTCGGGTGTGCTGCATGGCCTGACCCGCACGCGCGGATTCACGCAGGATGACGCGCACATTTACTGCACCCGTGAACAGATGCGTGATGAGCTCGCGAAGACGCTCAGCTTTGTGCTGTCACTGCTGCAAGACTACGGCCTTGACGACTTCTATCTCGAACTGTCGACGAAGGATCCCGAGAAGTTCGTTGGTGACGACGAAGTCTGGGAGGAAGCAACCCGGACGCTCGCTGAGGTGGCAGCAGAGTCTGGTCTGGAACTCGTGCCAGATGAGGGGGGTGCCGCGTTCTATGGCCCCAAGATTTCGGTGCAGGCTCGTGACGCGATGGGTCGCACCTGGCAGATGTCGACCATCCAGCTCGACTTCAATCTGCCCGAGCGTTTCGATCTCGAGTACGCCGCCGCTGACGGCACCCGCCAGCGCCCGGTGATGATTCACCGAGCCCTGTTTGGCGCGATTGAGCGCTTTTTTGGTGTGCTTGTGGAGCATTACGCCGGCGCGTTCCCGATGTGGCTTGCCCCCGACCAGGTGGTGGGCATCCCGGTGGCTGAGGAATACGCTGACTATCTCAATGAGATTGTCGACCAGCTGCGGGCTGCGGGCGTGCGGGCCTATGTTGACGATTCGGATGACCGGATGCCGAAAAAGATTCGCAACCACACCAAGGCGAAGGTGCCGGTCATGCTGATCGCGGGTGAAGATGACCGATCGGCCGGCGCGGTTTCGTTCCGGTTCCGTGACGGTTCGCAGCGCAACGGTGTGTCGGTTGCTGAGGCGGTTGAACTGATCGGCCGGGCGATTCGCGAGCACCGCAACATCAATACCGAACAGGATTTGTAGTGGCTGGTGGATTCCTGGGCTTTCCCGAGGGTGAACTCGACGGTGTCGAGCTTCGTTCGGCGGGTGAGTTTGCCGGGGTGCCGGATACAATGCAGCGCACCTGGGTGCCGCACCGGATGACTTACGTTACTTCGGGGGATGAGCGGCGTGAACCGGATGCCGAGTGTCCGTTCTGTGCGGTGCCGAAAAAGAGTGACGCGGAGGGGCTCATCGTGGCTCGTGGTGAGTTTGCCTATGTGGTGATGAACCTGTATCCCTATAACTCGGGTCATTTGCTGGTGTGTCCCTACCGTCACATTCCCACCTACGATCTGGCCACCGACAATGAGGTGCTTGAGATTGCGCATCTCACGCAGCGGGCGATGCGGGTGCTTGAGCGAGTGTCAAATACGGCCGGCTGCAATATCGGTATGAATCAGGGCGAGGTCGCGGGTGCCGGGGTGGCGGGGCATCTGCACCAGCACATCGTGCCGCGCTGGTTTGGTGACTCAAATTTTTTGCCAATCATTGGTAAGACGAAGCCGGTACCACAATTGTTGGGGGATCTGCGGCAGCTGCTCGCAGACGCCTGGTTTGCAGACTGAGCGAGGGCACGGTGTACTGAGACTGGGCGCGGACACCAAAGTGATATACGTGCTTCACTCAGCAATCCCAGATAATATGAACGGCATTCTCCATCGCTGTAGACAATCCAAGGAAGGAACTCATGTCTGAATCGACTTCCGCTGCCCGCGGTACCGACCGCGTCAAGCGCGGTCTGGCTGAAATGCTGAAGGGCGGCGTCATCATGGACGTCGTCACCCCCGAACAGGCTCGCATTGCCGAGGACGCCGGTGCCGTTGCGGTTATGGCGCTCGAACGCGTGCCGGCCGACATTCGCGCACAGGGCGGCGTGGCGCGCATGAGCGACCCCGACCTGATCGACTCGATCATCGCTGAGGTTTCGATCCCGGTGATGGCAAAGGCTCGTATCGGCCACTTCGTTGAAGCCCAGGTGCTGCAGCACCTCGGTGTCGACTACATCGACGAGTCGGAGGTGCTCAGCCCCGCCGACTACGTTAACCACATCGACAAGTGGCAGTTCGACGTGCCGTTCGTGTGTGGTGCAACGAACCTCGGTGAGGCACTGCGCCGCATCAACGAGGGTGCCGCGATGATCCGCTCGAAGGGTGAAGCCGGTACCGGTGACGTTTCGGAGGCGATGAAACACATCCGCCAGATCCGTGGTGAAATCCGCGCGCTGCAGGGCAAGAGCGAAGACGAGCTCTACGTTGCCGCTAAGGAACTGCAAGCACCCTACGACCTCGTGCGCGAGGTTGCCGAAACCGGCGAGCTGCCGGTGGTGCTGTTCGTTGCCGGCGGTATCGCCACCCCGGCCGACGCCGCCATGATGATGCAGCTCGGCGCCGATGGTGTGTTCGTTGGCTCGGGTATTTTCAAGTCGGGTAACCCCGAGGCCCGCGCCGCCGCTATCGTACAGGCGACCACCTCGTTCGACGACCCCGGTAAGATCGCCGATGTTTCGCGCGGTCTCGGTGAAGCCATGGTCGGTATTAATGTGGCCGACCTGCCGGCTCCGCACAAGCTCGCTGAGCGCGGCTGGTGAGCCAAGCACCCGTAGGTATTCTCGCGCTCCAGGGGGCTGTGCGCGAGCATCAGCAGATGCTCGAAACGCTCGGTCGCCCGGTGCGGCGAGTCCGCGAGCCCGGCGACCTCGTCGGGCTCGCAGGCCTGGTTTTGCCCGGCGGCGAATCGACCGTGATGGATAAGCTCACCCGCCGCTATGGCGTTCGCGAACCCATCCGCACCGCGATTTCGGGCGGGCTACCGGTGTTCGGCACCTGTGCCGGACTCATTATGTTGGCCGACCGGATCGCAGACGGGATCGAGGGGCAGCTGACCCTCGGCGGTCTGGATGTGCTCGTGCGTCGTAACGCGTTCGGCTCGCAGGTTGATTCGTTCGAGGCCGATTTGCAGGTTCCTGAGCTCGGTGTGGAGCCGTGCCGGGCCGTGTTCATCCGCGCACCCATTGTTGAATCGGTGGGGGACAAGGTGCGCGTGCTCGCGAGCGTTGACGATCGAATCGTGGCCGTCGAACAGGGGAATCTACTGGGGCTGTCGTTCCACCCCGAACTCGCCTATGGCGATGTCCGCGCCGCTGGTGGCCGCCGCCAGGCTGCTGCCGCCGGTGAGCGGCGCTGGCACGAATATTTTCTGCGGCAGGTGGATGCGGCAGGGCTCATCATTACCGACGAAACCGGCCGGGTGACCGCACAGCAGCAGGCCGCAAACTAGCGCAACCTCGCAGCCAGTGACCGGGCATCCAACATCGGCGCAGCCAGTAGCGGGCAGCTGACCTCGCTGCCGCGATTGCCCCGCGAACCGAAAACTTTTGGTTCGCGGGGCAAACTGTTTTCCATCCCGTAACCGTCGGTTAACTCGTCTTGAACCGGTCGGCTACCATGTCGCCAGACCCATCTGGATGCGGCAAAGGGGCCGTATCGCGATCGGTCTGGAAGGAAAAGCAACGATGCAAATTCAAACCCAGCGGGGTTTGTCACGTGGTCGCATCCTTGCCGCAGCAACCGCTTTGGCAATGACGACAACGTTGCTGGCAGGCTATCCGCTGACAACCCAGCACGCCGCCGCGGACGAACTGTCACCCCGCCCAATAACGCATGCACCCGCTGACGACTATGTGGCACCGAGCTCATATCCGCAGCAGCAACCGCTGCCGGTGCCCGAAGCCAGTGACGATGACGCCTCGATTGCCCGAGGCGTTATGCCCTACCACGAGATCGCGCCGGCCATCAACGAAGTGATGGCGGCCAGCGACCGGGTTTCGGCACAGGTCGTGGGGCATAGCGTTGAGGGGCGAGACATCTATCTCGTAACCGTGACCGCCCCCGAGAGCGAAACCGAAACCGCTCGGCAGGCCGAGTTGCGTGACCGCATCCGTGACGATGCGGCATCGGTCACCGACGCCGAACTGGCCGAATACAAGGTGCCGGTGTGGGTTAACGCAAATATCCACGGTAACGAGTGGGAGGGCACCGATATTGCCCTCGATTCGATCCGAAAACTGAGCACCGACACGAGCGAGCAGACCAACGAGCTGCTGGCAAAGCACCGGTTTTATTTCACGGTGTCGATGAACCCAGACGGTCGCCACAATGGCACCCGTCGCAATGCCGAAAACTACGACGCAAACCGCGACATGATCACTTCGGCAACGCCAGAATCGCGAGTGCTGCGCGATCTCGCTCCTGTGATTCAGCCGACTTTCTACATCGACCTGCACGGCTACACCCGAGTGCTACAGGTGGAACCAACCGGCCCACCCCACGGTGAAAACTACGAATACGATCTGTTCCTGCCGCACGCCTACGACATGGCGCTGGCTGCCGAACAGGCCGTTGTCGAAGCTAATATTCCGGGCAACACCTACCTGGGTGAAGACGGCACGCCCACCGAGACAAACACCGGCAAGATCAAGATTCCCTACCGTGATATTCGCCAGGGTTGGGACGACTGGCCACCGATCTTTACGCCGCAATACCTGACCTTCTACGGGGCGATCACCAACACGGTCGAACTGCCGCACGGCCGCACCGACGACACCGAAACGAACCAGCGCAACTCCCGTATCAATATCGAGGTGGGTAATGTCGCCATGGATTCGTTCATCGCCTACATCGGCGAAAAATCGGATGAAGTCCAGGCGAACCAGCTGGAGGTATTCCGTCGCGGTAAGGCCGGTGAAGCCAAAGTAAATATTCCCGCCGATATCGACCCTGCCTCGGTTCCCGAACCGAACCAGTGGGCGGAAATCTGGGACGAAACCGACGTCTACACCACCGAGTTCCCGCGGGCCTATGTGACCCGCTTGGTGACACCCAGCGCTCCGAGACGAATGCCGGGCTGCTGGTCGAACAACTGCTGCACCACAACATCGAGGTGCAGCAGGCTCCCGGCGAGTTCACGCTCGGTGGCGTGACCTATCCTGCCGGAAGCTATGTCGTCGACATGCATCAGCCGCTGCGAGGTCTCGCGAACGCGCTGCTGGCTGATGGCCAGGACATCAGCGAGCGGGTGCCCGAAATGTACGACATCTCGGCGTGGAGTCTACCGCTGCTGTGGGGTGTCACGGTCGACCGTCACGGCACCAGTGGTGAAGCACTCGAGTTGCCGGTTAGCGACACTGTGACAGCTGCTGCTGTGACGAACAGCTCGGTGGCTGAAGCATCCGCGGCTGGCGACTATCTCGAGCTCATTCCCACCGGGCCCATCGAATACCAGGCCGTTAACGCACTGTTGGCTGCGGGCATCCCGGTTTCGGTGCTCGATGACGGACGTTTCATTATCGGCACCGATGCCGCGACCGCCGATACCGTGCAGCAGATTGTCGACCGCTACGGGGTGCGTTTCTCGGGCACCGACGGTCAAGCACTGTGCGAGGCAAACCGGGGCTACGCCCAGCCGCGGATCGGATACGTGGGTGCACCCGAAGAGCGGTTTGCCTTCGAACAGCTCGGATTCACCGATCTCACCGAGGTGTCAGTAGCTGCGCTCGAAGACGGCAGTGTCACCCTCGACAGCATCGATGTGCTCTGGATCGGAGACACCGCCAGGTTCAAGATCGAGGCCGGCAGCAACGCCGAACAGCAGCTGCAGGCCTATTTGGATGCGGGTAAGGGCGTCGCCGGTGAGGGCGAAACGGCTGCCACGATTGCCACACAGTTTGGTGTTGCCGAGATTACCGCGACGTCTGGGCCGGATACCTCTAACGGTATTGTGCGGGTGAGTGACGCGGTGGATGCGCCGCTGTTGGATGATTCACTGCAGACCGCTTTTGTTTATCCGGCCATCTGGTACGAGAACCTTGGTAGCAATGTGCGGGTAGAGCAGCGCTATGCCGACGCGGACACCTTCGTTTCGGGTCACTGGGGTGCGGGTGATGGCGCAACCGTGGAGGATGCGGCCGGTAAACCCTCGGTGGTGACCGTTAACGCCGAATCGGACGGACCTCGCATGGTGCTGATCGGGCACACGGTCAATTTCCGTAACCACCCGATTGGCAGCTACCTGTGGATCGGTCGCACCATCGAGTGGTTGGCGCCGGCGGGTGTTCCCGCGACGGCGCCCGACTGCGGCGAACCGCAGCCGACCGGCACCGCGGGCCCCACCGAGGCGCCGGGCGTGCCCACCGCAGCTCTGACCGGTGCGGGTGAGACAGCTCTGCCGACGGGCACCGCCGAAGAAACCGCCATCCCGGCCGACACTCCCAAGGCAGGTGGTCGACAGGATTCGGAGGCAGGGGCGCTGGCCACGACCGGTGCCGACGTGTCGATGCTGCCCCTTGGCACGATGATTGTCATCTTCACCGTGCTCGGGTCGGCGCTGCTGGCGCGTGAACGCAACCGTCGTCGAATCGACGCCGAGTAGCAGCGACACCAGCTAATTCAAGGGGCGGATGCAGCAAAACTGCATCCGCCCCTCGTGCCGCACCCCCGGCTGGTGAATTTTGTTTCCTGGCCTCAGAATTTTGTTTCCTGATTTTTGTTTTTCGGCTGCATCGTGGCGAGTTTTGGTCGGAAATGGCACGAAGTCGGCTGATTTGCAGTCAGGAAACAAATTTCTTCAACAGGGATGCAGCCAGGAAACAAATCTCTTCAACCGGATGCAGTCAGGAAACAAATTTCATCAACTGGGATGCAGTCAGGAAACAAAAATCTGCAGGGCTGGTGCGCGATAGGTGCGGGGCTGGTGCAGGAGTGATGCGGGGCAGGTGCGGCGATCGTGGCGTAGGGTCAAACTCGCGGCGGCCGGGGGAGTGGACGTGTGACTACCGACTCCGGAAGTTTCTCTCGGTGGGCAGCGCTAGAGTGACGGGCATGTCTGTGCTGTCACACCAGGAAGTATTTTCGGACTTTTCTGATCTCGTTGTCGCTTCACCCAGCTCGTATCACGCGGCCGAAAGCGTTGCGGCGCGGCTCGAAGCGGCTGGCTTTACCCGGCTCGGTGACGCTGATGACTGGGGCGGTGCCGCACCGAAGGGTCGCGTTGTTGTGCGGGACGGCGCGGTGATCGCCTGGCGTACCCCCGAGACAGTGACAAACACCACTCCTTACCGCGTGGTAGTCGCCCACACCGACTCACCCGGCTTCCGACTCAAGCCGGTGCCAAGCACCGAGCGGGCCGGATGGTGCTCACTCAATGCGGAAGTCTATGGGGGACCGTTGATCAACTCGTGGCTCGACCGCGATCTGCGACTGGCCGGTCGCCTAGTGCTTGCTGATGGCAGCACCACGCTGGTGGCAACCGAACCGGTGGCACGCATCCCGCAGCTCGCCATTCATCTCGACCGGCGCGTTAACGCCGATGGGCTCAAACTCGACCAGCAGCAGCACACACACGCGGTGCTCGGGCTGGCTGAAGGAACCGAGCCGCTGCAGCTTTTGGCCACGACTGCCGGTGTGGCGGTTGAAGATATTCGCGGCTTCGACGTCTTCTTTGTCGACTCGCAGGCCCCCGCACGTATCGGCAGCCGAGGTGAACTCATCGCATCCGGCCGAGTGGATAATCTGGCGAGCGTGTGGGCTGGAACCCGCGCGCTTATCGAAAACCAGCCCGCAGCTGGGGTCTCGGTGCTCGCCGCATTCGATCATGAAGAGGTCGGGTCAGCAACCCGCACCGGGGCAGCAGGGCCGCTGCTTGGCGAGCTACTTGAACGCCTTCAGCCCGAAGCTAACGTGCAAGAGCGCGGTGCATCACGTGCCGCCAGCTGGGTGGTGTCTAGTGACGTCGGGCACGCCGTCCATCCGAACTACCCCGAACGTCATGACGATGCGGTGCGCCCCATAGCGGGTAAGGGGCCGATCATCAAAATCAATGCCGATCAGCGTTATGTCACCGATGGTGCCGGTGAGGCACTGTGGCGGTCGTGCTCGGAAGCCGCTGGCGTTGCGGTGCAGTGGTTTGTTTCGAATAACATCATGCCCTGTGGTTCAACAGTAGGGCCGTTTATTGCCACCCGTTTCGGTATTCGTACGGTGGATGTGGGAATCCCAATCTTGTCGATGCACTCGGCACGAGAGCTCGCGGTGCTTGACGATCTTGACGGGCTCAGTCGAGTTCTGGGCCGCTTCATGGTGAGCGCACAGTAAAATAAACTGCTGTCTCTACGAATCTCAACCGGATCGGAAGGAATATGGCCGGACACTCCAAATGGGCGACTACCAAGCACAAGAAGGCGGCTATTGACGCCAAGCGTGCCAAGTCGTTCGCGAAGCTGATTAAGGGTATCGAAGTCGCTTCAAAGATGGGTGGTCCCGACCCAGCCGGTAACCCGACGCTCGCTGACGCCATCCAGAAGGCGAAGAAGCTGTCGGTTCCCAACGACAATATTGACCGTGCGGTTAAGCGCGGTGCCGGGCTCACCGGGGAGGCGGTGAGTTACGACAGCATCATGTACGAGGCCTACGCGGCAGGTGGTGTCGCCATGCTCATCGAGTGCCTCACCGACAACAAGAACCGTGCCGCAGCCGAGACCCGACTCGCGGTGACCCGGGCGGGTGGCACTATGGCCGACCCCGGTTCGGTGTCGTTTAACTTTGAGCGTAAGGGCGTTATCGCCGTCGCCAAACAAGATGGCCAGCCCGATGAAGACTCGCTGCTCGAAGCCGGTCTTGAAGCCGGCCTCGAAGAGGTTATTGACCACGGCGAGACCTTCGAGCTGCGCACCGAAGCCAGTGACATGGTGGCCGTGCGCACCGCTTTGCAGGAAGCTGGTATTGACTACGAGTCGGCAGAAGCCGAGTTCGTGGCAAATGTGACCGTGCCAGTCGATCTTGAAACTGCCAAGAAAGTGCTCGGCGTTATCGACTCGGTCGAAGACCTTGACGACGTACAGAACGTGTTCACCAATATGGAGATTCCTGACGACGTTCAGACACAGCTTGACGCTGAAGACGAGTAGCTGCGCGCAGATGTCACGCAGGATTCTCGGCATCGACCCCGGCCTCACCAGGTGCGGGGTCGGTGTGATAGATGTCGCAAACGCGCGCCGCTGTGAGCTGGTGCACGTGGATGTGGTGCGCACCGATGTCGATAGCGACCTAGCCAAGCGGTTGCAGGTGATCGGTGATGCGGTCGAGATACTGCTCGATAAATATCGGCCCGACGCTGTCTCAATCGAGCGGGTCTTCGCTGAGGCCCGCAACCTCAACACCGTGATGGGTGTGGCCCAAATCACCGGCATCGTGCTGCGCGAAGCCGCCAGTCGCGACGTCGCCACCGAACTCCATACTCCGAGCGAGGTTAAAGCTGCTGTGAGCAGTTACGGCCGTGCTGACAAAGCCCAGGTGCAGGAGATGGTGCGGCGCATCTTACGGCTCAAGTCTGCACCCAAACCGGCGGATGCTGCCGATGCGCTGGCACTTGCCATCTGCGCCGCCTATCAATCGCCGATTGCGAAAATCGCGCCGCATTCACGCAATCACGGTTCGGTCGACTCGGCCGTGCAGCGGGCCAGCACCCCGGCTCAGGAAGCGTGGCTCGCCGCCGAAGCAGCCGCGAAACGGCCCCGTCGCCGCCTAGGCTAGCGACGTGATTGCCCAGCTTTCCGGTTCTATTGTTCAAATCGGCGCCGCTTCGGCCGTGCTCGATGTGCAGGGCGTTGGTTATCGAGTGCTCATCACGGCCGCGCACGCTCTGCAGTTGCGCAACGGGGAGCACACGACCATCGTCACCGAACTGGTGGTGCGCGATGACGCCCTGCAGCTGTACGGCTTTCGAAACATAGCCGAGCGCGAAGTGTTTGGCCTGCTCATCTCGGTATCGGGAGTGGGCCCGAAGTCGGCGATGGCGGTGCTGGGTCAGCTAAGCCCTGCCGAACTCGCCGAGGCCGTAGCCAACGATAACGAGCGCGCTTTTAAGACGGTGCCCGGGGTGGGCCCAAAAACCGCCAAACTCATCTTGCTGCAATTGAAGGGCAAACTCGCGGTAGCGCAACCTGCAGCTACTGAACCGGCCGTGAACCCGACCACGAGCGTGGTGGCCGACGATGTGATCGAAGCGCTGGTGGGGCTTGGAACCCAGCAGAAACAGGCGGCGGCCGCGGTAGAAGCAGTGCTTGAACGCGGCGCCGATGATGCCCGCGATGTGCAGTCACTGCTACGAGCCGCGCTGCAAGAACTGGGGAACCGGCGATGATGGATGCGACTAACGAGTACGACCGGCTACTGCCGGAAGAATTGCAATCTACCGCCGAACTCGAGTTTGAATCATCGCTGCGGCCGCGCACGCTTGATGAATTTGTTGGGCAGCAAAAAGTACGCACACAACTTGATCTATTGTTGCGCGCCGCGAAACTCGACGGTCGTGCCCCCGACCACATCCTGCTGGCTGGCCCGCCCGGGCTTGGTAAGACCACCCTCGCGATGATCGTCGCCGAAGAAACCGGCAACGCGTTGCGCCTCACCTCGGGCCCGGCCTTGCAGAACGCGGGTGATCTCGCGGCCGTGCTTTCGAGCATGGTCGAGGGCGAAGTGCTGTTTATCGACGAGATTCACCGCATGGCACGCACCGCCGAAGAGATGCTCTATCTCGCGATGGAAGATTTTCGCATCGACATCATGGTTGGCAAGGGTGCCGGTGCCCAGTCGGTGCCGCTTGAACTGCCGCGATTCACGGTTGTGGGAGCCACCACGCGCGCCGGACTTTTACCGGCACCGCTGCGGGATCGATTCGGTTTTACCGCGCATCTTGAATTTTATGATGATGACGAGCTTGAGCGGGTGCTGCACCGCACCGCGAACCTGCTCGCCGTGGAAGCTGCAACTGATGCGCTCGCTGAAATCGGCCGTCGTTCGCGCGGCACGCCGCGCATCGCGAACCGCCTGTTTCGCCGCGTGCGCGACTGGGCACTCGTGCACGATACCGCGCTGGATGTGGCGGCAGCCCGCGCAGCGCTAGAACTGTACGACGTGGATGCGCGGGGTCTTGACCGTCTTGACCGAGAAGTGTTACGGGCGCTCATTCAGCGCTTTGGGGGTGGCCCGGTTGGTGTTCGCACTCTGGCGGTAACGGTGGGGGAAGAACCCGATACGGTCGAATCGGTAGTAGAGCCGTTCTTGGTGCGCACCGGGCTGATTGCTCGAACGCAGCGTGGACGGATCGCCACACCTGCGGCCTATGAGCATCTTGATATGCAGACGCCTGGCTTATAATCGGTTCGTTTGCCGTGCTGGGCAATACCAGCCGACCGCATCAACCAACTCTGGGAGTTCATCTTGCAAGAAAACCTCGCGCTTTTGCTGCCCCTATTTCTCCTCGTACTCATGATGGTGTTCATGTGGCGTTCCAACAAGAAGAACCGGGAGCGCCAGCAGCAGATGCGTGCTGAACTGGCTCCCGGGGTTGAGGTGATGACCCAGGGCGGTATTTTCGGCACCCTGACTGAGGTTGACAGCGATGAGAATATTGCCATCATCGAGAGCACACCGGGTACCAGCCTCAAAGTGCACCTGGCAACTATTGTGAATGTGATCAGCCCCGAAGTGGTGGTACCTGACGATGCCAGCTCACTGACCGACAACACCTCGGTGGTCGATGACTCGGCGAACAGCACCCCAGCCGAGTCGGTCGCGACTGAATCTGACGCAGTGACCACTTCGCTTGCCGACGCCGCAGATCTGCCCGAAGAAGACGGTAACGACGAAGCCGACAACGAACAACCAAAGGCTTAGTGGCACGTGGCTGGGAAGAATCGAACATCGGCTGCCACACGGGCAGCGCGCAATTCACTTATCTGGCTGACCCTGATCGTGCTGGCGCTGACCACCCTCAACTGGGTGGCTGTGAACTGGCAGCAGGGCAGCTGGGTGCCGAAACTTGCTCTCGACCTTGAGGGCGGCACCCAGGTCGTGCTGGAAGCCAAACTGGCCGAGGGGCAGGCGGCTCCATCACCAGACCAGATGGCGCAGGCGGTGTCGATTATTCGCCAGCGGATTGATGCTGCGGGTGTTTCGGAAGCCGAAATCACCACCCAGGGCGGTCGCAATGTGGTCGTTTCGGTGCCGGGTGAGATGGATGACGAGACCCGTCGCCGGGTGGAATCGAGCGCGAAGCTTGAGTTCCGTCCGGTGCTGCTGGCTACCGAAGCGACCAATGTGCAGGAACTCAGCCCCGAAGACCTCGGCGTCGACCCGAATAACCCCGAGCCTGAACCTGAACCCACCGATGCCAGCGATAAATCGCAGGTGACAAGCGAACGGCTGATCGAATTTGCCGGTTACGACTGCGCCGCCGAGCAGGCCCAGACGACACAGATTGCCGACCCGAAAAAGCCGCTTGTCACCTGCAACACCGACGGCACCGAAAAGTATCTGCTTGGTCCCGTAGAAATTGAAGGCTCGTCGATACGCGACGCAACCGCCGGTATGGGAACGAACTCGCAGGGTGTCGCCACGGGGCAGTGGGTGGTCAACCTCGAGTTCGACGACACCGGCACTAAACAGTTCCGCGAAGTAACCACCCGACTGAACGGCTATCTCACCCAGCCCGATCCAGAAACCGGACAGCTCGATCAGAGCCGGGGCCGCTTCGCGGTGACGATGGATAACCGAGTCATCACCGCCCCAACGGCGGAAGCGGTGATCACTGATGGCAAATCACAGATCAGTGGTTCGTTTACCGAGGCGTCGGCCAAAGAACTGGCCGACCAACTCAAGTTCGGTGCGCTGCCGTTCAACTTCGAAACCAAGTCGAGCCAGACCATCTCGGCAACGCTCGGCAGTTGGCAACTGCAGGCGGGCCTAATTGCCGGTGCGATCGGTTTGACGCTGGTGGTGATCTATTCGCTCGTGCAGTACCGTGCACTCGGGCTTGTGACCGTTGCCTCGCTGGTGCTGTTGGCAGGGCTGACCTATCTCGTGGTGACACTCCTGTCGAGCCAGGAAGGCTATCGGCTCTCGCTAGCGGGTGTGGCCGGTTTGATTGTGGCGATCGGTATTACGGCCGACTCGTTCATTGTCTATTTTGAGCGCATTAAGGACGAACTTCGCGAGGGCCGCACCCTCGCCGCCGCTGTCGAACACGGCTGGAGCCGCGCTATCCGCACAATTCTCGCTTCGGATGCGGTGAACTTCCTGGTTGCGGGCGTGCTGTTCATTGTGGCCGTGGGCAATGTGCGCGGCTTCGCCATCACGCTCGGGATCACCACACTGATCGACCTGTTGGTGGTGACGCTGTTCACGCACCCGCTGATGCAATTGCTGGCGCAGACACGCTTTTTCGGCGGCGGCCACCCAATGTCGGGTCTTGACCCGCGGGCATTGGGGGCTGTCTACCGCGGCCGCGGCGAGTTCGCACCGCGCCAGCGCAAAGACACCAGAGCGCTGTCGAAGCGCAATAGGGGAGCTGCCGGTGAAGCGCAGCGCAGGCAGACCCTGGCCGAGCGTCGGGCTGCTGAGGCGCGCGCCGCATCCGAAACCACAGCAGCGACGACGGGGGACAAGCAGTGAGCTTCCAGCAATTTGGTAACGACCTCTACACCGGCGCACGGTCGATCAACTTCGTTGGGAAACGGAGAATCGCATTTGCGATTGCGACGCTCATGATCGTGCTCTCGGTGCTGGCACCACTGGTGCGCGGTGGATTCAACCTCGGTATCGAGTTCACCGGCGGCTCTGAATTTCAGGTTTCGAACCCCGCCACCACCGATCAGACACTGGCTACCGAAGCGGTCGCCAAAGTGACCGAGACACCCGCTCGCGTGCAGGAACTTGGCGATGGTTCGATTCGACTGCAGACCGATCAGCTCACGGACGAGGCGAACTTGCAGGTACGTGCCGACCTCGCGGCTGCCTACCAGGTCGAAACCAGTGATGTTGCGGTGTCAACGATCGGACCCTCATGGGGTGCGGATATTACCCGCCAGATGCTCATCGGTGTGGCCGTTTTTTTGGTGATCGCCTCAGTGTTTATGGCGTTCTACTTCCGCACCTGGAAGATGTCGTTGGCGGCGATACTTGCGCTTATGCACGATCTGGTCGTGACCGCGGGCATCTATACCATTACCGGTATTGAGATCACCCCGGCTGCAGTGATCGGTTTCCTGACGATTCTCGGCTACTCGCTGTATGACACAGTGGTGGTGTTTGACAAGATTCGTGAGAACACGTCGCCGCTCGACGGCACCAGCGGCCGCACTTTTGTTGATTCAGTAAACCTCGCTATCAACCAGACGCTCGTGCGCTCGATCAACACTTCGGTGGTGGCGCTGCTGCCGGTGGCGGGCATCCTGTTTATCGGTTCGTTCCTTATGGGAGCCGGTACACTGCGAGATATCTCGCTGGCACTGTTCATCGGCATGATTGTGGGCACGCTCTCAACGATCTTCCTCGCCGGGCCGCTGTATGCTCGGCTGCGGATGCAAGAGGCCAAGGTTCGTGAGCACGACAAAGCGGTTGAGGCGACTGCGGCACGCGTAGAATAGTCGGCTACGCGAGGGTCTCGGCGTCCTAACTTGCGGTGACAGCTCGCGCAGTTGAAGGAGGGCACGTGTCGGATACGGGATCAAACTCGCGGCGCGGCCTGGTAGCGCGCATTTTCACCAAACCAGTTGCCCACCAGGAGCTTGAACCGCTGGTGCGCACGCTTCGGCGACAAGACCCGAAAGCGGATATTCCGCTGGTGCAACGCGCTTATGAGGTGGCCCGCCGGCAACACGAGGGGCAGTTCCGGCAGTCGGGTGAACCATATATCACCCATCCGGTCGCTGTGGCGAAGATTCTCGCCGAGCTCGGGGTGGGCCCGGTGACGGTGGCTGCCGCTTTGCTGCATGACACGGTAGAAGACACCGATTACTCACTCGAACAGCTCACTCAAGATTTCGGCGATGAGATTGCCATGCTCGTCGATGGTGTCACCAAACTCGACAAAGTGACCTATGGAGATTCGGCTCAGGCCGAGACCGTGCGCAAAATGGTTATCGCGATGTCGAAAGACATTCGGGTGTTGGTGATTAAGCTCGCCGACCGTCTCCACAATGCGCGCACGTGGCGGTATATGCCCCCCGAAAAGGCGAAAAAGAAGGCCACTGAGACACTCGAGATCTACGCGCCACTGGCACACCGCATGGGTATTCAGACCATGAAGAATGAGCTGGAAGATCTCTCGTTTGCGGTGCTGCATCCGAAGATCTATCAAGAAATTAACCGCCTGGTAGAAGACCGGCAGCCGCAGCGCGAAAAGTATTTGTCGAAGGTGATGGCACAGGTGCGTGCCGATCTGCGGGAAACTCGCATCCGCGGTGATGTGGTGGGGCGGCCGAAAGAGCTCTATTCGATCTACCAAAAAATGGTGCGGCGTGGGCGTGACTTTGATGAGATTTACGACCTGGTCGCGCTGCGCATCATCGTTGATACGGTGCGTGATTGCTATGCCGCACTCGGTGCTATTCACGCACGCTGGATGCCGATGCCGGGCAGGTTTAAGGATTACATCGCAACACCGAAATTTAACCTCTACCAGTCGCTGCACACCACAGTGATCGGCCCGGAGGGTAAACCGGTCGAAATTCAAATTCGCACCGAAGAGATGCATCTGCGAGCGGAATACGGTGTGGCTGCGCACTGGATGTATAAGCAGCAGGCCACCGGTGGCAAGAACGTTGCCCGCGAAACCAATGATCTTGCCTGGCTGAAACGCATTAACGACTGGCAGCAAGAAACCAGTGACTCGCAGGAGTTTCTCGACTCGCTGCGATTTGAAATTGGCAGCAACGATGTCTACGTGTTCACGCCGCAGGGGAAGGTGATTGGGCTGCCGCAAGAAGCCACCCCGGTTGACTTTGCCTATGCGATTCATACCGATGTTGGCCATCGCACGATGGGCGCTAAGGTGAACTCGCGGCTGGTGCCCCTTGACACAAAACTCGTGAATGGCGACACGGTCGAGATTTTCACCTCGAAGAACCCGGATGCTGGCCCCAAACAAGATTGGCTGCAATTTGTAGCCTCCCCCCGAGCGCGCAATAAAATCCGCCAGTGGTTCTCGAAAGAACGCCGCGACGAGGCCATCGAGCAGGGACGTGAGCAGCTGGCCAAAGCCATGCGGCGTGCCGGAATCCCGATGTCACAGGATGTGGTGCAGGAGGCAATTGCCACCGTTGCCTCACGGCTGACTTACCAAGACGTGTCGGGACTCTACGCGGCAGTTGGCGATAACCACGTCTCTAGTCACAACGTGATCGAGAAACTTCGCGCCGAACTTAACACCGAGTCGGATTCGGCAACCTCGATCTCGGAGATTGCCCCCGAAGCGGGGGTGCGGCCGCGAGTTACCAGCGAATCGGGCGTGCTGGTGCGTGGTGCGCCAGATATTCTCGTGAAGGTTGCAAAATGCTGTACGCCGGTGCCGGGAGACGAGATTGTCGGGTTTGTGACCCGTGGGCAGGGCGTTTCGGTGCACCGTTCAGATTGCAATAATGTGTCGGCACTCGACGAATCACGCAAAATCGAGGTTGAGTGGGCCCCCAACTCTGACGCGCTTTTCCTCGTGAATATTCAGGTGGAAGCGCTCGACCGCGCGGGGCTGCTTAACGACATCACCCAGGTGCTTTCTGAGCATCACGTGAATATTCTTTCGGCTTCGGTACACACCACAAAGTCGCGGGTGGCGGTATCGAAGTTCACTTTTCAGATGGGCGATACCACGCATCTTGACCGGCTGCTGGCAGCGGTGCGCCGCATCGAGGGGATCTACGATGTTTACCGAGTGCGGAACAACTAACCGCCGCTGCTCAGCGGCGAGTCGCTGGGGACAAACAGTTCAACATCGGCGATTTGCAGCCGGTTTTTGACGGGGATGCGCCGGTTTAGCCAACGCACTCGTTCGGTGGGTGGCAGTCGTCGAGTGGAGTTGCGGGCGATCACTATCTCGTTTGGCGGGCGACCGCCGCGGATGATCCACCGTGCGGTCGCTTCGACGAACACTCGTCCCGGCAGCCACAGCGGCCGTAAACTCGCCGCACGGTCGAAAGCGGTGGGGACCACGCCGATTGGCAAATAAAACTCGTAGCCGTCGATACCGTGTCGCTGGATATCACCGTCACGTCGCATGGCTTCAAGCTCAACCGTGGTCAGCCCGCGCAGCGAGTCGTGCACGTGTGGAGCGAAAGAAGAGTGATTGGTCACGAGACGATCTTGACCGAAAAACAAGTCACCCGCCCGGGCTATCCACAGGCAGGTGACTCGTTACCGTTGGTGCAGCCGGTTAACCGATTGCGCGCAGCCACTGGCGGCGAGCTTCGAGTGCTTCCTCGGCCTCTTTGATCTTGCGGTTATTGCCGCTGGCCTTGGCCTGTTCGAGCTCTTGCTCGAGCTTGGCGATTGCATCCTGCAGCTGCGAGGCCATACCGGTCTGGCGAGCCTCTTTCTCGGGGTCGGTGCGATTCCAATGATCGTCATCGAGTTTGCGCACATGCTGCTCGATCTTGCGCAAACGCTCCTCGATCTCTTTGAAACGCTCCCTCGGTACCCGACCGATCTCGTCCCACTTGGTTTGGACACCGGTGAGCCGCTTGCGAGCCTCGTGACGGTCAGTGAGTTCGAGGATGGGTTCAGCCTCGCTCAATAGTGCAAGCTTGGCGTCGAGGTTCGCCGCAAACTCGGCGTTATCGCGTGCCTCAATCTCATGTTTGGCGGCAAAGAGCACGTCACCGGCAGCCTTGAACTCAGCCCACAGCGCGTCATCGTATTTGCGTCCGGCACGGCCAACCGACTTCCACTCGTCGAGCAACCGGCGGTATTCAGGGATGCCGTCGGCACCCTTGGGGGCGAGGGCCTCGGCTGCGGTGATAATGCGGCGCTTGGCGTCTCGAGCTTGCTTGTGCTGCGCGTCGAGGCCGGCAAAGAACTTGCGTCGCTCCGAGTCGAGGTGAGTGCGGGCGGAGCGGAAACGCTTCCAAAGTGCGTTGGCTTCACCCTTGGGGATGCGTGGGCCCTCTTTCTGGTGCTGCTGCCAACGGGCGAACAGCTCATCAACCTTCGCCGAGGTGCGCTTCCATTGGATACTTGCCGGGGGCTGGGCCGCGAGCTGTTCGATTTCTACGACGATCGCTTCGCGGTGGGCGATCGCCTCGGCGAGCTGCTGCTGTTGCTGTTCGTGCTGCTGCTCACTGAGTTTTTCGAGATCGGCACTGATTGCGTTCAGGCGAGTGCGCAGGCTTTCGAGGTCGCCGACAGCGTTGGGGGTGACGAGCTGTTCCTGAAGTGACTTTGCACCCTTGGCGATATCACCCGGGTTAGCGCCCGAACGTACCCGCTGTTCGAGCAATTGCAGCTGGCCGGCCAAGTCATCGTATTTCCGAGTGAAGTAGGCGAGCGCCTCTTCGGGGGTGCCATCGGGGTACTGGCCTACCTGGCGCTCCACGCCGCCGTCGGTGACATAGACAGTGCCGTCGGTTTCAACTCGGCCGAAGGGGTGCTGGGGGAGTTCAGACATGACTGGTGATTCCTCAGTTGCTCGTCGAGCTCGTGCTCGTCGGTGGCGTGCGAGTTGCTTCGCACGGGCGTATCCAACGCATGCTAGATGATTTCGGCAAACGGTTGCTGCGCGCCATCTCGAAATATCGCTCTCATGCGGGTAGGCGAGGCTGGCTCACTCCAGGTCGATACGAGTGATGTTCACCGGCTGGGCGGGCGGCCCATCGGTGGGTGAAGCGATTGCTTCGGCGACACCGTTGTTGATGATCTTTGACTGCAACTGATCCATGCCACCGGTGACCCGCCCAAATACCGTGTACCCGGGTGCCGGAAGCGGGGAATCTTCGTACACGATGAAGAACTGGCTGCCCATTGAATCGGGAGCCTGTGAGCGGGCCATCGCAATGGTGCCCGCGGGATAGATGCCGTCTTCGGGCACATTCTCGAGGGGACCGAAACTGTAACCCGGGCCACCGGTACCGGTGCCGGTTGGGTCACCGCACTGCAGCACGTAGATCCCCTCGGTGGTGAGTCGGTGGCAGGGCGTGTTGTCGTAGAAATGTGCCTGGCTAAGGGCAATGAAATTCGCGGCCGCCTGGGGTGCTCTATCCCCGGCGATTTCGATCTCGATAGTGACGTCGTCGTTCAGAGTCAGCGTGCCGGTCCAGGCGCGGCTTTCGGCAAACGACGGGTCGGGAAGCCCAACGATGGTGGGGTCGGTTGGGCGAGTGGCGGTAAACAGCAATTGTGAAGCAAGGGCCATCGCAACTGCCGCAATCAGTAGTGCCAGACCGAAACGTCCGTCACGGCGCTTGCGGTCGAGCTGGATGTCTTCGACCACCTGGCGTGCTTCCTGCTCGCGCTGGCGTCGGCCGGTAGCGCGCTGCTTGGCTGATTTGCTCACTTTTCCTCCGCATCAGTTGTGCCCAGAACGTGCACAACAATCCGCCGGTGAGTCTACTGCGCTCGCGCGCAATTGGGAGCGTAACAGTCTGGCTGTGTCAGGGGGCATACCATGACAGGTGATGACTACGCAGCAGACTCCGGGCTTTTCGCTCGCCGGTGGTGGCGCAAACACGGCGCCGCTGGCGGCCCGGATGCGGCCGCGCTCACTTGATGAGGTGGTGGGGCAGCGGCATCTGCTGCGCTCGGGATCGCCACTGCGTCGGCTGGCCGATGCAAGTGCTGCCGAGGCGGCGGGAACCTCGGTGATTTTGTGGGGGCCGCCAGGCACCGGTAAAACTACGATCGCCCAGGCATTGGCGAGCACCGGAAGCCGCCGATTCGTGCAGCTATCAGCAATCTCGGCGGGTGTGAAAGACGTGCGCACCGTGATGGAAGAGGCGATGCGGCATCGCGATTTCTACGGTGAAGGCACAGTGCTCTTCCTTGACGAGATCCATCGCTTCACCAAGGCTCAGCAAGATGCCCTGCTACCGGGAGTGGAGCAAGGTTGGGTGACGCTGGTGGCAGCAACCACTGAGAACCCTTCGTTTTCGGTGATTGCACCGCTGTTGAGTCGATCGCTGTTACTGACTCTGCGCAGCCTCGATGATGACGATCTCGGTGAGCTCATTGACCGCGCCGTTGCCGCGCCGCAGGGGCTCGGTGGCGAGCTCACTATGAGCGAATCGGCACGGTCGGCAATTATCCGACTGGCTTCTGGCGATGCTCGCCGCGCCTTGACAACGCTCGAAGCTGCAGCCGAGGCGGCGCGGGCGCAGGAACACCCAGAGATAAGCGATGCCGATGTTGAGTCGGCCTCAGATCAGGCGCTATTGCGCTATGACCAAAATGGCGATGAACACTATGACGTTGTCAGTGCGTTTATTAAATCGGTGCGGGGTTCTGATCCGGATGCGGCGCTGCATTATTTGGCGCGGATGATCGTTGCGGGAGAAGACCCGCGCTTCATCGCGCGCCGGTTAGTGATTCTCGCGGCCGAAGACATCGGGCTTGCTGACCCACAGGGGCTGGTGGTCGCCGAAGCGGCCGCGGCGACAGTGCAGCTGATTGGTATGCCCGAGGGGCGCATCCCGCTGGCCGAGGCGACGGTCTACCTCGCCACTGCACCAAAGTCGAACGCCGCCTATCTGGCAATTGATGAGGCGATTGCCGAGGTAAAACGCGGGGGTATTGGGTCGGTGCCGTCGCATCTGCGTGACGCGCACTATCCGGGTGCGCAGGCTTTGGGGCACGGCAAAGGCTACCGATATCCCCATGACACCGAGTTTGGGGTGTTGGCGCAACAATATCTTCCCGATCCATTGGTGGGGCGCGAATACTATTCGCCCACCGAGCACGGCTATGAGCGTGAATTGCGCGAGCGGCTGGCAAAACTGCGCCGCATCACGCGGGGACACTAGTCACATCACCCCCGGGTGAAGCGGGATGCGGCTGGATGCAGAAAGTGCTAAAGTTGCTGAGTTCGCGCTATATGTGAAACGGCTGCCGTATGGCTGCGGACATCTTGCGTTTGACGCCCCGAGTTCCAAAGGGAGGGGCGGAGAAGCAACGGTTCTGCGCGCTCACGCGCGCCAACGCAACAACGAAAGGAAGACACTTCGTGTCGAAGAAGTCGCGTACCCGCGCAAAGGTAAAGATGTCGCGCGCCCTCGGCGTACCCCTTACTCCCAAGGCTGCTCGCCTCATGGAGCGCCGCCCCTACGCTCCCGGTCAGCACGGTCGCACCCGTCGCCGCACTGAGGGTGACTACGCCGTCCGGCTGCGCGAAAAGCAGCGTCTGCGTGCCCAGTACGGGCTGCGCGAGAAGCAGCTGCGTAACACCTTCGAGCAGGCCCGCCGTATGGGTGGCGTATCGGGCGAGAACCTGATTGAACTGCTCGAGATGCGCCTCGACGCACTCGTGCTGCGCGCCGGTTTTGCTCGCACCACCGCGCAGGCGCGTCAGATGGTGGTGCACCGTCACATCCTTGTCGACGGCAAGATTGTCGACCGCCCCTCGTACCGCGTGACCCCCGGTCAGCTCATCCACGTGAAGCCGCGCTCGGAAGAACTGGAAATGTTCCAGGTCGCCGCCGCAGGCGGACACGCCGAGGTGCTGCCCGCCGTTCCCGGTTACCTGTCGGTCGAGCTCGACAAGCTGCAGGCGCGTCTTGAGCGCCGTCCCAAGCGTGACGAGGTGCCAATCATCTGCGATGTGCAGATGGTTGTTGAGCACTACTCGCGCTAACCATCACCAGCCGAGCCGAGTCGCTCGCTAAGATCGAGGGCGGGCTGTCAGCAGACAGCCCGCCCCATTCTATTTCCGGCACCTGCAAAGCAGTGCCACCCACAAACCGAGGAGAAAATTCTCATGACCGTAGGCGATATTGCCGGCCTCATCGCTGCTGGCGCTTTTGCAGTGCTGGTCTTGCTGCTCGCGGTACCCATCCTCAAACTTGCGGGCGTATTTACCGAACTGCGCCGTTCGGTGCGCACCTCCACCGATGAGCTGCTGCCGACTATTTCCGAACTGCACGTCAGCGCCACCGAAGCTAACCGCCAGCTTGCCAAGGTTGACGCCATCACCAGCAATGTGCACGAGACGACGAGCAATGTGAACTCACTGGTGGCACTCACCGCGGCCACAGTTGGTAGCCCGCTCATCAAGCTTGCCGGTTTTTCGGCTGCCGCTCGCGCCGGTTTCCAAGCGCTGCGTCCTCGCCGTCGCCGCAAGAACCACTAGCCCAATTCCTAACCACCAAGCTGCCTTCGTAACGCTGAATTGAGGAGAATTTCCATGCGTCCGTTCCTGCGCAACACCGCACTGGTAGCCGGCGGAATCGCCATCGGTTTCGTTGCCGCTCACCTGGTCAACTCAACCGAACGCGGCCGCGCGTTCTTTGCATCCGTCAACGAATTTGTCGACGGCTTCACCGGCGCGGTCAAAGACGGCTACCGGGCACGCACCGAGGCCATCTACTCCGCTATTGACCAGCGGGGCGATTAGCCCCAACGCCTCCCGCATTCCACACACGCTCGAGCAAGCCGCTCACGAACCGAATCGCAGAACATGAAGACCGCTGAAATCAAAGACCGCTATCTCAAGTTTTTCGCTGACCGCGGTCACACCGTCGTGCCGTCGGCATCCCTCGTGTCGGATGACCCGACCGTGATGTTCACCATCGCGGGTATGGTGCCGTTCATTCCCTACCTCACAGGTGTGGTGCCGGCCCCGTTTCCGCGCGCCACCAGCGTGCAGAAATGCATCCGCACCAACGATATTGAAGAGGTCGGGAAAACCCCGCGTCACGGCACCTTCTTTCAGATGGGCGGCAACTTCTCGTTCGGTGACTACTTCAAACGCGAAGCAATCGATTTTGCTTACACGCTGCTAACCACTGCCGAGGCTGAGGGTGGGCTCGGTTTCGACCCCAACGACCTGTGGGTCACGGTTTACGAGGGTGATGATGAGGCCTACGAGTACTGGCTCGAACTGAGCGATATTCCGGCCGAACGCATCCAGCGACTCGGAGCCGACACCAACTACTGGTCGGCCGGTAAGCCCGGCGGTCCGGCCGGCCCCGACAGCGAAATTTTCTTCGACCGCGGCCCCGAATACGGTGTTGACGGGGGGCCGGCAACCGACGACGACCGCTATGTCGAGATCTGGAACCTCGTGTTTATGCAGTACGAGCGTGGCGCCGATCTCGGCGACGGCACGTTTGAGATTCTCGGCGACCTCCCCAACAAGAACATCGACACCGGTATCGGTCTTGAACGCATCGCCTTCCTCAAGCAGGGCGTCGACAATATGTACGAGACTGACCAGGTGCGGCCGGTGCTCGACAAAGCCGCAGGGCTTGCGGGTAAGGCCTATGGCGATGACCCCGACGACGATGTGCGGATGCGTGTGGTTGCCGACCACGTGCGCTCGGCGCTGATGCTCATCGGTGATGGCGTACAACCCTCAAACGAGGGCCGCGGCTATATTCTGCGCCGCCTGCTGCGTCGCGTGGTGCGCAATATGCGACTGCTCGGGGTTGAAAAAGCGACGTTCCCCGAACTGTTCACCACCTCGATGCTCGCGATGCGTGACGCCTACCCCGAGGTTGAGCGCGATTTCGACCGCATCTCGCGCATCGCGATTGCCGAAGAAGAAACCTTCCTGCGCACGCTTGCACAGGGTACGACTATTTTTGAGCAGGCGGTCGATACCGCGCGTGCCGCGGGCACAACGATTATTTCGGGTGACACCGCGTTTAAACTGCACGACACATTCGGATTCCCGATTGACCTCACCCTCGAGATGGCTGCCGAGGCGGGCCTAAACGTCAACCGCGACAAGTTCGATGAGCTGATGAGCCAGCAGCGCGCCCGCGCCAAAGCGGATGCGAAATCACGCCGCTCGCAGCTGGCCGATCTCAGTGTGTACAGCGATTTGCGCGCGGCCGGTGAAACTACCTTCCTCGGACACGACGAGCTGCGGGGTGAGTCGGAAGTGCTCGGCCTGATCGTTAACGGCGAAAGCGTGCCGGTGGCGCGTGCCGGTGACCACGCCGAGATTATTCTGGCCGAGACCACGCTCTATGCCGAATCGGGTGGTCAAGACTCCGATCAGGGCTGGATCGTGCAACCAAGCGGCGGGTTCGAATCGACCGTCGTCGATGTGCAGAAGCCGGTGCCGGGCCTGATCTCACACACCGTGGATATCACCGCGGGAGAGATCGCGGTGGGAGACCGCGTTGAGACTGTGGTTGATGCCCAGTACCGGCGTGCGGCCTCGGAGGCGCACTCGGCAACGCACCTGATTCACGCAGCGCTGCGCGACACGCTCGGCCCGGATGCGCACCAGTCGGGTTCGTATAACAAGTCGGGCTACATGCGGCTCGACTTCAGCTGGTCACAGCCGCTTTCGGCTGAAACGCGCAGCGAACTGGAAGACATTGCCAATAACGCGATCCGCCAGAATCTTGAGGTGGTCACGCGCGAACTACCGCTGGATGAAGCGAAGGCGCTCGGTGCCCGTGCCCTATTCGGCGAAAAATACGGCTCGGTAGTGCGCATGGTTGATATCGGCGGCCCGTGGTCACGCGAGCTGTGCGGTGGCACTCACGTAACCTCCTCGGCTGAGATCGGCATCATTAACCTGATTGGTGAATCGAGCGTCGGTGCCCAAAACCGCCGTGTTGAGGCGCTGGTGGGGCGGGACGCGTTCAGCGAGTTCGCGGCCGAACGCGCCATCGTGCGTGAGCTCACCGGTGGTTTAAAAGTGCGTCGCGAGCAGCTCGCTGATCGGGTTCACGAGCTGGTTGACCAGCTCAAACGTGCTGAGAAACGCATTGCTGAGCTTGAATCGGCGCAGCTGAGTCAGCGTGTACCCGAACTGGTCGCCTCAGCGCAGAGCGTCGGAAAGGTTGAACTCGTTGCGGCTACGCTTGGCACGGTGCGTTCGGCAGATGATATTCGCCGACTGGTGCTCGATTTGCGTCAGCGAATGGCGTCGCGCCCGGCGGTGATTGTGCTCATTGGTGAGGCATCGGGGAAGCCCTCGGTAGTGGTTGCCACCACCGAATCGGCTCGCGATGCTGGCGCCAAGGCCGGGGCACTCGTGAAGGTTGCTGCCGGTGTGCTCGGTGGTGGCGGAGGCGGTAAACCCGATGTCGCCCAGGGCGGTGGGCAAGATGTGGGCCAGATTCCGGCAGCGCTTGATCGTATCCGCGACGAGGTTGCGGCACTCTAAATGCGTCGCGTTGTACGTTTCGGCATTGATGTCGGTAAAGCAAGAATCGGGGTTGCCCGCAGCGATCCTGACGGTCTGCTGGCGACGCCACTAGAAACAGTTGCTCGTGACCGTGAGGGGAGCGGGCATATTGACCGGATTGCGCAGCTGGCCGCGGAATACAATGCGGGCGAGTTTTACGTTGGTTATCCGCTTAACCTGCGCGGCGAATCAACCCCGTCAACCGACGACGCGGTTCGGGTTGCCCGAGAGCTCGCGGCAAGTGTCGAGCTGCCGGTTCGGCTCATTGATGAACGGCTGACGACGGTCTCGGCAACCCGCCAGTTTCAGGCCGCGGGTCGCAGCGCATCCCGGTCACGGTCGGTGATTGACCAGGCAGCCGCGGTAATACTGTTGCAACAAGCGCTCGACCAAGAGCGCGCCAGCGGAAATCTCGCGGGTCGCGAAATCGAAGTCGACGACGAGGACCAACTTGACTGAAGAACAGCAACCAAAATCCAGACGTGAGCTGCGCGCAGCTGAACGCACGCGCCAGCTGGCTGAATTGGCACGGCGTCAGCGCGAGCTTGAAGCGCAGCATGACGCGGTGAAACGCGCGCAGCAGGCCGAGTACGAGGCCGAACAAGCCGCGCAGCAGACCCCGCCGCCTCGCAAAGCCGAGGCGCAGCCGGTTGCACCGTCGGCAGAAAAGCGCGAGAAGATAGCTTCCGCATCGCCTACCACAGCGGCAGCGCCTCAGCAAGCCACTGACAAACCGCGCCCCGACAGTGCTGATACCGCCGAGGGCACCGCGGATACTGCCGAGGCGCCGGTTGAGGGAGTATCGGCCGATGATGCGTTCGCGCAGATCTTCGGTGATGGAGCCGTCGGGGCACACGATAACGACCGCAGCGCACCGGCCCCGGGCCGTCGTCGCCGTGTGGTGGTTAACCTGGTGGTTATCGGGCTGATTCTCGGGATGGTGGTCGGCGCCGGTGTGCTGGTGTGGAATGTCGCCGGAGACCGAATTATGAGCATCCTCAACAATGAACCTCGCGACTATGAGGGTGCCGGTAACGGCACCGAGGTAGAGTTCACAATCCTTCCCGGCGATACCGGCACTGACATCGCCAATCGACTCGAACAGCAGGGCGTTGTGCGCACCTCGGGCGCATTTATCGACGCCGTACTGGCCCGACCCGAAGAGCCACAGTTCCAGCCCGGCACCTACCGGCTGCAGCAAGAGATGAGTTCGGACGAGGCACTGGTGGCGCTGCTTGATGAGAGTAACCGCATCGAAAACACCGTCACCATCCCCGAGGGCACCCGTGAGACGGTCGTGTACGAACTGGTACAAGAAACCTATGGCATCTCTGTTGACGAGCTGAAAAAGCTCGCCTCGCAGCCGCAAACATTTGGTCTTCCCGAAGAAGCAAAATCACTCGAAGGCTTCCTCTTCCCAGCTACCTACACCTTCGCGCCGGATGTGAGTGCCAAGGAAGTGCTCCAGACCATGGTCGATCGCAGTTTCCAGGCGCTCGACCAGCAGGGGGTAGCGAAAGAAGATCGCTGGCAGATCGTGCTGATGGCTTCGCTCGTTGAGCGCGAGGCGCGACTTGACGAAGACTTCCCGAAAGTTGCGCGGGTGTTCTACAACCGCCTCGAAATCGATATGCCGCTGCAATCGGATGCGACGGTCACCTACTGGACCGAACAGACCCACCGCGCATCAACCACCGATGACGAGCGCGCCGATGAGAGTAACCCTTACAACACCTATGTGCACAGCGGAATGATTCCGGCACCGATTTCGAACCCGGGCGACCGGGCTATCGAAGCTGCCGTGCATCCTGCCGAAGGCGAGTGGCTTTACTTCGTAACGGTGGATCTAGAAACCGGCGAGACGGTATTTTCGACAACGTTTGAAGAACATGAACAGGCGGTGGCGAAGTGGCTGAAGTGGCTCGAAGACCACCCCGACTACGAGTAACAGCTGCGGGCTGACCCAGGAGAGCACGATGTGTCCGATGGTATTTCCCGAGGTGCCCACGGGCGCGGTGACGAGCGAACCCGCGCGTGGTCGCGGGGCGGCACGGTTGGCGGTGCTGGGTGATCCGATCGCGCACTCGAAATCACCGCAGCTGCAGCTGGCAGCGTATCGTCAGCTCGGCGTCGACTGGGAATACTGGCGATGGCAGGTTCCGGCAGGAAGCCTGCATGACCGGCTCGCCAATCGTGGCCAGGGGTGGCGCGGAGTTTCGGTAACAGCTCCGTTGAAGGCTGAGGCGCTCGCGTACGCAAGTTCGGCGGATCCGCTCGCTGAACTCACCGGCGCCGCCAATACACTCGTGTTCGCGACACTTGATCCGTCGGCACCGGCACACGCTGCCAATACCGATGTGGCCGGTATCGTCGCGGCCTTTGGCGGGCTGCAGCCGGTGCAAGGACGGGTGGATGTGCTCGGTGCTGGCGGTACCGCAGTTTCGGCCGTGGCGGCAGCAGCGCAGATGGGTGCGAACGAGGTGCGGGTGTTCGCGCGCCGGCCTGAAGCTGCCACCGCGCTCGTTGCCGGACTCGAACCGAAACTTGGCGGTGTGCAATTGCACGCACATGACCTTTCGACCTGGCAACCGGTCGGGGCTGCGGCGGTGATTGACACAGTTCCAGGTGGCTGCCCGGTGCGCCCAGACCTGCAAGTTTCGGACATGCCGCTGCTGTCGGCTGCCTACGACCCCTGGCCCACCGAACTTGCCCGGTGCTGGAACGGAACGGTGATTGCGGGCACTGAAATGTTATTGCAGCAGGCGGTGGTGCAGGTGCGACTGTTTACCGGACGCGGAGCCGATCATCCGTTGCCGAACGAATCGACAATCGTGCAGCAGATGCGCGTGGCGCTCAACAACCACGCCGACTGAGAAATTCATGAGACACTAGGCCAATGCTTCGTTGGCTCACTGCCGGGGAATCACACGGCCCCGAACTGCTCGCAATTTTGGAGGGACTGCCCGCCGGCATCCCCGTCTCGCTCGATGATATTCGTGCCGATCTGGCGCGTCGCAAACTCGGCTATGGCCGCGGCGGGCGCATGAAGTTTGAGCAGGATGAACTCACTCTGTCGTCGGGAGTGCGGCACGGCTATACCATTGCGTCGCCGCTGGGAATCCGCATCCAGAACACCGAGTGGCCCAAGTGGCAGCAGGTCATGTCACCCGAACCGGTGACCGACCCCGAGGTGTTCGCCACCGGTCGCGGCACTGGGCTGACCCGTCCCCGACCCGGGCATGCCGACCTTGTGGGGATGCAAAAATACGGTTTCGTCGAGTCGCGTCCGGCACTCGAACGTGCCAGCGCCCGCGAAACCGCGGCGCGCGTGGCGCTCGGCGCTGTAGCCAAGCGGTTTTTGGCAGAGCTCGGGGTTACCACAGTGAGCCACACCGTGGCAATTGGCACGGTCGAAGTGCCCGAAACCGCGAACTGGCCCACCGCTACAGACGTGGCCGCGATTGATGCCGACCCGGTGCGCTGCTTTGACGCTGAAACGAGCGTCCGGATGGTGGCCGCGATCGACGACACCCGTCACTCGGGTGACACTATCGGTGGGGTTACCGAGGTGCTCGTGTACGGTCTGCCGCCGGGGCTCGGCTCATATGTGCACTGGGACCGCCGCCTTGATTCACGACTAGCCGGGGCCCTCATGAGCATCCAGGCAATCAAGGGTGTGGAGATCGGTGACGGGTTTACCACTGCGCGTCGCCTTGGTAGCCAGGCACACGACGAACTGTACGGCGTTGACGGCAAGATCCACCGCGCATCCGACCGGGCCGGCGGTATCGAGGGTGGGATGACCACGGGCACCGTGCTACGGGTACGCACCGCCATGAAACCGATCGCCACCGTGCCACGGGCGCTGCATACGGTCGATATTGCCAACGGTGCGAATGCCACGGCACACCACCAACGTTCGGATGTGTGTGCGGTGCCGGCCTCTGGCGTTGTGGCTGAAGCCATGGTGGCGCTCGTGCTCGCCGATGCGGTGCTTGAGAAGTTCGGTGGCGACTCGCTCGCCGAGGTACAGCGCAATCTCGCGAACTATCTCGAGTCGATTCCGCAGGCGCTCACGACTGATCCGACAATTATCGACCCCGCAGCGGCAGCCACCGAGGTGGATGATTCGCCGATGGGTGATTCACTCAGCGAGTGGCGCGTATGAGCCTGGTGTTTATCGGGCCACCCGCCGCAGGAAAATCTCGAGCCGGCAAACGCGTAGCGCAGCGACTGCGCGCCAGCTACGCCGACACCGACAAGCTCTTTGCTCGCGAGCACGGGCCAATTCACGAGTTCATTCCGAGTGCCGGTGAGGCTGAGTTTCGCCGCATCGAGCGTGAGATCGTGCTGGCCGCGATTCGCGACTACGACGTCGTGTCACTCGGGGGAGGGGCCATCCTCGACCCCGATACTCAGGCCGAGCTGGAACGCGGCGACCATGTTGTGGTGCAGCTAGTGGCAAAGCCGGCGGCGATTGAAGAGCGCATCAGCGGTAAGAAAAATCGGCCGCTACTCAAGGGCATCGATAGCTGGATTGCCACCTATGAAGCGCGTAAACCAATCTATGACCGGCTCGCCGATATCACCATCGACACGAGTTTTCGACCGATGTGGCAGGTGGTGAACGAGGTGCGTCGCTATCTCAAACGAATTAACTCGCCGCTATTACCGAAACCGAATCTGCAACCGGTAGCCGGTGGCGGCGAAGCCAAGACGCCGAAGGAGAACGAACAGCAGTGACGAAGGTAACGCGTCTGAGCGTGGGCGACCACGGCCCGGTGCTGATTGGTCGGGGGCTGATTCATCGACTCGATGAACTGCTGCCCGAACTGCTCGGCGATCGAGTTGAACAGTTGCTGATCGTGCACCAGCCGACCCTGCGCAATATTGCCGAAGATCTGCACCGACTGCTCGGCGGAAGCTACCGGCGAGTGCTGATCGCCGAGGTTCCAGACGCTGAGGCCGGTAAACGGGTAGAAGTGGCACAGTTTTTGTGGGGCATTCTTGGCAAGAGCGATTTCACGCGCTCGGATGCCATCATCTCGCTCGGGGGCGGTGCGGCAACCGATCTCGGTGGCTGGGTGGCCGCATCGTGGCTGCGCGGAGTGAAAGTCGTGCATGTTCCGACCACTGTGCTCGCCATGGCGGATGCTGCCGTGGGTGGAAAGACCGGCATTAACACCGAGGAGGGGAAGAACCTCGTCGGGGCCTTCCACCTGCCCACCGGTGTGGTGTGTGATCTCGATGTGCTCGAGTCTCTTCCGCGCAATGAACTCGTAACCGGTTTTACCGAGGCAGTGAAGATCGGGTTCATTCACGAGCCCGAAATCCTCGACCTTATCGAGGCTGACCCCGAGCGCGCCACCGACCCGCGAAGCGATGAGTTCCGGCGCATTCTCGAACTGGCCGTTGCTTACAAACTGCAGGTAACCGCGGCCGATCTCACCGAGCAGGGTGGACGCGAGATGCTCAACTACGGGCACACCCTCGGCCACGCTATCGAACACACCGAGCGCTACCAGTGGCGTCACGGTGCGGCCGTGGCAGTGGGGATGCGGTTTGCCTCCGAACTTGCCCGACTCTCGGGGCGGCTCAGTGACGCCGACGCCGATCGGCACACCCGCATTCTGGAATTGCTCGGACTACCCACAAGCTATCCGCTGGGCCGCTGGCAGCAATTGCTGGCGGTGATGGCGCGCGATAAAAAAGCTCGCGGGGCGATGCTGCGGTTCGTGGTGCTTGAACGCATCGGTGCCCCGGCGATCATGACGGCACCGGACGAATCGCTGCTGTTTGCCGCCTACCAAGAGATCGCTTCCTAGCGGTCTCGCTTGCATCCAGTTTTACCGCTTACCGACGAGCTAAACTAGAACGTCGACTTTTAAACGCACAGAAGGGCCCGGTAATGGCAACCACCGCCGACATTAAGAACGGCATTGTCCTCATCCTCGATGGCCAGCTTTGGCAGGTCGTTGAGTTCCAGCACGTCAAGCCCGGTAAGGGCGGTGCGTTCGTGCGCACCAAGCTCAAGAACATCGTGCAGGGCAAAACCGTAGACAAGACCTTCAACGCCGGCGCCAAGATCGAAACCTCCACCGTTGACCGCCGTGACTACCAGTACCTCTACCAGGATGGCGACAGCTACGTCTTCATGGACGAGCAAGACTACGACCAGCTGAGCGTGCCTGACACCATCGTTGGCGACGCCGCCAAGTTCCTGCTCGAGCAGCAGGAAGTGCAGATCGCGATGTACCAGGGTGAACCGCTCTACATTGAGATGCCGCCGTCGGTTGTGCTCGAGATTACCTATACCGAGCCCGGCCTGCAGGGCGACCGATCGAACGCCGGCACGAAGCCCGCCACCGTTGAAACCGGTGCCGAGATTCAGGTGCCACTGTTCATTGACCAGGGCACGCGCGTGAAGGTAGACACCCGAACCGGTGAATACCTCGGCCGCGTTAACGACTAGTCAATGTCGGCACGCACCAAGGCGCGCAAGCGCGCGCTCGACATGCTCTACCAGGCCGAACTCACCGAACGCGCCGTTGAGGATGTGCTAGCCGCCGAGGCCGAACGCGCAGTGCACGAACCTGAACGGGCGGCGTCGTGGCGTTACGCTCGCGAAATTGTGCTCGGTGTCGACGAGCATGCGGCCGCAATTGAGGACCGCATCGCCGCTGCCGCTCGCGACTGGACGCTCGACCGGATGCCCCGTATTGATCGGGCACTGCTGCGCATCGGAGTGTGGGAACTCGTCTACAACGACGAAATCCCAGTGGGCGTGGCCATCAACGAGGCGATCGAACTCGCCAAACAGTACTCGACCGACGACTCAGCACGTTTCATTAACGGCGTGCTGGGCCGCATCGGTGACCAGCTCGAGAAGTAGTTGCCTTCCGGCGCCACTTCTACACGGGCCGCGGGCGATCTGAGGGCGGTGGAAGCCGCCTCATGATTCGATCGCGGCCCGTTCGCTATTCCCGTGGCGCGCGACGATATCAGCACCCCTCAATCGCACGGTGGCAGACTACTCAGTAGATCTAGCGAGCGGAGCCGCACCGCGCCGGTCTGGTAACCGTTCGATACTTTGGAAAGACTGCTATGAACATTGCAAAAGACACACAACACCCCTCGCCTGTCGACGCACAGCGCAGCTCGCTCGAGGTGGCGGTGATCACGGTGTCTGATCGCAGCGCTGCGGGTGAGCGTGATGATCTTTCGGGGCCTGCCGCTCGCGAAGTGCTGGAGACCGCGAATTTTCGGGTGAGTTTTGTGGCGACGGTGCCCGATTCTCGCAAGCAGATTCGCCAGACTGTCAAAGAAGCGATCGACTCGGGGGTCGCAGCTATTTTGCTCACCGGCGGCACCGGCATCGCGCCACGCGACAAGACCCCACAGGCAGTGGCGCCGCTGCTGACGATGCAGCTGCCCGGCATTGGCGAAGAACTGCGCCGCCGCGGTGTGGCAGCCGGTTCCCCGGGGGCGCTGCTCTCGCGCAGCTTCGGTGGCATTATTCGTGAAAAGGGCAAATACGAGGTGCTGGTGATCGCCGCTCCCGGCTCGGTTGGTGGCGCGAAAGACGGCGCCGAACTGCTGGTGCAGCTGGGCCGGCACGCCGCCCACCAGCTCGCCGGTGGTGACCACAGCTCCGGTGACGGTGCCAGCCTATGAGCGTGGTAATTGCCGAGATCAGCTCGGCACCACTTGATGTGGCGGCGCATCTGGCGGCGGTCTCACACGATCAGGCCGGTGCCGTCTCGTCGTTTGTGGGGTTCGTGCGTAACCACGATCCGGAAGCGCACGGCGAGGTGACCAGGCTCGACTATTCGGCGCATCCGGATGCTGCCCGGCTACTGCGCCAGCTCGCTGCGGAGGTCGCGGGAGCTCGAGGCGATACCGAGGGCGATATCGAGGTGCGGTTGGCGGTGTCACATCGCATTGGCGAGCTTGCCGTGGGTGATTGCGCCGTGGTGGTGTGTGCATCCTCGGCGCATCGTGCCCACGCAATTCGCTGCTGCAGTGAGCTGATTGAGCGCGTAAAACACGAACTGCCGATCTGGAAGCGGCAGCACACCGCTGACGGTGCCGCGCACTGGGTGGGGATTTCGTGACCGCGGTTTCGCTCGGTATTCCCGCGATTCGACAGCAACCGCCCGGTGACGACGGCGGTGACCCGTTTGCCGCGGGGCCACTGACCGACACTTTCGGGCGCGTGCATCGCGATCTGCGGGTGTCACTCACCGACAAGTGTTCGCTGCGCTGCACCTATTGCATGCCGGCCGAGGGGGTGCCGTGGCTGCCACAGCGGGAGGTGCTCACCACCGATGAAATTGTGCGCGTGGTGTCGGTGGCAGTGCGGCTGGGAATCACCGAGGTGCGGCTCACTGGGGGAGAGCCGCTGCTGCGCGCCGACATCACCGATGTGGTGGCTCGGCTGACGCAGCTTGAAACCGTGTCCGGGCAGCTTCGCGTGTCATTAACGACGAACGGTTTGCGGCTGCCGGAACTCATGGACGAACTCGTGGCCGCCGGCCTCGAACGGGTGAATGTTTCGCTCGACACCGTGAACGCGCAGCGCTATCAAGAACTCACGCGCCGCGACCGTTTCGCCCAGGCGGTGGCCGGTGTCGAGGCGGTGCAGCGCAGTGGGCTGCGACCATTCAAAATTAATGCGGTGGCGATGCGCGGCGTTAACGATGACGAACTGTGTGACCTGCTGCGGTTCGCGATTGCGCACGAGGCTGAGCTGCGGTTTATCGAGATGATGCCGCTGGATGCCGGACACAGCTGGCGGCGTGAAGAAATGGTGACCGCCGAAGAGATTTTGGCGTCGCTGGGGCGGGAATTTCGATTGACGCCGACGGGCGATCGTGCCTCGTCACCCGCCGAGCTGTTTCAAGTGAATGATGGCCCGCACACCGTCGGTGTGATCGGATCGGTAACACGACCGTTCTGCGGTGCCTGTGACCGCGTGCGGCTCACGGCCGATGGCCAGCTGCGTAACTGCCTCTTTGCGCGCGGAGAGTCGGATCTGCGGGAGATTTTGCGCGGTGATGCGGTAGCAGACGAACAAGACCGGCAAATCGCGCGGGTGATGCGGGCCGCCATCTTGGGTAAGCGCGCCGGTCACGGCATTAATGAGCCGGGATTTTTACAGCCCGATCGGCCCATGTCAGCAATCGGTGGGTAGTCGCGCGCAGCCTACCCACCGGCAAATGGCGGCAGCACATCCACCGTGCTGACGCTGTCGAGCGGGCAATCAGCTGTCGGTTCGTAGCGCACACCGTCAACAAAATAAGAGCACTGGGGGAGCACCTCGGCGAAAGCCTGGGGCAGCGTGCGAACGAGCTCGTCACGTAGCTTGGCAAGCGAGGATGCGGTGCTCGCGGTGGCCTCACATTCGGCTGCCGCGGCGGCGGCAGCAAAAAAACGAACCTGCATTAGTTGTCATCCTTCTCGGAGCGATCAGTGGGTGTTGCGTCAACCGATTGCCCGGCGCTGTGAGTGGCGGCCTCGATACTGTGACGTTCGATTTCTGCTCGCACGAGCGCATTCGCTGCGGCAACCGACTCGACGCGTCCCTGACCGAGCGCGAGCCCAATCATGAACGCTGTCACGGGGGCTCCGGGGCGCACCACCTCGTGCGCCACATCGCGCGCCATATCCAGGATGGATTCGAGCGGCACCTGGTCGGGGGTAACACCCAGCTGCGGGGCAAGCTGTGCCACCCAGGGTTCGAGGTCGGGATGCATTTCACGCGACATGGTCGTCCTGCTTTCGTTGTTGTTAACCCGGCGTATCGGCAGGCGGGCACCCACTCGCCGCAGTTGTTCCAGAGTATCGAGGTCGGCGGTGACACTGGCTGGCACCGAAATCTCCGCGAAGTTCAGCCCGCTGAGCACGCCACGCAGTGATGCGTTTGCGGGCACTTCGGCGGTCGCTTGCTGCAGAGCTTCGAGCCGGGCGCGAAACGAGGTCCACTGTCGACGGCCGTCGCTGACGAGTATCGCCCCGTCGGCCGAGTCGGCGGCATCCCAGCGCTCGAGTGCCCGAACCGCCTCGTGGGGACGCTGCAGATCGCAGGGGAGCACTGTCACGAGGGTGGTTTCAGGTAGGGATGCAAGCGCCGCGACTCCTGTGGCAAGGGCGCTTGCGGGTCCCGCAAAAACCGGGCTCTCGCGCACGAATCGATAGTCGCGCGGGGCCGCATCCGCCGCCGATTCTGGGCCCACAATCACCGGCGCCACCGAGAGTTCGCCGATCGCCGGGAGGGTGCGTTCGAGGAGGGTTTGGCCATCGAGTATCACGCGCGCTTTATCCGCGCCGCCAAGCCGCGTCGCCCGCCCTCCGGCGAGCACCACAGCCGCCGTTAGTCGCGCAGCCATTCGCCGCTTTTACCGCCGGTTTTACGAACCAGCTCAATCCGCTCAATCGCCACCTGCTTGTCGATACCCTTCACCATGTCGACGATGGCGAGCGCCGCCACCGAAACCGCGGTGAACGCCTCCATTTCGACGCCGGTGCGGTCGGCAGTGCCCACGGTGGCCGTGATTTCGACGCCTTCATCGGTGATTTCCAGATCAACCGAGGCGGCGTGCACACCGATGATGTGGGCAAGCGGCAAAAGCTGTGCACACTGTTTGGCGCCGGCGATTCCGGCGATACGCGCCAGGGCCAACACATCGCCCTTGGGAACGCTCTGGTCGCGCAGCGCCGCCACCACCGCGGGCGGGCAGCTCACTCGGCCGCGGGCGGTGGCTGAGCGCACCGTGGGCTGCTTATGGGTCACATCAACCATGTGCACGTGACCGGCAGCATCCAGGTGGGTGAAATGCGTCATTCGAGGATCCTCCAAATAGTGAGTTCATCGCCGGGCAGCACCTGCGCGACACTCGCTGGAATGAGGGCGAGCCCCTCGGCTGCGGCGAGCCTCGCCACCAGATGCGAACCCGAGCCGCGCTCGGTTGCCGGGGTGACGCGCTGTGCATCCACCCAGCGAACGGGCATGAGCTGGGCGCGTGCCGCCGAGGTGCGCCAGCCGGTTGCCGCGATTGCCGAAAGCGTTTGATGGGTCGGCCCTCGCGAGCCAGCCAGGCGAGCCAGTGCCGGGCGCACAAAGGCCTCAAACGAGGCAAATACGCTCACCGGATTGCCCGGCAGGGCAAACAACAGCGCTCCCGAGGGGGCACGGCCAAAACCCTGAGGCTTACCGGGCTGCATCGCGACCTTGGTGAACTCGACCTGCCAATTGCTGCGCGTGAGCTCGAGCCGCACCACATCAAAGGCGCCGACGCTGACGCCCCCGGTGGTGATGATCACATCGGCGCGCTGCGCCGCCTGCTCGAGCGCGGTAAGTAGCCCGGCGCCCGAATCATCGGCGCGGATTGCATCCACCACCTCGGCACCCGACTCGGCGATCAGGCCCTGCAGCAGCGTGCGGTTTGAGTCGTAGAGCTGGCCCCGCTGCAGCGGCATTCCGGGATCGACGAGCTCATCACCAGTAGAGACGATCACCACGCGCGGGCGGGGATGCGCGAGCACCTCGGCGACGCCGCAGGCAGCTAGCGCCGACAGGCGTCGGGCCCCGAGGAAGTCGCCGGCCGCTGCCACGCGGTCGCCGCAGTGCAGATCTTCGCCGCGCCGGCGAATATGTGCGCCGGGTCGCGGTGGTGTCGTGACGCGAATTTGTTTGGGAAGCTCGGCGGTGATATCGGTGCCGAGATCGGTCGCCTCCAGCGGCACGACCGCGGTGGCTGCGGTGGGCACCGGTGCGCCGGTCATGATGCGCGCACACTCACCGTGTTGCAGCGGCGGGTCGATGGGCGCTCCGGCGGGCACATCCGCGACCACCGGGAACTCTGCCGGTGCCGGCATCAGGGCATCGATGCGCACGGCATAGCCGTCCATTGCCGAATTATCGGCGGTCGGCAAATCGATTGTGGAGTGCACATCCTCGGCCAGATAGCAGCCGAGCGCCGAGTCGAGCAGCATTTTTACCGGCGTGAGCGGGTGGGCCTGCTGCAAGACCAGGTCGAGATGCTCGGTAAGTGGTCGTAGTGTCACAGCTCGGTTCCTTCGGTGTTCGGATGCGCGCGCAGCGGCATTTCGCGAATGGTGGCGCCCAGCGTGTCCCACAGCTGTACGCGGCCGATGAGCGGCCGCCCAATACCCGTCAGGAGTTTGATCGTTTCACCGGCCATTGCTGAACCGACCTGCCCGCACAGCGGCGAAAATGTGCCCTCAACCGAGCCCGATCGGCCCGGGCAGCTGAGCATCCGGTCGCGATCAATCAGCGCGTCGATACCGGCGCCACCGGGCGCAAACACGGTGCACATCCCGTCAAACGCGACGACCGAACCCCACACCAGCGGCACACCCAACCGTTCGCAGGTATCGGCCACAACAAAGCGCGTTGGCCAGTGGTCGGTGGTGTCGAGCACCACATCGTGATCGGCGAGTAGCCGCTCGGCATTTTCGGCGGTGAGGCGTTCCAAAACCGGGCGGATGCTGCCGTGCGGCATCGCGCTCGCGAGCCGATCACGGGCCCGTTCGGCCTTGTACCCGCCAATATCAGCTTCGCGGTAGAGCGTCTGACGCGACAGGTTGTGGCGCTCGATCGTGTCGAAGTCGAACAGCGTGATGGTGCCCACCTCGGCGCCCGCGAGCAGTGTCAGTGCCGGGGTCGCGAGCCCGCCGGCACCGACCACCGCGATCCGCGCGGCGGTGAGTTTTGCGGCACCGGCCTCGCCTACACCCGCCAGCGCAATGTGGCGTCGTTGCCGTTCACGAGTGTCGGAGTGTTCGAGCTGCATGAGATTCAGGCTAGCGCGTCGTTTCGGGTAGTCTGGTGGCACCCGGATATACGGGTAGTACACCCCGCGTCGTCGCAGTGGTGCGGTTTTTTGTAGCCAAACCTGGCACAAGCATCGACAATGAAGAGGTGTGGACCCATGCGTAAACCACTGCGATTGATTGCCCTACTTGGTGCGGCGGCGATGGCGCTCACCGGCTGCGCCGGTGAGGCTTCGACCGAGGCGGCACCGCTGGAAGTGCACGTCGCGGCCTCGCTCAAAGAGCCCATGACCGAGCTCATGAGCGACTACCAAAAAGAACACCCCGATATGGAATTTGCGCCGTTGACTACAGCCGGTTCGCAGCAGCTTGTGCAGCAGGTGAATGAGGGTGCCCCGGTTGATGTGCTCGCACTCGCCGACGAAACCAGCCTCACGCAGCTTGAGGGTGACCACGCCGACGGCTTCGAAATTTTTGTCGAAAACTCGCCGGTGGTGGTGACGACCGAGGACGCGGCTGCGCGAATTAAATCGGTGGCAGATCTTGCCGACGCGAACAACAAGGTCGTTATTTGCCACTCGAACGTGCCCTGCGGTCGCGCCACCGAACGCCTCTTTGAAGAGGCTGGCGTGTCGGTTTCGGTGGTGAGCGAAGAAGACAATGTTAAGGCCGTGCTCACCAAGGTGACGCTCGGTGAGGCTGATGCCGGTGTGGTGTATCGCAGCGATGTGGTGGGAGTAGACGGAGTGGAGTTTTTTGCCCCCGAAGAAGCCGCTGAAATCGTGAACCGCTACCCGATCGGGGCGCTCAGCGACCACCCCCACGCCCAATCGTTCATCGACTATGTGCGCGGTGAACACGGCCGCGAGGTGCTCGAGCGTTACGGGTTCATGGTGCCCGACGGTAAATAATCACATCGGCGATGGCGCAAAATCAGCGAGAGCGTGAGGCAGCCGGTGCTGGCGAGCGTGCGAACCAAGCGGCACCCACCCGCGTGACCGGCAACCAGCCCATCCGTGATGTGCCGGTGCTGGTGGTGATCGCGGCAATCATCACGCTGCTGTTCATTGTGGCGCCGCTATTGGCGCTGGCGGGACGGGTGGAGTGGTCTGCGCTCACAGAGCAGCTCACGAGTCCCAGCACGCTCGTGTCGCTGGGACTCTCACTCGGCACCGCCTTTGCCGCCACCATCGTGTGCGCGCTGCTGGGAGTGCCGCTGGCAATGTGGACAGCTCGCCTGAGCCCCACTGCCGCGGCTGCCGCGCGCGCCGTGGTACTGGTGCCGATGCTGATGCCGCCGCTTGTGGGCGGGCTCGCGCTACTGGCACTATTCGGGCGAAACGGTGCGGTGGGACACCTGTTCACGAGCCTCACCGGCGAGCAGATCCCGTTCTCGACCGCCGCCGTCGTGATTGCCCAAAGCTATGTGGCGCTGCCGTTTTTTGTGCTCGCCGTTGAGCAGGCGATCCGGGCGGTTGATCCACGGCTGGAACTCGTGGCGCGCGGTTTGGGAGCTTCCCGGGGCCGTGTTTGGTGGCGAATCACGCTTCCGCTAATCGCTCCGGCAATCGCCTCGGGCGCCATGCTGAGTTTTTCGCGGGCACTCGCCGAATTTGGTGCCACAGCCATGTTCGCTGGCAACCGCGAGGGCATCACTCGCACGATGCCGCTATCGATCTACACGGCATTTAATGGCGGCGGCGTATCGGCGCAGGAAGCCTATACGCTGTCGCTGATTCTGATAACGGCCGCGGTTATCGTCATGGTGGCGCTGCGCTCTTGGCGCGTGGGAGGTGAGCGGCGATGAACCGCAACACGAACAGCCTGCCGCTCGCCGGCCGCATCCTGGTGCCGCGCGATCGGATCACCGTCGACATTGATTTCACGGTCACCGAGGCAGAACGAATTGCGTTCATCGGCGCCAATGGCTCGGGAAAATCAACGCTGCTCGGTGCTCTCACCGGGTTCGCACCGATCGACCGCGAAAGCACCATCACACTCTTCGGTACACCGCTTCGCGATGTGCCGCTCGACCAGCGCCACATCGGCTACCTCGCACAGGACGGACTGCTGTTTCCGCATCTGAGCGCCGTCGACAATGTTGCCTTTGCCACCGGACTACCAAAAGCCTCGGCGCGCAGCCGCGCTCACGAAATCCTCGCCGAGCTCGCCGCAACAAAACTCGCCGATGCTCGCCCCGGCGAACTTTCGGGTGGTGAGCGTCAGCGGGTGGCGCTTGCCCGAGCACTTGCCGCAGCGCCGCGCATCCTGGTGCTTGACGAACCATTCGCGGCGCTGGATGTGAGCGCGAGCGCCGAGCTGCGCGAACTCGTAGCGTCGGCGGCAGCAAGGCACGGACTGACGCTGCTTTTTGCCAGCCACGACCTCGTGGATGTGGTGCGGCTCGCCGAACGAGTGATCGTGATTGAGGCTGGCCGAGTGATTGAAGACTTGCATGTTGGCGAGCTGCAGCGGCGGCCGCGCAGCGCGTTCGCCGCCGAATTTGCGGGGCTGGCGCGGATTAACGGTGAAATCATCGACGGCGCCTTCCGCTGCGCGGCGGGCAGCGTGCGGCTCGATGGCCGCTTCGGCGCCGAGCCGCACACTGTCGAGGCGGTGCCGGGCTCAGCAACGCTACTCGTGCCGGCCGCATCCGTACTGCCGGTGCCGGCCGAAGCTGCCGATTGGAATGACCGTGTGGTGGCGCTGCTGGGAGACGGCACCGAGGTGCTCGCGCAGCTTGCGAGCGGGCTGCGGATGCGGCTGCCGAACTCGACTCTGCGGGTGGGGGATGAACTGGCGGTTCGGATCTGTGCCGGTGAACTTGTCGAAGGTCTCTAGCCCGCGACCCAACCGACCGGTGACGCTCGCGCTACAGCTCCTGATCGCAACCGGCGATCCGCTGCGGATGGGTGTAGATCGTCGCGCGTTCACCCCGGCTAAACCCGACGAGCGTGATGCCCACCTCATCGGCGAGCTCTGCAGCGAGGCTCGACGGCGCCGAAACGGCTGCCATGACGGGGATTCCGGCCAAGTGACACTTTTGGACGAGCTCGAACGAGGCTCGACCCGACACCTGCATGACCGTCTCGGTGGCCGGCAGCCGATCGTCGCGTAGCGCGGCGCCGATCACCTTATCGACGGCATTATGCCGACCGACATCCTCGCGCACATAGAGCGCGGTGCCATTGAAGCGGAACAAACCGGCGGCGTGCAGCCCGCCGGTGCTGTCAAAAAGGCGCTGCTCGGAGCGCAATAGCTCGGGAAGCTCGAGGAGCGTTTCGCGAGCAACGGTAGCCGAGCCGGTATCGCATCCGAAGACACTGCTGCGACGCACCGCATCGATCGATGTGGTACCGCACACACCACAGGCCGAGGTGGTGATCACCCTCCTGGCAGTGATGGCATCCGCTGCCAGCTGCGGCAGCGTCGCATCGATCACATTCCACGAGCGGTCGCCATTTTCATCCACGTTTTCGCCGCAATAGCGCATTGAATGCAGCTGCTCGCGATGCCAGATGAGCCCCTCGCTGACGAGGTTACCGGCGACAAGATCAAAATCATCGCCGGGGGTGCGCATAGTGACAGCCAGCTGGCGGTCGTTGACGCGAATCTCCAGGGGCTCCTCACCGGCGAGCGTATCGCGGCGAAGTTTGTGGCCACCGTCGGCATAGATGACGAGCGTGCGGCGACGCTTGGTGACGCGGCGGGATGCGGGGGAGTGCGACATCGCCACCTACCGTTCTGTGCCCTGCTCGCGCGCTGAGTCTGCGGTGGCGCTGGCGGGCGGTGTGGCGGCCTCGGCTGAGTTGCGCTGGGCGAATGCGTGGATCAGCGCGATCACGCCCGCCACCACCGAACCAACCAAAAATCCGAGCACCATTGAGATCAGGGTTTCAACCAGCCAAGACAATACGGCGCCAACACCGGCAACCGAGAGCACCGACTCGGCGATGCCGTGCACGACACCGTAGGGTTCGGCAAGCCCAACCGCGTGCGATTGCACGAGCAGAATATGCCCGCCAACCCAGAGCATCGCGAGGGTGCCAACAATACCGATGAACGTCATCACCCGGGGCATGATCGCAACCAGGTGTTGCCCCACGCGCTGCGCGGTTTTTGACTTCCGCGTGGTGAGCGCCACACCGATATCATCAATCTTGACCAGCAGCCCCACCGTGCCGTACACGCCGAGGGTGATCGCCAGCGCTACCAGAATCAGCACGATCGCCATCAGCATCCAGTTGTCCATGCGCACCTCATTCATGGCGATCACCATGATTTCGGCGCTGAGAATGAAGTCGGTGCGGATGGCGCCCGAAACAACGCGTTTTTCGGTGTCGGCATCTGTTTCGGCGGCGGCCGCAGCTTCGGCAAGCGGCTGCTCGTCGCGGTGCAGCAGCTTGTGCCACACCTTTTCGGCGCCCTCAAATGCGAGATAGGTGCCGCCGAGAATGAGCAGCCACGGCAGTACCCACGGTGCCAGCCAGTTGAGTAGCAGCAGCGCCGGCAGGATGATCAGCAATTTGTTGACCAGCGAACCCCTGGTGATCTTCCAGATGATCGGGAGCTCGCGTTTTGGTTCCAGACCCCGCACATACTGTGGTGTGACGGCGGCGTCGTCAATGACCACACCGGCAGCTTTGGCGCTTGCTTTTGCGGTGAGTGCACCCACATCGTCGAGGCTTGCGGCCGTGAGTTTGGCGAGTGCGGCGATATCGTCGAGCAGTGCAATGAGTCCGGACACAACAGCAGCCTAGCGGCTGGCCGTGCCGGAGCGATGATAGGATGAATGCCGTTCTGATCATCCTTTAATGGCCGTCCAGTGAGGCGGGGAAGGGGGTCGACCTTGGCCGAACGCACCGTGCTGCAATCCGGCGATGTGTCGCGCGCGCTGATGCGAATCTCGCATCAGATTCTCGAAGCGAACCAGGGGCCCGAGGGGCTTGTACTGCTGGGAATTCCCACCCGCGGTGTTCCGCTCGCGCAGCGCATCGGAGCCAATCTTCAGCAAATCTGCGGCGATGACGCCGAGGAGCTGGGAGACGACTTTGTCGGCTCGCTCGACGTATCTATGTACCGGGACGACCTGCGACGCCGCAGCATCACGGTGGCCCACCCCACCAGCATCCCGGCCTCGGGAATTGACGGCCGCACAGTGGTGCTCGTCGACGATGTGCTCTACTCGGGCCGCACAATTCGCGCGGCGCTCGACGCCATCAGCGATATCGGCCGCCCGAGCGCGGTGCGGCTGGCGGTGCTCGTCGACCGTGGCCACCGCGAACTACCGATTCGCGCCGATTTTGTTGGCAAAAACCTGCCGAGCGCTCGAAGTGAACGCATCGATGTGCTGCTGCAAGAAATTGACGGTGGCGAGGATGCGGTTGTGATTCGAGACAGCGAGGATGAACGATAGTGCGACACCTCATCTCAACCGCCACGCTCACGCGCGAAGAAGCGATTTTGCTGCTTGATACGGCCGAGGATATGGCCGCCACCCAAGACCGCGAGGTGAAAAAACTCCCCGCGCTGCGCGGTGTCACCGTGGTGAATCTCTTTTATGAAGACTCCACCCGCACCCGCATCTCGTTCGAGGCGGCCGAAAAACGGCTCAGCGCGGATGTCATCAATTTTGCCGCCAAAGGATCGAGCGTTTCAAAGGGCGAATCGCTCAAAGACACGGCGCAGACGCTGCACGCTGTGGGGGCGGATGCGGTGGTCATTCGTCACCCGGCATCAGGCGCGGCACAGATGCTTGCCGAACGCGGCTGGATTAACGCGCCGATCATTAACGCCGGCGACGGCTGCCACGAACACCCCACCCAGGCGCTGCTGGATGCGTTCACGTTGCGCCGCCGGCTGCACGGCGACAATGCGCGCGGCCGCGGGCTTGACGGAGCGCGCGTGGTGATCGTGGGCGATGTGCTGCACTCGCGTGTGGCCCGCTCAAATGTGTGGCTGCTCGGGGCGCTCGGTGCCGAGGTTGAGCTCGTTGGACCGCCGACACTGCTGCCCGGCGAATTCGACCACTGGCCCGCCACCACTGGCTACGACCTCGATGCGGCGCTGGCGCGTAAACCCGACGCGGTCATGATGCTGCGCATTCAGGCCGAGCGGATGCGTGCTGCATTCTTCCCCCACACTCGCGAATACGCGCGGATGTGGGGGCTGACCGAACAGCGATTCCGCTCGCTGCCGGAAAGCGCTGTGGTGATGCATCCGGGCCCGATGAACCGCGGGCTTGAAATTTCATCGGCCGCTGCCGATTCGAAACAGGCCACTGTGCTCGAGCAGGTGGCCAACGGTGTGAGCGTGCGTATGGCCGCTCTCTACCTGCTGTGCTCGGGCGTGAAAGAAGGCACTAATTAACCATGAGCATCCTGATTCGTAATGTTCGCCCCTGTGGCGAGACCGCTCAAGACTTGCTGATTGAGGGCGACCGCATCGCACAAATCGCTCCTGCCGGCAGCATCGAAACCGCCGACGAAATTATCGATGGCGCCGGGCTGATTGCCCTGCCGGGGCTCGTCGACCTGCACGTGCACCTGCGCGAACCCGGGTTTGAATCGAGCGAAACTGTGCTCACCGGTAGTCGAGCTGCCGCCAGGGGTGGGTTCACCACGGTATTTGCCATGCCGAACACGCAGCCGGTGCAAGACACCGCCGGCGTGGTGGAGGCAGTGTGGGCGCTGGGCCGCGAGGCCGGATACGCCGATGTGCATCCGATCGGCGCAGTAACCGTCGGCCAGCAGGGGGAACAGCTCGCTGAACTCGCCTCGATGGCCAACTCGCGTGCCCGAGTGCGCGTATTCAGCGACGACGGTAAATGCGTGTTTGATCCGCTCATCATGCGCCGGGCACTCGAATATGTGAAGGCGTTTGACGGTGTTGTGGCCCAGCACGCACAAGACCCGAAACTCACCGAGGGTGCCCAGATGAACGAGGGCGCACTCAGTGCTGAACTGGGTCTTGGCGGTTGGCCGGGCGCCGCCGAAAGCTCGATCATCGCCCGTGACGCACTGCTTGCCGAGCAGGTTGGTTCGCGCGTGCACGTGTGCCACCTGTCTACGCGCGCATCGGTTGACGTGGTGCGGTTCGCGAAGGCCCGCGGTATTCAGATCACCGCCGAGGTCACGCCGCACCACCTGCTGCTCACCGAAGAAAAAGTGCGCGGCTTTGATGCCCGCTACAAGGTGAACCCGCCGCTGCGCACCGAGGACGATGTGGAGGCGCTGCGTGATGCCCTTGCTGACGGCACCATTGACATCGTCGGCACCGACCACGCGCCGCACCCTAACGATTCGAAGCAGACCGAATGGGACTTCGCCTCAATGGGCATGGTGGGGCTGGAATCTGCCCTGCGCATCGTGCACGCCACGATGGTGAACACCGGACGGCTCGACTGGCGCGGGGTTGCCCGCGTGATGAGCGAAACTCCCGCGCGAATTGGTCAGGCGACGGATGCTGGACAGCCTCTGGAGGCCGGCCAGCTCGCGAATGTGGTGCTGTACGATGCCGAAACTTCGAGTGTTTTCACCGAGGCTGATTTGGCCGGTAAATCGGTGAACTCGCCCTATCTTGGGCTGACATTGCCCGGCCGGGTACACACCACGATTTATCGCGGCGTGCCCACAGTTCGCGATGGCGAAGTGGTTGACGCCGACACACTGCGAGCCGCTCGCCGCTCGCAGCTGGCCAGCGAGGGGGAGCGCTAGTGCCAACGACCGTGCTGCTCACCACCGTCGTTATCCTTGGCTGCTGCGCAGCGGTACTGCTACTCATGCTGTTCGGTTGGCGGCATCGGATGCGCAAGCAGCGTGATATTGCCGAACCACCGCAATTGCCGGCCGGGCTTGGCGAACCGCTGTACGCACTCGACGATGTGCACTATGTCGCCACTTCCGAAACCGGGCGGGCACTCGAACGCATCGTTGTGCCACCGCTGGCGTATCGGGGTCGCGCAACCGTTGAGGTGCATCCCAGTGGTGTTGCCATCGGTATTTCTGCAGCCCGCCCCTTTTTTATCCCCGTTGACCGCATCGAGACGATTGCCCGCGCACAGGCGACCATCGACCGCGCTGTCGAACGCGACGGCCTGCTGGTCATTCGCTGGCACATCGACCCCGATCACTCAGTTGAAACCTACTTCCGCGTCGTCCACCCCGGTGAGCGCCAAGCTCTGCTCGACGCGCTGACCTCACTCATCTCGCACACGCACACCCAGGAGCACGCATGATTCGCACCGAACCAGCCGTCCTCGTCCTTGAAGACGGCACCCGCTATGAAGGTCTTGCCTATGGAGCTCGCGGTGAGCGCTACGGAGAACTGGTGTTCACCACCGGTATGACCGGCTACCAAGAAACCCTCTCTGACCCGAGCTATGCGGGCCAGATTGTGGTGCAGACCGCACCCCACATCGGCAACACCGGCGTGAATGATGAAGACATGGAATCGGCCGGGTTTTGGCCGGCAGGCTATGTGATTCGCGACCCCAGCCGGGTGGTGTCGAATTGGCGGGCACAGGGCGACCTCGAAAGCGCGCTCGTCGACAGCGGCATCGTTGGGATCAGCGATGTCGACACTCGCGCGCTCACCCGCAAAATTCGCGACCGGGGCGCAATGCGTGCCGGCGTGTTTAGCGGCGAGGCGCTGAACATTGCCGAAGCTGAGCAGCTTGAGCGCGTGCAGGCCCAGCCTGAGATGGCCGGGCGCTATCTTTCCGATCGGGTCACCACCGATGCCACCTATGTTGTCGAACACACCGGCAGCGAGCGCATCGGGGTAGTGGCACTGCTCGACCTGGGCGTAAAAACCGCCACAATCCGCAACCTCAACTACCGCGGTTTTGATGTGCACGTGCTGCCTGCCGACGCCACCGCCGATGATGTGCGCGCGACCGGCGCCGACGCGATTTTTTATTCAAACGGCCCCGGCGACCCCGAAGCCAACGATGCGCAGGCACAGCTGCTGCGCGAACTGCTGCGCGAGGGCTATCCATTCATGGGGATCTGCTTTGGTAATCAGCTGCTGGGTCGAGCACTCGGTTTCGACACCTATAAGCTGCCATTCGGTCACCGCGGCATTAACCAACCCGTGCGTGACACCGTCACCGGCAAGGTCGAGATCACCGCGCAAAACCACGGCTTCGCGGTCGACGTGCCCCTTGACGGGCCGGTCGACTCACCGGCGGGTCTTGGCCGGGTAGAGGTGAGCCACATCGGGCTCAACGACCAGGTGGTCGAGGGGCTGCGCTGCCTCGACATCCCGGCATTTTCGGTGCAGTTCCACCCCGAGGCCGCGTCGGGGCCGCACGATGCATCACCGCTTTTTGACCGCTTCCGTGACATGGTCGTGGCCGCCAAAGCCGAAAAACAGCACAACTAACGAGGAGCCGACGAACCTATGCCAAAGCGCAACGACATCAATTCAGTACTCGTCATCGGCTCGGGCCCGATTGTTATCGGTCAGGCAGCAGAGTTTGACTACTCCGGCACCCAGGCGTGCCGCGTGCTTCGAGAAGAGGGCGTGCGAGTAATTTTGCTCAACTCGAACCCGGCGACGATTATGACCGACCCCGACTTCGCCGACGCCACCTATGTTGAGCCGATCACTCCCGAAGTGATCGAAAAAATCATCCTGCGTGAGCGTCCCGACGCTATTTTGCCGACGCTCGGCGGCCAGACCGCACTCAATGCGGCCATGAAGCTGCACGAACTCGGCCTGCTCGAAAAGCACGGTGTCGAACTCATCGGCGCCAATATCGATGCGATTCGTCGCGGTGAAGACCGGCAGGAGTTCAAAGACCTGGTGCTCGAGTGCGGTGCCGACGTGGCCCGCTCTCATATCGCCCACACCGTCGAAGAGGCCAAAGCCTTCGCCGCCGACCTCGGCTACCCGCTGGTGGTGCGCCCCTCGTTCACGATGGGCGGCCTCGGTTCTGGCTTCGCGCACGATGAAGAAGAGCTCGTCCGCATCGTTGAAGACGGGCTGCTCTCGTCGCCCACCAGCGAGGTGCTGCTTGAAGAGTCGATTCTCGGGTGGAAAGAGTATGAGCTCGAACTTATGCGTGATGCTGCCGACAACACGGTGGTGATCTGCTCGATTGAAAACGTTGACCCGGTTGGTGTGCACACCGGTGACTCGATCACCGTAGCACCGGCACTGACCCTCACCGACGCCGAATATCAAAAGCTGCGCGATGTGGGTATTGCCATCATTCGTGCTGTTGGCGTCGACACCGGTGGCTGCAATATCCAGTTCGCGGTCGACCCCAGCAACGGTCGCGTCATCGTGATCGAAATGAATCCTCGAGTCTCACGTTCATCGGCGCTGGCCTCGAAAGCCACCGGCTTCCCGATCGCAAAAATTGCCGCGAAGGTGGCCATCGGTTACCGTCTCGATGAGATCGCCAACGACATCACTCGCGAAACTCCGGCAAGCTTTGAACCGGCCATCGATTACACGGTCGTCAAGGTTCCGCGGTTCAATTTTGAAAAATTCCCGGCGGCCGACCCCACCCTCACCACCACTATGAAATCGGTGGGTGAGGCCATGGCGATTGGCCGTAATTTCACCACGGCGCTGCAGAAGGCACTACGCTCGCTCGAAAAACGCGGCTCATCATTCACCTGGGTCGATGATGACCGCACCGTTGATGAGCTGCTGGAAATCATCAAGACTCCCACCGACGGTCGGATCGTCGATGTGCAGATTGCCATGTCAAAGGGTGCCACAGTCGAGCAAGTTTTTGATGCGACCAAGATTGACCCCTGGTTCCTCGACCAGATCGCGCTCATTAACGAAATTGCCGAACAGGTGCGCTCAGTTGAGGTACTGGATGCACCCACGCTGCGGTTGGCGAAGCGTCACGGTTTTTCGGATGCTCAGCTTGCCGAGCTGCGCGGACTCACCGAGGCCGAAGTGCGCGCCATCCGCCGCAATAGCGGCATCATTCCCGTGTACAAGACCGTTGACACCTGCGCGGGAGAGTTCCCGGCATTCACGCCCTATCACTATTCGAGCTACGACCTCGAAACCGAGGTGGCACCCAGTGACCGTGAGAAAATCATCATTCTGGGCTCGGGGCCGAATCGGATCGGTCAGGGGATTGAGTTCGACTATTCGTGCGTGCACGCCTCGTTCGCACTGGCTGACGCCGGGTACGAGACCATCATGGTCAACTGCAACCCCGAAACTGTCTCGACCGACTACGACACTTCCGACCGGCTCTACTTCGAGCCGCTGACACTCGAAGACGTACTCGAGGTGATCGATGCCGAGCGCGCCTCGGGCACGCTGAAAGGCGTGATCGTGCAGCTCGGTGGCCAAACCCCGCTGGGGCTCGCCAACGGCCTACAGGCAGCGGGTGTGCCGATTCTCGGTACCAGCCCGGATGCAATCGACAGCGCTGAAGAGCGCGGTCAATTCGCGCGCATCCTCGACGATGCTGGCTTGGCCGCACCGGCAAACGGCACCGCAACCAACCGGACCGGAGCCCATGAGGTGGCCAACCGCATCGGCTACCCGGTGCTAGTGCGTCCGAGCTTCGTGCTGGGTGGTCGAGGTATGGAAATCATCTACTCAAATGAACAGCTCGATGACTATTTCGACCGCATCGCCGACCAGGGTATTGTTACAGCCGATCACCCGCTGCTGGTAGACCGTTTTCTTGACGACGCCACCGAAATCGATGTCGACGCGCTATTTGATGGCGAAGAGCTCTACATCGGCGGCATCATGGAACACATTGAAGAGGCGGGTATTCACTCGGGCGACTCGGCCTGTACGCTTCCGGCAATCACGCTCAGCGACGCGCGATTGCGCCAGGTGCGCGAAGCGACGCTGCGGATCGCGGCGGGTGTTGGCGTGCGAGGCCTGCTCAACGTGCAGTTTGCTATCGGAGCGGGGCGACTTTATGTGCTCGAAGCCAATCCGCGTGCCTCACGTACCGTGCCGTTTGTTTCGAAGGCACTCGGCACGCAACTGGCCAAGGCAGCTGCGCGCGTGATGGCCGGTGCCACTATCGCCGAATTGCGCGCCGAGGGGCTGCTGCTCCGCGAGGGCGATGGCACGATTCTGCCGCTCGACACGCCGGTGGCAGTGAAAGAGGCGGTGCTGCCCTTCAAGCGGTTCCGCACGCTTGAAGGATCGATTGTCGACACACTGCTTTCGCCCGAAATGCGTTCGACCGGTGAGGTCATGGGAATCGACAAGAACTTCCCGCTTGCCTTCGCAAAGAGCCAGCTCGCAGCCTATGGCGGACTGCCCGAGCGGGGTACCGTGTTCGTTTCGGTTAATGACCGCGACAAGGGCGCCATTGTCAGTCCCATTATGGAACTCATCAACCTGGGCTTCGAGATCTACGCCACCGACGGCACCGCAAAGGTGCTGTACCGGCACGGCATTGCCGCCAAGCTGGTTGGTAAGTTCACCGGCGAGACAGATACTGAGGACGCGGACGATAGCCGCCCGAATATTGTCGAGATGATCCAGGCCGGCGAGGTCGATATGGTCATCAACACACCCTCGGGTGCCTCGTCGCGAGGTGACGGATACCAGATCCGCACCGCAGCAGTAACGGCCGATATTCCGATCTTCACCACAATGTCGGAACTGCACGCTGCGGTTGGCTCGTTCCGCGCACTGCACGACGGGCTGGAAGTGACTGCGCTGCAGGAATACAACGAGCGACGAAAGGTAAACCGGTGACAACCGCGAAGACATTTGGTGAACGGCTCGCTGAAACGACCGATAAGTACGGCCACCTCTGTGTCGGTATCGACCCGCACACCTATCTGCTCGAACGCTGGCAGCTGCCGGTATCGGCGGTGGGAGCGCACGAGTTTGGACTGCGCGTCATTGAAGCACTGCAGGGCCGAGTTGGCATCGTGAAACCGCAGGTTGCGTTCTACGAGCGATTCGGTGCCAACGGCTACCGCGTGCTTGAAGACGTTTTCGAAGCTGCCCGCGCAGCCGGGCTGCTCGTGATCGCCGATGTCAAGCGCGGTGATGTCGGTTCCACGCTCGACGCCTACGCGGAAGCCTGGCTCACTCCCGGCATGCCGCTTGAAGCAGACGCGATGACCATGAACTCGTATCAGGGTTTTGACACGCTTAGCAGCCCGCTCGCAAAGGCCGAAAAATACCACAAGGGGCTGTTTGTGCTGGCCGCAACCTCCAACCCCGAATCGGCCTCGGTGCAGACCGCGATGCGGGTTCGCGGCTCCCAGGAGGGTCGCACCGTCGCCGGTGGTATTGCCGCCCGGGCCGCACAGTGGAATCGTGAGCACTACGCCGGTCGTGAGAAGGGCTCGATCGGTGTGGTACTCGGGGCCACGGTCGACCAAGAACTGCTCGGTATCGATGTGGATGATCTGGCCGTCGAACCCGACACGCCGATTCTGGCACCGGGATTCGGCCACCAGGGCGCGCGTTTCGAAGACGTCAAGGAGATCTTCGGGAAATCAGCAGAGAATGTGATTGTTAACGCGTCGCGTTCAATCCTCGGTGACGGACTCGAGGGCCTGGATGCGGCGATTGATCACCACAACGAACTGTTGCGGCAGGCATTCAAATGAAATCGCAAACTCCACCACCAGTCGACCGGGTTGAAGCCTCGAAAAAGGCGGTCGAAGCTCGAAGGGCGCGCGCCGAGGTAAAGCGTCGGCTTGCCTCGGGTGCGGCCCGGCCGGTGGATGTGTTGGCCGCCGCCCTGCGCACCAACACGCCACAGCATCCGGCGGCCACGATGCGGGTGCCGCAGTTTTTGCGCGCAATCCCGCATATCGGCGAGACCAAGTCGACCCGCATCCTGGAGCGGCTCGAAATCTCACCGGTGAAAAAACTTGGCGGGCTGGGTAAACAGCAGCGTGAGCGGCTGCGGCAGTTCCTGCTTGAGTGGGAGGCTGCCTCGCCCCCCGAACCGCGCGTGATCGTGCTCGCCGGGCCCACTGCTGTTGGCAAGGGCACGGTTGCGAAATATATCCGCGATAACTACCCGGATGTGCATATCTCGGTTTCGGCAACCACGCGCAAACCTCGTCCGGGTGAACGCGAGGGGATTGACTATTACTTCGTGGACGAAGCCGAGTTTGACCGGCTCATCGCCGACAACGAGCTGCTCGAATACGCCACGGTGCACAACGCACACCGCTACGGCACCCCAGCAGAACCACTGCGCGAACGGCTGGCAAAAGCACAGCCTGTGCTGCTCGAAATTGATCTGCAGGGCGCGCGTCAGGTGAAAGAGCGCATGCCGGAGGCTAGACTGGTGTTTTTGGCGCCCCCGAGCTGGGATGAACTGGTGCGTCGACTCATTGGCCGTGGCACTGAATCGGCCGAAGAGCAAGAGCGCCGCCTTCAGACCGCGAAGGTTGAGCTGGCATCCGTGAACGAGTTCGACGCGTACGTTGTGAACTCATCCGTTGCGGAAGCTGCAAACGAGGTCTTGCACCTCATGGGACTTGACGAAGGAAATCACAAATGATTGAGAAACCCAAGGGCATCATCGACCCGCCAATCGACGAACTGCTGCAGCGCGTGTCGAACAAGTACGAACTGGTTATTTTCGCTTCGAAGCGGGCTCGCCAGATCAACGACTACTACAGCGATCTGCAAGATGGCACCGTGTTTGACACTGTTGGACCGCTGGTCGACTCGAACGTCGACGATAAACCGCTGTCGATTGCGCTGCACGAGATTAACCAGAACAAGCTCGTCATGCGTGAGCCTGCGCCCGAGGCCGCAGTCGCCGATCTCGATGACCTCATCGACTTCGGAGACGACCCGGTAACCCCCGCGCAATAGCAATAACTCGATAGGAGCGGCGTGGTGGTGGAGCAGCGTGACCCACGGCATGATGATGCGCGACCATTGCGCATCATCATCGGTGTCACGGGCGGAATTGCCGCCTATAAGGCGGTTTCGGTAATTCGCTCGCTCGTGCTGCTTGGCCACCACGTCGATGTGATCGCTACCGAACACGCATTGAAGTTCGTTGGCGCCCCCACCCTCGAGGCGATTAGCCGCAATCCGCTGCACACCGACCTCTATGACGGCGTGGCCCAGGTGCGTCATGTAGCACTCGGGCAGCAAGCGGATGTGATCGCGGTGGTGCCAGCTACGGCGAACAGCATTGCGAGGTTTGCTGCGGGTATGGCCGACGATCTACTCGGCAACACCGTGCTCGCCTCCCGGTCTCCACTGGTTGTCGCGCCCGCGATGCACACCGAAATGTGGCAGCACCCGGCCACCCAGGCAAATATTCTGCGCCTTGAAGAACGCGGCACGGTCATTGTCGGCCCCGAGGCGGGGGCGCTCACCGGGGGAGACGAGGGGCCGGGGCGACTTGCCGAGACCGAAACTATCGTGGCGAGTATCCTGACCGCCGCGCGTTCGGCAAAGCGGCGAGCGATTGAGGATGAACAGGCTCGCGATCTCAGCGGCCGTCGAGTGCTGATTACCGCCGGCGGCACCCGAGAACCGATCGACCCGGTGCGCTTCCTTGGCAACCGTTCATCCGGTAGACAGGGAGTCGCTCTCGCCACGCGCGCGCTCGCTCGCGGGGCCGAGGTAACGCTTATTGCCGCGAACCTTGAGATCCCGGTGCCTGATGGCATCAGCGTGGTACGGGTATCAACGGCCGAACAGATGGCGACCGCCGCCGCCGAGCTGGCCCCGCGCAACGAGATCATCATTATGGCCGCTGCCGTCGCTGATTTTCGTCCCGAGCGTGTCGAGGGCGGCAAGATCAAAAAAGAGGCTACCGGTGACGCGCTCACGCTCACATTCACTAAAAACCCTGACATTTTGCGCCAGCTCGTTACCGCCCGGGTGCCCGGGCAAACGCTCGTGGGGTTCGCTGCCGAAACCGAAGCGGATGACACCGAACGGCTTGAAATTGCGCGCCGCAAGCGTGAACGTAAGGGCTGCGATCTGCTCGTGCTCAACCGAGTTGGCTGGCACGAAGGGTTCCAGAGCGATCACAATCGAGTGCAAATCATTGACGAAACCGGCAGCGTCATTGCCGACCACGAAGCCGACAAAATGTCGGCGGCAGATGTCATCCTAGATGCGGTTGTTCAGCGCAGCGCTGGGTGACCCAACCCATTCACAAAGTTCTCCCACACGGCAGCTGCCGTGCACTCCCAGGGAAGGTGATCTACATGTCCGAACTTCGACTGTTTACCTCCGAGTCGGTAACCGAAGGCCACCCCGATAAGATCTGCGATCTCATCTCGGATGGCATTCTCGACTCGCTACTCGAACAAGACCCCGCTGCCCGTGTCGCAGTTGAGACCATGGTGACAACCGGCCAGGTGCACGTGGCAGGTGAGATGCGCACCACCGGTTACGCGGATGTGGCCGGTATCGTGCGTCAAACCATTTGCGATATCGGATACACCAGCTCGGATCTCGGTTTTGACGGCCGACTGTGCGGCGTTTCGGTGTCGATTGGCAGCCAGTCGGAAGAGATCGCTACCGGTGTCGATCACGCACTTGAGGTGCGTGATGGCGACTCGGATGATGAGATCGCCCGGCTGGGAGCCGGCGACCAGGGCATCATGTTCGGCTACGCCACCGATGAAACGCCCGAACTCATGCCGCTACCGATCTGGTTGGCACACCGGCTTAGCGAACGCCTCACCGAGGTGCGAAAAAACGGCACGCTGCCGTATCTGCGCCCCGATGGCAAGACCCAGGTGACCTGTGGTTATGACGGGGATGTGCCGAAAACTGTCGAGACAATCGTGATTTCGACGCAGCACGGCAAAGTTGAGCAGGCGCAGCTTGCCGAGGATCTCGAACGCGAGGTGATTCGTCCGGTGCTTGACCGGGTGGAGCTCGACTCGTCAAACACTCGCCTGCTCATTAATCCATCGGGTGGCTTTGAACTGGGTGGCCCCGCTGCCGACGCCGGCCTCACCGGTCGCAAGATAATCGTTGACACCTACGGTGGTATGGCGCGTCACGGTGGTGGCGCTTTCAGCGGGAAAGACCCTTCGAAGGTTGACCGCTCGGCTGCCTATGCGATGCGCTGGGTGGCAAAAAACGTGGTGGCCGCTGGCTTTGCCAAGCGTGTTGAGTTCCAGGTCGCCTATGCAATCGGTTCGGCGCAACCGGTGGGGTTGTACTGCGAAACCTTTGATACGCACACGGTCGAACCCGAAAAAATCATCGCCGCGGTGCGTGAAGTGTTCGACCTGCGCCCAGCCGCGATCATTCGCGACCTGCAGCTGCTTCGCCCCATCTATCGCCAAACCTCAAACTACGGCCACTTCGGACGCGAACTTCCCGACTTCACCTGGGAACGCACCGACCGGGTTGCGGCCCTGCAGCGAGCCATCGGATAGCCGTGGCAGCCGTCGCGCGGATTGCGATTGACTCTCCGCTGCCGCAGCTGGACCGGGTATTCGAGTATGCGATCCCGGCGACGCTCACGCACTCGGCCGTGCCCGGTGTGCGAGTGAAAGTGCCGCTGCGAGCCGAGCGACGAATCATCTCGGGCTGGGTGCTCGGTGTTGCCGACGAAGCCGAGTTCTCGGGCAAGCTCTCTGAAATCGACTCGGTAGTAAGCGAAGCCCGTGTGCTTACCGATGAACTCGTACAGCTTGCTCGCGCTGTAGCCGACCGGCAAGCAGGCACACTCGCTGATGTGCTGCGTTTGGCGATACCGAAGCATTCAGCCCAGCTTGAGCAGCGCTGGCTGGATGATGAATCGGGCGAGCGGGCCAGACGCCTGGCAGCATCACAAACGCCCGTCTGCGGCGATACCACCGAAAGCCCGGACACCGGCGTAATACCGAACCCCCGTGCCGAGGTGACAGCAGCGCCTTGGGCTGATGCCATCCTCAAACCCGAGATCAGATTTGCGTTGCACACACCGGTGGGTGTTTCTGGTCACGAGCCGCGGGCCATGGGGGCGCTCGCAGATCTCGCCGCAACGACCCTCGCTCGCGGAGAGTCGGCGATTGTGCTCGTACCTGATTTTCGTGATGTTGAACTGATATTCGCAGCACTCGAACGGCGCGTCCCTGCCGAACTGCTGCGGCGGTTCGATTCGCAACTGAAACCGATGCCGCGCTACGAACAGTTTTTGCGTGCGCTCGAGCCGATCCCGCAGGTGATTGTGGGCACTCGCGCGGCAGTATGGGCACCGGCCCACTCGCTGGGACTGATTGCAATGTGGGACGACGGTGATGAAAGCTACCGCGAACCGCATGCACCCTATCCACACACTCGCGAAGTGGCCCTGATGCGCGCGACGATGCAGGGCTGTGCCGTGGTGCTTGCGGCGCACACGCCTTCACTCGAAGCCCGGCGGCTGGTTGCATCGGGTTGGCTCACCGAATTGACCGCACCGGGGCCGGCCCAGCCGCGGGTTATCCCGGCCGCCGCAACGATAGGAGATGATGCCGCAGCGCGCGCGGCCCGCATCCCCGAATTCGCGTGGCAGACTGCCAGTCGTGCCCTGCGCGATGGACCCGTTCTGGTGCAGGTGGGGCGCGCGGGCTATCGTCCCAGGCTGCGCTGCGCGGACTGTCGCGAGATTGCCCGCTGCAAAAGTTGCGCGGGCGAACTCATCCAGAGCTCTGACTCGGCGCCCGTTTCGTGCCGTGTGTGTGGTGCGATTCAGCCGGATTGGCACTGTGGCGAGTGCGGCGGCAACGAATTACGTGCCGGATTGGTGGGGCATGAGCGCACCGCCGAAGAACTTGGCCGTGCCTTTCCCGGCGTGCCCGTGGTGGTTGCGGATGCGCAACAGCGGCAGGTGACGATCGGTGCCACACCGGCGCTGGTGGTGGCAACGCACGGCGCTGAACCGATTGCCGAAGACGGCTACCGGGCGGTGCTGTTACTGGATGCCGAGTTCGCCCTGGCACGCGAGGCGCTCGACACCGTGGTTGATGCACTGCGCGTGTGGTCGAACGCGGCAGCGCTATCAGCGGATGGTGCGATTGTCGCGATCACAGGTGCGGTTTCGCCGCCGGTAGAGGCATTGCAGCACTGGCAGCAGGCGCCCATAGTGGATGCTGAACTCGAACAGCGGCGCGAGCTCGAGTTCCCACCGTCCGTGCGTGTGGCAACCGTTCGCGGTACTCAACGAGAAGTGGATGCGGCGCTGCGACGCATCCGAGATCTGCAGCTTCGCGAGGTATCGATACTCGGCCCCCTCCCAGATGAAGAAGATCCCAAACTGCATCGGGCGACGCTGCGTTTTGGGTACCGTGTCGGCTCGGCTGTGGCGGCCGCAATAAAGACCGAGCTGGTGGTGCAGGCGACCGCCCGACGCGGGGTCGGCGGCCGCGGCGCCGCATCGACGTTGCGGGTGCACTTCGACGATTACGAAGTTTTCGCGTAGCCAGCGGGCAGCTCCCGATCAATATGTTCGCCGCATCTGGGGCTCACCCCACGAACGTCTCGCCCGATCACGACCCGTAGCCAGGTCGGCGCGAACAGCGGAGTACCCTAGAACACTATGCGACTTGTTGTAGCCGGCACACCCGAAGCCGCGGTGCCCACTCTCGAAACCCTCGCCGCATCCGAACACGAAATTGTCGCGGTGATCAGCCGCGAAGACGCCCCGCGCGGACGCAAACGCGTGCGCACGCCCTCACCGGTTTCGGCGCTCGCGCTCGATCTTGAGCTACCGCTGATTCGCACGAACCGACTCGACGATCAGGTCACGGCGCAGCTGACCGAACTACAACCCGACCTGGGGGTGATCGTCGCCTACGGCGGTATTGTGCGCGAACCGCTGCTCTCGACGCCGCGGCTGGGGTGGATCAACCTGCATTTTTCGCAGCTACCAAAATGGCGCGGCGCAGCCCCCGTACAGCGGGCAGTGCTGGCGGGAGAGCGGGAAAGCGGCATTGCCGTGTTCCAGCTTGGGGCAGGGCTAGACACGGGCCCGACTTTCGTGAACCGTCCCGAACCCATCGGCGCTGACGAAACCGCCGGCGAATTACTTACCCGGCTGGCGCAGCTTGGCGCTCAAGACGTGCTCGCAACTGTCGACGCGCTTTCCCGTGGTGAAGCGGTGGCAACCCCCCAGCAGGGGTCACCGACACATGCGGCCAAGCTGAGCGTTGCCGATGGCGAAATCGATTGGCGGCTCGATGCCGAGCGGGTGTATGCGACCATTCGCGGTGCCACCCCAGAACCCGGGGCGAGCACCGAGCTCGACGGAGCGCGATTCAAAATACACGAGGCGCGGCGTGCCCAAACGCAAGCGACACTGCAACCGGCACAGGTGTGCCTAGACGCAGACCGAGTACTCGTCGGCACCGGTAACGGGGCACTTGAACTCGTGCGCGTGCAGCCTGCCGGTAAAACCGCCATGAATGCCGCAGACTGGTTCCGCGGCCGCCGCACCGAGTCGGTGATGCTTGGATGAGCGGGTTGCAGTGGTCGCCACGAGGGCCCCACAGCGGGCGCAATCACGGTACTTCGCCCGCTCATCCCACGGGCAACAAGCGCAACCGCGACCAGCGCCGCGGTGGGCAGCGTCGCCGTGCGCAGGTTGCCGAATCAAACCCGCGACTGGTGGCGCTCGATGTGCTGGTCGCTGTTGAACGCGACGACGCCTATGCGAACCTGCTGTTGCGTCCGCGGCTTGACGCCGCCGGCGTCACGGGCGTCGACGCGGCGCTGGCGACCGAGCTCACCTACGGCACACTGCGGCTGATCGGCTACTACGATGCCGTCATCGCGCTCGCCGCGCATCGCGCCGTCACCGAAATCGACACGCTCGCGAAGAACGCGCTGCGTCTTGGTGCACATCAGCTATTGGGAATGCGCACCAAGACCCATGCCGCAGTGAATGAGACCGTGACCGTAGCGTCAGCGCGCGGTTCGCGAGGTGCGGTCGGCTTTATCAACGCCATCCTGCGGCGCATCGCTGAACGCACCCCCGAACAGTGGCATACCGAGGTGCTGGCCGCGCACCCCGACCCGGTTGATCGAATGGCTGTCGAGCATTCCCATCCCGAGTGGATTGTGCGAGCGTTTCGCGACGCGCTCGATATTGAAGGCCGAACGACTGAGCTCGCAGCCCTCTTGGCCGCCGACAATGACAACCCGGCCGTGCAACTTGTAGCCCTTCCGGGCCTTGCCGAGCGTGACAATCTGCTGGCCGCGCATCCCGAGACGCTGACTGCTGAGGTCGCAAGCCCCACGGCACTGCGACTCAGCCACGGAGACCCGCTTGATTTCCCGCCGGTGCGAGAAGGCACGGTGCGGGTACAGGATGCTGGCTCGCAACTGGTGGCGCTCGCCCTGGCACACATCACACCGATTGCGGCGGGGGAGCGGATTCTTGATCTGTGCGCCGGCCCTGGCGGCAAAACAGCCCTGCTCGCAGCCGAAGCGCTGTGCCACGGTGCTGATTTTCAAGCCAACGAGATAACGCCCGCTCGAGCCAAACTCGTGCGCGACGCGTTGCGCCCGCTCTATCCCGAGACCGAGCTGCCGCCGGTTACCGAACGTGACGGCCGCGAGTATGCCCAGCAACCCGATAGCTTCGACCGAGTGCTGGTGGATGTGCCATGCTTCGGCCTTGGCGCGCTGCGTCGTCGTCCCGAGGCGCGCTGGCGCAAACGCCCCGAAGACATCGCCGAACTCACGCAGCTGCAAGAGGAGCTGCTGGCCGCCGCGATCACCGCAACAAAACCGGGCGGGGTGATTGCCTACGTCACCTGCTCGCCGCACCTTGCTGAAACCGCGGCCGTGGTGCGGCGCGTGCTGCGTACCCATCCGGCAACTGTGTTGGATGCGGTTGAAACCTGCCTTGCCCTCGCTCCAGAACTCGATCTTGTGCCGCGGCAAATGGGTGAGGGCACGGCGGTGCAGCTGTGGCCGCACCGGCACGGCACCGATGCGATGTTCCTGGCCTTGCTGCGCAAACCGGGCGCATAGCCGCGGATGGTGAGCCGGCCGAGTAGGCTCAACCCCATGACCGATGTGCGTATTCAGCCCTCTATTCTTGCCGCCGACTTCGCGAACTTTGCACACGAGTTTGATCGCATCGCCACCGCCGATGCCGCGCATGTGGACGTGATGGACAACCATTTCGTACCGAACCTCACAATGGGTCAACCGATGGTGGAGCGACTGCAATCACTGAACAAGCTGCCGCTTGATTTGCATCTGATGATCGCCGACCCCGACCGCTGGGCACCGCAGTTTGCCGAGATGGGCGTGTTTTCGGTCACCTTTCACCTGGAAGCAGCTACGGCTCCGGCGACCATCGCCCGCAATATTCGCGCCCAGGGTGCTCGGGCGGGAGTGGCGCTTCGTCCCGGCACCCCCTTTGCTCAGATTGAAGAGCTGCTCGAACATTTCGACCAGCTGCTCATTATGACCGTAGAGCCAGGTTTTGGCGGACAGAAGTTTATGCCCGAGACCATGCCCAAGCTTCGTCAGGCACGCGAGTGGGCACGGCGCCACGGCAGTGAAATTTGGCTGCAGGTCGACGGGGGCATCTCGGACGACACAATTGCGATCGCAGCCGAAGCTGGGGCCGACACCTTCGTGGCCGGTTCGGCGGTTTTTCGCGGCGAGCCCGAGGTAGAGATTGCCCGCCTGCGGCAGTTGGCGACCGCACACCGTCACTCCGATCACCGGGTGAACTCCTAAGCTGGCGGTGCACGTGCGTAGCCGCCAGCACCGCCGCCCCGACTAGACTGGGTAACCGTGAAAACCTTTGAATCTCTTTTTGCCGAGCTGCAAGAAAAAGCCGCAACCCGTCCGGAAAGTTCGGGAACGGTCGCCGAACTTGACCGCGGCGTGCATTTCATCGGTAAGAAGCTGGTCGAAGAAGCGGCCGAAACCTGGATGGCCGCCGAGTATGAAAGCGATGCTGAGTGCCAAGAAGAGATGGCGCAGCTGCTTTATCACCTGCAGGTGATGATGATCGCCAAAGGCTACGAGCTGAGCGACGTCTATCGCTATCTCTGACCCGGCTAACTGAGCTGCTGAAATCTATCTTCGCTATCTGACGGCTGCGCTGACAGCCAACTCGAAAGGAATCAACGATGCTGCGCATCGCAGTGCCCAATAAAGGCATGCTGGCTGAAACCGCCAACGAGATGCTCGTAGAAGCGGGATATCGGGGACGCCGAAGCCGGGAGCTTACCGCTATTGACCCGGCAAACGACGTCGAGTTTTTCTACATCCGGCCCCGTGATATTGCCACCTACGTGGGTGAGGGGGTGCTGGATATTGGTATCACCGGTCGCGACCTGCTGCTCGACAGTGAATCAAGCGCACAGGAGGTGCGCGAATTGCACTTCGGTGATTCGACATTCCGCTTCGCTTCGCGTCCGGGCGAGTTCAGTGATGTGAGCGAACTGGCGGGTAAGCGGGTCGCCACGAGCTATGTGGGGCTATTGAGCCGCTACTTCGCCGAGCGCGGCATCGACGCCGAGCTTGTGAAACTTGACGGGGCGGTTGAATCATCGATTCAGCTCGGGGTTGCGGATGCGATTGCCGATGTGGTTTCGACGGGCAACACGCTGCGCGGTGCTGGTCTCGAGATTTTCGGCCCGGTGATTTTGAAGTCGACCGCCGTGCTCATCTCTACCCCCGACAAGGTGGAATCGGCTTCGACGCTGATTAAGCGGCTTGAGGGCGTGATGGTGGCGCGCGAATACAGCATGATGGACTACGACATTCCGGCCGATCGGTTGCAGGCCGCACTCGAGGTGACCCCCGGTTTCCAATCACCGACCGTGTCTGACCTAGTTGACCCGAACTGGAAGGCGGTGCGTTCGCTGGTGCCGCTGGGTGAACTGAACCAGGTGATGGACCGGCTCAGCGAGATCGGTGCGCGGGCGATCCTTGTGACCGCACTGCAGGCAGCGAGGATGTGATCGCGATGACCACTGCAGAAACTGCTGTCGCGAGCCCCATGAACCCCCTGGCAGTGCGCGTTATTCCCTGCCTCGATGTGGCTGCTGGGCGCGTGGTGAAGGGGGTCAATTTTCTGAATCTGCGGGATGCGGGTGACCCGGTTGAGTTGGCGGCTAAGTATGCCGCTGAGGGGGCCGACGAGATCACATTCTTAGATGTAACCGCCACCAGCGACGCTCGCGACACCACCTACGACTTGGTCACGCGCACCGCCGAGCAGGTGTTTGTGCCACTGACGGTCGGCGGCGGCGTGCGCACTGTCGCGGATGTGACACGACTGCTCGCCTCGGGTGCCGACAAAGTCGGGGTGAACTCGGCAGCGATCGCGCGTCCCGAGCTGATCGACGAGATTGCGACGCGTTTCGGCGCCCAGGTGTTGGTGCTGTCCCTCGACATTCGCCGCAGCGACGAAACCGAATCTGGTTTTGAAGTCACCACTCATGGTGGTCGCAAAGGGACGGGAATCGATGCGATTGCCTGGGCCCGTGAAGCGGCCGATCGGGGCGCCGGTGAGTTGCTCGTGAACTCGATGGATGCCGACGGCACCAAAGCGGGCTTCGATCTTGAATTGACGCGGCTTGTGCGCGAGGTGGCGAGTGTGCCGGTCATCGCATCCGGTGGCGCCGGCGCGCTCGAACATTTCGCTCCGGCGATTGGCGCGGGTGCCGATGCGGTACTGGCTGCGAGCGTGTTCCACTACGGTGAACTCACGATTTGCGAGGTGAAACGAGCCATCGCCGAGGCCGGCTACCAGGTGCGGCAACCGGTAACCGGCTGCGTCGAGCGAAATGCTGGTGCTACCGAGGCGGTCGCTGATGCGGAGCATTGAGCGGCTCAGCGAAACCGAGATCCTAGCGATCATCGATTCGGTGCGCTTTAACTCGGACGGGCTCGTGCCCGCCATCGCGCAACAGTACGACACCGGTGAGGTGCTCATGATGGCGTGGATGAACGTCGAATCGCTCGCCGAAACGCTGCGGCACCGGCGGGTGGTGTATTGGTCACGTTCACGTCGCGAACTCTGGCGAAAAGGTGACACCTCCGGTCACAGCCAACAGCTCGTGACGCTAGCGCTCGACTGTGACCGCGACACGGTATTGCTCGGCGTTAACCAGGTGGGTGCCGCGTGCCACCGCAATACGCGCAGCTGCTGGGACACCGACGAGCTGGCGGTAAAGTTCACGCAGCCGATTGGAGAGCTGTGACCACGGGCGAAACAACCTGGCTGAACACGACTCGGGGAAGTGCTTATCAGCGGACGTCAGTGTTGTTCGTGTTTGCCGGGGCGCTTGTCGGGCTGGTGACCACGCTGTTGCCGTGGGTGACCGCTGAGACTCGCAGCGGCCAGCAGCTGAGCGTCACCGCAGATGCTGCCAATCCCGCAACCCTGGCGCTTTCGCTGACGAGCTTGGCGGGTGCGGCGGCACTGTGGCTTGTGGGCCGTTGGCCACGTGTAGTGCTTGGGGCACTGCTGGTGTTGATCGGGGGTGTCGCGGTGGTGACCGTGGCACTGATGGCTGATGGCGAGGTGGTGCGTCGCGCGTTCGAACAGCAGTTGCAGCTCGACCCGTCTGGGGCACTGCTCAGCGGTGATGAACTCGTTCCCGCGCGCACGTTGGCTCCGTGGCTGGCGATGCTGGGCGGGGTGCTCGTCGCCATTGGCGGCGCACTGGCGGCTGCAACGGCCCAGCTGTGGCCGGCTGCTGGGCGACGCTTCGCGGTATCCGGTGGTGCAGCTGTCGCTTCCGCTGCGCACTCGAGCGCTGATGTGCGGGTAAACCAGTGGGATGCCCTCAGCGCCGGTGAAGATCCGACGCTCGGCGATGAGGATGCTTCGGGCGGCGAGAATTCACAGTAGACTAGCCAGAGTTTCAGACCTCTTGAAGGAGTTTTGCATGTCGAACCAGCAGGCAGCTATCGATCACTACGAAGACGAGGGTCACTCGGTCGCCGGATGGATCGGTGTAACGGTAATTATGCTCGGTTTCGTGCTGGGCGCTATCGGTCTGTTCATCGAGTCTGAGGTGCTGTTCTGGGTGGGTGTGGCCTGTGTGCCCGCCGGTGCAATCCTCTGGCCGGTTCTGAAGGCTCTGGGGCTCGGGCCGAAGGAAGCGTAGTGATTCTCGACGACCTGTTTGCCGGGTCGCTCGAAGACGCTGCCCGCCGTCGGGAACAGCTACCGACGGCCGAACTCGAACGTATTGCGCTCGCGCAGGCACCCGCTCTCGACGCTGCTGCGGCCCTGCACCGCAATGATCGGGTGCACATCATTGCCGAGGTGAAGCGCGCATCGCCCTCACGCGGACGGTTGGCTGGCATCCCCGATCCGGCCGAGCTTGCCCGGCAATACGAGCAGGGTGGTGCTTCGGCGATCAGTGTTTTGACCGAGGAACGCAAGTTCTTGGGTTCGCTTGACGATCTGCGTGCCGTTCGTGCAGCCGTCGAAGTGCCGGTGCTGCGCAAAGAGTTCATCGGCGAGGAATACCAGATTCTTGAAGCTCGTGCCGCGGGCGCCGACCTGGTGCTGCTCATCGTGGCGAGTCTTACCCAGCCACAGCTGGAACGTCTCAAACACTTCACCGAGCAGCTCGGTATGACCGCCCTCATTGAGGCCCACACGCGTGACGAGTTCGCGCGCGCACTCGATGTGGACGCTCGCGTGCTCGGTGTGAACGCGCGCGACCTCAAAACGTTTGAACTGCATCCAGAACTTTTTGCCGAACTCGCTCCGGAATATCCCGCGGGTGTGGTGCGGGTTGCTGAATCTGCGGTGCTTCGTCCCAGAGATGTGCGCGCCTATCGCGATGCTGGCGCCGATGCGGTCTTAATCGGTGAGGCGCTCGTGACCGGTTCTGATCCGGCCGCCACAATTAAGGAGTTCAGAAACGTATGAGCGAACAGCAGCTTCGCCACACCGAGGGGCCGTACTTTGGCGAGTTTGGGGGCAGATTTGTTCCCGAAAGCCTGATTGCGGCGCTCGAGGAGCTCACTCACGAGTGGGACTCGGCAAAACACGATCCCGAGTTTTTAGCGCAGCTGCGTCAGCTTGGACGCGAATATAGCGGCCGCCCGTCGCTACTCACCGAGGCACCGCGGTTTGCACAGCACTGCGGGGGAGGGCGGGTGTTTCTCAAACGTGAAGACCTCAACCACACCGGCTCGCACAAGATCAACAATGTGCTCGGCCAAGCGTTACTGACCAAACGCATCGGTAAAACACGCATTATTGCCGAAACGGGTGCCGGTCAGCACGGCGTGGCGACGGCAACCGCGGCAGCACTGTTTGGTCTTGACTGCACTATCTACATGGGTGCGGTCGATATCGCGCGACAGAGCCTGAACGTGGCGCGGATGCGGCTGCTTGGCGCCGAGGTGATTTCGGTAGCATCGGGCTCACAGACGCTGAAAGACGCGATCAACGAGGCGTTTCGCGACTGGGTGGCGAATGTCGAAACCACCAACTATCTCTTTGGTACGGCAGCCGGTCCGCATCCATTCCCGGCGCTTGTGCGTGACCTGCAGCAGGTCATCAGCGAAGAAGCCCGCGAACAGATTCTTGAGCGTACCGGCAAGCTTCCCGACGCTGTGTTCGCCTGTGTTGGTGGGGGTTCTAACGCTATCGGCATGTTTGAGGCTTTCCTCGATGATCCAGAAGTGCGGTTGTATGGCGTGGAGGCCGCGGGCGAGGGCTTGAACTCGGGTCGCACTGCCGCCACTATTGAAGTTGGCCGCGCCGGGGTGCTGCACGGGGCTCGAACCATGCTCATGCAGGACGCTGACGGTCAAACTATCGAATCGCATTCGATCTCGGCGGGTCTCGATTACCCGGGCGTCGGCCCCGAGCACTCGTGGCTGCACGCGATTGGTCGAGCCGAATATATCGGCGCCACCGACTCAGAGGCGATGACCGCGATGCGGCTGCTCTCGCAGAGCGAGGGGATTATCCCGGCAATTGAGTCGGCTCACGCGTTGGCGGGCGCGATGCGCGTTGGGAAGCAACTCGGTAACGACGCGATTATCGTGGTGTCGCTGTCGGGCCGCGGCGATAAAGATATGGAGACCGCGATGAACTGGTTTGAGCTTGGAGAAGCGAACCGTGTCATCGGGGAGGGGCAGCTGTGAGCGAACTCGTCTCGGTGATTGATCGGGCCCGCGCACATCGTCGCGGACCGTTGATCGGTTATCTACCCGCCGGCTTTCCCGATTTTCACACTTCTGTTGATGCCGCGGTTGCGCTTGCGGAAGCCGGTGTGGATGCGCTCGAGTTTGGGGTGCCGTACTCCGATCCGGTTATGGACGGGCCGGTGATTCAAGCGGCCTGCCAGCGAGCACTGCAGGCAGGATTTCACGTCGACCAGCTCTTCCGGGCCATTGAACAGGTGTGTTCACGGGTTGATATGCCAATCGTGGTGATGGGGTATTACAACCTGATGCATGCTCGCGGTGTCGATAACTTCGCGCGCGACCTGAAAAATGCCGGTGGTGCGGGTATGGTGACCCCCGACCTCATTCCCGAGGAGGCCGGTGAATGGCTGAGCGCAGCCGATAAGTACGATCTTGACCGCATCTTTCTGGCAGCCCCAACTTCGAGTGATGACCGGCTGCGGATGATCATCAAAGCCTCGCGCGGTTTTGTTTACACGGTCTCGACCATGGGAATTACTGGTGCCCGAGCCGATGTTGACCGTGCGGCTCGCGTCCTAGCCGACCGCCTGCACGAGCTTGGCTGTGAACGCGCCTGCGTGGGTATTGGAATTTCCACCGCCGACCAGGTGCGCGATGTGCTCGGGTACGCCGAGGGCGCGATCGTTGGTTCGGCGCTGGTACGTTCACTTGCTGAGGGCGGCGTTGCCGCGCTGTCTGCCACTGCCACCGAACTTGTTCGAGGAACGGAACGTTAATGCCACCGGTACTCACTGCCATCCCGTCACCACCACCCGAGTGGCGCGCATTCGCACTGGGCCCGCTAACCATCCACACCTACGCCCTGATTATCGTGGCCGGAATTATCGTGGCGGTGCTGTGGACGAATCGGCGGATGACCAAGCGCGGCGGTGAGCCGTGGGTGATCATTGATATCGCGATGCCAGCGGTGCTGTTGGGGCTCGTTGGTGCGCGACTGTGGCACGTGTTCACGCATCCGGCCGACTACTTCTATCCGGGCGCGAACATCTGGAATATTTTCGCGATTTGGGAGGGCGGTAACGCCATTATCGGTGCCCTCATCGGTGGGGCGTTCGGTGCCTGGCTGGTTTGCCGGGTGCGCGGTATTCGGTTTCTTTCGTTTGCGGATGCGGCCGCGCCAACGGTGCTGCTCGCGCAGGCAATCGGTCGGCTCGGTAACTGGTTCAACCACGAACTGTTCGGTTGGCCCACCGACCTGCCCTGGGGGCTGGAGATTCTGCCCACCAACCCGGCCTATCCTTCCGGTTTGCCTGCGGGGACGCTCTTCCACCCGACGTTTCTTTACGAAATGCTGTGGAGCCTCGCCGGTGTTGGGGTGTTGCTGCTGATTGAACGGATGCTGCGCTGGCGCGGCGGGCGGATGCTTGCCGGCTATCTCATCTGGTACGGACTGGGACGAATGGTTATCGAGTCGATTCGCGTCGACTACTCAGAAGTGATCCTGGGCATGCGCTCCAATGTTTTCGGGGCCCTGCTGATGGTGCTCACCGGTGTTACGGTGTACGTCTGGAGCGTACGCCGCGACCGTGCCACCGACGCACCACTTGAGCGCACCATTTACCTGTCGAACAAGCCCTTTGTGATCGAAGACGCGCAGGCCAAGAACAAGGATTCGGCAGGCACGATCAACGCGGAAGCCGAAGAAGACGCCGCGACGGCTGCCGAGGATGCTCCTACTGCCAACGGGGTGTCGCAGGACACACCCGATGCAGCAAGCGGCGACCCCGATAGTCACACCACATCGGTCAGGTAAAGTGCTGCCCGGATTCGTCACGTATTAATCGGAGGATCATGAACCGTCGCGCAAAGATCGTTGCCACACTGGGGCCGGCTGTCAACACACCAGAAGGGATCCGGGCACTGCTCAGCGCAGGTGTGAACGTCACCCGCTTCAACCTCAGTCACGGTGACCACACTGTGCACAGTCGCAACTACGAACTGGTTCGTGAGGCAGCTACCGAACTGGGTCACCAGGTGGCGATTCTTGTCGACCTGCAGGGGCCGAAGATCCGGCTCGGCAAGTTCGATGAGGGCGCCCCGTACGACCTGGCCGAAGGCGCGCTATTTAAGATCACCACCGACGATGTAGTCGGTAACCAGGAGATCGTGGGCACCACCTTTAAAGGTCTGCCGCAGGATGTGCGGGTGGGCGACCCGCTCCTGATCGACGACGGAAAGGTCATGCTGCGTGCGGTCGAAGTATCAGACACCACGGTCACCGCGCGCGTAGAAGTACCCGGCCCGGTGTCAAACAACAAGGGCATCAACCTCCCCGGTGTCGCGGTGAACGTTCCCGCACTGAGCGAAAAAGATGAGGGCGATCTGCGCTGGGCACTGCGAATCGGCGCCGATATGATCGCACTCTCGTTCGTACGCGGCCCCGAAGATATCCACCGCGTGCACCAGATCATGGAAGAAGAGGGTGTCACGCTGCCGGTGATCGCCAAGATCGAAAAACCGCAGGCAGTAGAGCGCCTGGCCGAGATCGTGGACGCCTTTGACGGCATCATGGTTGCCCGCGGTGATCTCGGTGTGGAATTACCGCTCGAATCGGTGCCGATCGTGCAGAAGAAGGCGATCGAGTTGGCGCGTCGGCGAGCAAAGCCGGTGATTGTTGCCACCCAGATGCTCGAATCGATGATGAGCAATCCCCGTCCCACCCGCGCCGAGGCGTCCGACTGTGCCAACGCCGTGCTCGACGGTGCGGATGCGCTGATGCTTTCGGGAGAGACGAGTGTGGGCCAGTACCCGATTGTGGCGGTCGAGACGATGGCGCGCATTATTGCGTCCACTGAGGAACACGGTCTTGACCGCATCCCCCCGCTCGGCACAAAACCGTTCACCCAGGGCGGCGCAATCACACTGGCCGCGGTGGATCTGGGCGAGTTTCTTGGTGCGAAATATCACTGCGTGTTCACCGAATCGGGTGACTCGGTGCGCCGACTTGCGCGGCTGCGTCCGCGAATCCCGATTCTCGGCTTCACGCCTCGCGAGTCGATCTGTCGTCGGATGAACCTGTACTGGGGCGTGGAAGCGACCATGGTGGAGCGGGTGACGCACACCGATGAGATGTTTCAGCAGGTGGAGCGCTATCTGCTTGACAACAATCTCGCTAAGCGCGGTGACAAGGTCATTATCGTTTCGGGTATGCCTCCGGGGGTAACCGGGTCAACCAACGATGTGCGCGTCCACCGCGTGGGTGAGGCAGAGGATCAGAGCATCCCCGCCTACCGCGGGCGGCACACTCGCGAGTAACTCCCGGGAGTAGGCCGCGGTAAGTCACTGGGCTGGCGCGCCGCAACGCTGTGCACCGTGGTGTTTTTCACGCCTGTGCGACGAAGCTCACTTGCATCATCCTGTTAGGTAAGGCTAACCTTACCCATAGGTCGTGGAGTGATCACGGCTTTCGTTTGAGACCAGGAGTTATTCGTATGCGCATTCGTCGCATTTTTGCCGTAGCGGTTGCCACTGCCGCTGCTTTCGCACTCACCGCCTGCTCGGCGGCAGCCCCGAGCGAGACCGCAAGCCCGAGTTCGAGCGCAGACGCCGTAGACCTTACGCTCACCACAGTCGACGGTGAACGCACCCTCGATGCGGTACCCGAGCGGGTGGTGGTGCTCGACTATGCAAGCCTCGACACGCTCAACGCGGTGGGTAAGTCGGATGTTGTGGTTGGTACTGCCACTAAGTCGCTGCCCGAATCGCTGAAGTCGTATGCCAACGTCGCCAATGTCGGCACGCTCAAAGAACCTGATTTCGAGGCGATTGCCGGGCTAGACCCCGACCTGATCATCATCTCGGCTCGCCTGGCCGAACAAGAACCGCAGCTCGAAGAGATCGCTCCCACCGTGAACCTGTCGATCGACAGGAAAGACTGGCTCGCCAGCGCCAACGAACGCGCGATCGATCTGGCGGCACTGTTTGGTGAAGAGGCCGCTGCCCAGAAGCGTGTTGACGAAATCACGGCGGCCGCTGACGAACTTCGTGGCAAGGCGGGTGAAGCCGGTAAAACCATGCTCGTCATGAGCTCGGGCGGCAAGCTCTCCACCTACGGCCCCGGTGGTCGATACGGCTTCGTATTCGACGATCTCGGCTTCGTCTCCGCCGATGAAGCGGCCACCCCCGGCGAGGCTCGCCACGGCAAGGAAATCTCGTTCGAATACATCGGTGACAAGAACCCGGCACAGTTGCTGGTCATCGACCGCGATGTGGCAATCGGAGCTGAAGGCGAGGCAGCGCAGCAGGTGCTTGACAACGCGATTGTCAACGCCACCGATGCCGCCAAGAATGACCGCATCACCTACCTCGACGCCCCCAATTGGTACCTCGTTGGTGGAGGACTTGACACCACCAAGAGCATGATCGACGAACTGTCTGCTGCAATCGGTGGATAGATTCCAACGCAGCTTTGCACACTGGGGGCTGTGGGTGCTGATCGCCCTCACCCTGGCCGCAAGCGTCGTCAGCCTCGGAATCGGAGCTGGCGGCGCTAGCGGCGCTTCCAGCGCCACGAATGACATCAACCTGCTGTGGACCAGTCGCGTGCCACGCACCCTTGCGCTGTTGCTTGCCGGCAGCGCCATGGCGCTCAGCGGCATGATCATGCAGATGCTGGCGCGCAACCGCTTTGCCGAACCCTCCACCGCCGGAACAGTTGACTCGGCCATGCTCGGCATCGTGCTGGTGATGGTGCTTGCCCCGGGTATCCCAGTAATGGGCAAACTCGCAGTTGGTGCGCTCGCTGGCCTTGGCGGAACCCTGCTGTTCATGCTCATCCTCAAACGCATCCCGATGCGTGATCCGCTCATGGTGCCGCTTTTGGGCATCATGCTGGGCAATGTCATTGGCGCGGTGGCGTCATTCATTGCCTATCGCACCGACCTGCTGCAATCACTCGGCAGCATGCAATCGGCAAGCTTCAGCGCGATCATTGAAGGTCGTTACGAGCTCATGTGGATCGCCGCCGCCCTCACCCTCGTGGCTTTCCTTGCTGCCGATCGGTTTACAGTGGCGGGGCTGGGCGACAACCTCACCACTAATCTCGGCCTGAACTACTCACGTATCGTGTTGCTCGGCCTGGTCATTGTGGCGCTCAATACGGCGATTGTCGTGGTGCATGTGGGAGCCATCCCGTTTATTGGACTGGTTGTTCCCAACCTGGTGGCAATGTTGCTCGGTGACAATGTGCGCCGCACCGCGCCCTGGGTGCTAGTGCTTGGGATGCTGTTGGTGCTGGTGAGCGATATTGTCGGACGCGTCATTAACTGGCCCTATGAAGTGCCCCTGGGGCTCGTGATGTCGATAGTGGGTGCCACTGTGTTCTTGACTCTGTTGCTGCGTCCCCATCGGAAGCGGGCCGCTCATGGCTAGTGTGTATTCCCGCATTCAGCCAGCAGTGAGATCGTCGAGCACCGGCGGCGGCGCTGCACAGCGAGCAAACCAGCGCCGCGATCTCATCACCATGACGGTGTTGTCGGTGATAGCGTTCGCGCTCATCGCCGCGTATTTGCTGTTCGATCTCAGTGGCAATATCGAGTATGTGCTCGGTCGCCGGCTCCGCGCGATCTGGGCGTTTGCACTGGTCGCGGTTGCGATCGGATTCTCGACGGCAACGTTCCAAACAATCACCGCCAATCGGTTGCTGACTCCCTCCATCATGGGTTTCGACTCGCTCTACATCCTGTTACAAACGGTCATAGCGTTTGTTATCGGTGGCACTGCCGCCAGCACCTTCGGTACGGTGGGGAGCTTCTGGGTCGAAGTGGGATGCATGGTGCTGTTTGCGGTGCTGCTGTATAGCTGGCTGCTGCACACCCAGGTGCGGGTGCACACGTTGCTGCTTATTGGCGTGGTGCTCGGGATGCTCTTCCGCAGCATCTCCACCTTCCTGCAGCGAATGATCGACCCCGACACGTTCATGACCCTGCAGAACACCTTTTTTGCATCCTTCACGAACGTGCCCAAAGAACTCCTGCTGCCGGCATCGGTGTTGCTTGTGGTGAGCATGGCGGTGAATTGGTACGACCGTCGCCGCCTCGATGTGATGGGGCTCGGTGTGCCGATCGCCACGAACCTTGGGATTTCGCCGCGGGCTATGCGGGTGCGCACACTCACTTCGGTGGCACTGGCCGTATCCGTGGCGACCGCGCTCGTGGGGCCGGTGACGTTTTTCGGGTTGATCGTGGTGCACCTGGCATATCGAGCGCTGCGAGTTTCGCACCATTCGACGATGCTGCCAACTGTGGCGCTTATCGGCATGATTGCGCTCACCGGTGGGCAGTTGCTGGTGGAACGGGTGTTTCAGCTCGACATCGCACTCGCTATGATCGTGGAATTTGTGGGCGGGCTGCTATTTATCGTGTTAATTCTGAGGAGGAAGCCGCTGTGATCACCATTGATTCGGTTGTGAAGCGCTTTGGTGACACTGTCGTGGTCGATGACGTTTCGCTGAACATCCCACCGGGTGGTGTGACCTCGATAATTGGCCCGAACGGGGCGGGTAAATCGACCCTGCTGTCGCTTATGAGCCGTCTAGAGCCAATGAGTGCCGGGGTGATTACAGTTGATGGCCTCGACGTCACCAAGACCAAATCATCGGTACTCGCCAAACGGCTCGCTATTTTGCGGCAGGAGAATCACGTCACTATCCGTCTGACGGTGCGTGATCTCGTCGCCTTCGGCAGGTTTCCGCACACTCAGGGTCGACTCACCGACCACGATAATGGGTTGATCGATCAGGCACTGGCGTTTTTGGGGCTCACTGAGTTGCAAGACCGCTTCGTCGACGAACTGTCGGGAGGGCAGCGACAGCGGGCGTTCGTGGCAATGGTGATCTGTCAGGACACCGACTATGTGCTGCTCGATGAGCCGCTCAATAATCTCGATATGCGCCATTCGGTGATCATGATGCAGCACCTGCGCCGAATCGCGACCGAGCTGGGGAAGACCATTGTGATTGTCGTGCACGACATCAATTTCGCCTCGGTGTACAGCGACACCATTATCGCCATGCGAGACGGCCATGTGGTGGTGCAGGGCACACCTGATGAGGTGATGCTCGAGCGCAAACTCGCCGAGATTTACGACATGTACATCCCGATTCACGAGATCGAGGGTCGGCACATCGGGATGTACTACTGGGCGCCAGAAATGCCGAAGCGGCGGCTGCAGCAGCGCGCCACGAGTGAATAGTGAACGAGTCGGTGCCGATGGTGGGAGTCGAACCCACACGTCCTTGCGGACAGCGCATTTTGAGTGCGCCGCGTCTGCCATTCCGCCACATCGGCATGTGTCACTCAGCAGGAGTGGTTTCAATATGAAGTGTTTTCAATATGAGTAGAGTAGCCTGATTTTGTGACTGATACTGATGCATCCCAAGTTCCGCGGCGCGTCGTCGTCGCTGAAGACGAGTCGCTGATCCGCATTGACATTGTTGAGACGCTTCGCGACAACGGGTTCGACGTGGTCGGCGAGGCCGGTGACGGTGAAACCGCTGTTGCACTGGCGCGCGATTTGCGCCCCGACCTGGTCGTCATGGACATCAAGATGCCCAAGCTCGACGGCATTGCCGCCGCCAAGCAGCTCACCGACGACAACATCGCCCCGGTTGTGTTGCTCACCGCGTTCAGCCAGCGCGACCTCGTTGAGCGCGCCACCGAAGCCGGGGCGCTCGCCTATGTGGTGAAGCCCTTCACTCAGAACGACCTGCTGCCAGCGATCGAGATTGCACTCGCACGTCACCAGCAGATCGTGGCGCTCGAAAACGAGGTGGCTGACCTTGCCGAACGCTTCGAAACACGCAAGCTGGTCGACCGTGCCAAAGGCCTGCTCACCGACAAGATGGGCCTGAGTGAGCCGGAAGCTTTCCGTTGGATTCAGAAGGCCTCGATGGACCGCCGCCTCACGATGCATGAGGTTGCGCAGGCAGTTGTTGAACAGCTCGCACCAAAAAAAGACAAATAGTGACGCTTACGCATTAAGCGGCCGCGCCACCAGGGTTCAGAGCTGAATCAGCAGCGTCGCACACGGCTGATGGGATGCGTTCACGCTGACCGTCAGCCGCTGTGTTTCCGAATCAAATTGGTAATACGCACCGTTGAACATCGGCGGCCGGCCGCATCCCGAATGACAATTTCATGCACCGTCACCGACCGGCCCAGGCTGATCGCGGTGCACTCACCGGTGACCCAACCCGAAGTGGCAGATGCGGTGTGGGTCGCATTGATGTCGATACCCACCGCGTAATGGTCGGGCGAGAGCGCGGCGGCGTGAGCATAGGCCGACATCGATCCGAGTGATTCGCCAAGCACACAGTTCGCTCCGCCGTGCAGGAGCCCGAGCGGTTGTGTGTTACCCGCCACCGGCATGACCGCGATCGTGTGTTCGGGTGAAAACTCGACCAGATAGATCTGCATCGCGGTTGCCAGCGCGCCTGTGCCGCGTCCGCGGGTGATGTGCAGCTGATCGGGAACCAGCAGCCCATTAATCGTTTCGCCGATGTGCGCGGTGGGTACGCTCGGTGGCGGGGGAGTGTGCATTACTCGAGCCTCCAATGTGGGTGGGGACCTGCGTGGGTGAGGATCTCCTGAGTGAACGCCAGCGTCGTGGATGATCGGGCCAGTAGGCTGACCACTGTGACAGCGAAACAGCAGCAATCCAAGCCCACACTCATGGTCATCGATGGCCACTCACTTGCGTTTCGGGCATTCTACGCCCTGCCAGTGGACAGCTTTGTGAACAATGAGGGGCAACACACCAACGCCATCCACGGCTTCGTTTCGATGCTGCTTTCGCTGCTGCGTGACGAGAATCCATCGCATCTGGCGGTCGCCTTCGACGCGGGTTCAAAGTCGTTTCGAAATCGCGAGTATCCCGAGTACAAGGCGGGCCGGCAAGAGACACCACCTGAGTTTCGCGGTCAGATTGCGCTGCTGCAGCAGGTGCTCGACACGATGGGAATTACCTGGCTACAAAAAGACGATTTTGAGGCCGACGATATTCTCGCCACGCTCGCCCACGAGGGAGAGCGGGACGGCTACCAGGTGCTGGTTGTGTCGGGTGACCGGGACGCGATTCAGCTGGTGAATGACAAGACAACACTGCTCTACCCGGCAGTGCAGGGTGTGTCAAAACTGACCCGTTACACGCCCGAAAAGGTAGCTGAAAAATATGGCGTTGGCCCCGAACGCTACTCAGACTTGGCAGCGATGGTTGGTGAAAAAGCCGACAACCTTCCCGGAGTTCCGAAAGTGGGCCCGAAAACCGCCGCGAAATGGCTCAACCAGTACGGTTCGCTCGACGCGATTCTCGAACATGATGCCGAACTGACCGGCAAAGTGGGCGAGTCGTTTCGTGAGCACCGCGAGAATGCAATTCGCAACCGCAAACTCAATCAGCTACTCACCGATGTTGAGCTCAGTGTGGCACCAGATGGGCTTGAGATCGAACCGGTGGATGTGGATGGCGTGCGTGAGCTGTTCACACGCCTGCAGTTCCGCACCCTGCAAGATCGAGTGTTGAAACTGGCCGCCGAACGCGACGGTACCGCTACGAGCCGGGCCACGCATCCCGCTGCCGAACTGCCGGTGCATCGAGAACTCAGTGCCGAACAGTTGCGTGCCTGGTTTGCCGAGCAAGAAGATACCTGCCCGCTGGGGATCGGTGTTGAGCTGGTGTTCGGTGCTGATACGGCGGGCAACACAACACTGCTGCAGGCTGGTCTCGGCGGCGGGGATTCGGCAGTTGTAGTTGCCGAACCTGAAACGCTGGCTGTGGTGAGCCAGTGGCTTGCTGCTGACTCGCCGAAGACGTTCTTCACCGCGAAACCGCAGCTGCGGCAGGCAATTAAGGCTGGCATCAGCATTGGCGGTGCTCTGAACGACGGCAGGATTGCCGCGTTTCTCGGCAACCCCGTGGGAGTGCCGAAACGGCTTGCCGAACTGGTGCTGCGCGAACTTGGCGAAACACTGCCCGAGTCTGCGCCTGAGACGCTATTGGACGCTGACGAAGTGGGTGCAGATGCCGGATCGATTGGTGCGGATGCGTGGTTCATTCGCCGCGCCACCGAAGCCGCAGTAGCGTCACTGCCCGAACCCACCAGGCCGGTGTTTAGCGAAATCGAAGTGCCGCTAATACCGGTGCTGGCGCAGATGGAAGATGCCGGCATCGCCATCGATACCGAGCTACTTACCGAGCTTTCAAGCGAGCAAGCAGAGCGAGCCGCGGAGTTTGAGCAGCAGGCGTTTGACGCGATCGATGGTGAACGAATCAACCTCGCCTCGCCCAAGCAATTGCAGACGGTGCTGTTCGACAAGCTCGGTATGCCGAAAACCCGGCGCACAAAGACCGGCTACTCAACGGATGCCGAGTCGCTTGAATCACTAGAGCTGAAATCGCCCCATCCTTTCCTCGGAGCGCTTCGCGGCTATCGCGACTGGACCAAGCTCAGGCAGATGACCGAGTCGCTGCGCAAGTCGGTGGCGGCGGATGGTCGCATCCACACGACCTATCTGCAAACCGGGGCAGCAACCGGGCGACTGGCTTCAGCCGATCCCAACCTGCAAAACATCCCGATTCGCAGCTCAGAGGGGCAGCGCATCCGGTCGGCATTTATTGCGGGTGAGGGGTATAGCCAGTTGCTCACCGCCGACTACTCGCAGATTGAAATGCGCATCATGGCGCATCTATCTCAAGACCGTGATCTGATTGACGCGTTCGTGCGTGGTGAAGACACGCACCGATTCGTGGGATCGCGGGTATTTGGTGTCGCACCCGAGGATGTTGACCCCGAGATGCGCACCAAGGTGAAGGCCATGTCGTATGGGCTCGTGTATGGCCTCAGCCCCTTCGGGCTTTCTAAGCAGCTGGGTATCCCGGTTGCGGAGGCAAAGGCGCTGGTGGCCGGGTATTTTGAACGATTCGGTCGCGTGCGTGACTATCTGCGGGGCTCGGTTGAGCAGGCGGCGAAGGATGGCTACACGCAGACACTGTTCGGGCGGCGGCGCCCATTTGGTGATCTGAACTCGACCAACCGGGTTGCCCGTGAGAACGCGCAGCGGGCGGCGCTTAACGCGCCGATTCAGGGCACCGCGGCCGACATCATCAAGATTGCAATGATCCACATCAGTGAACGCATGGCCCGCGAACAGTTGCAATCAAAGCTGCTGTTGCAGGTGCACGACGAATTGATTTTCGAGGTTGCTCCGGGCGAATCGGAGCGGCTTGAACAGTTGGTGCGCGACGAAATGGGTTCGGCGGCAGATCTCGATGTGCCGCTGAGCGTTTCGGTTGGGCACGGCAAAAACTGGCAGGAGGCAGGACACTAATGACACAGCCACAGGTAGGCGACACGTCGGCGCAGCGGCAAGCAACGCCGCTGGATGCGTTTTGTGAGCGCTGGGTCGACCAGCTCGTTGAGTTGAATCCCGAGCTACGGATCAATCTTGCACGGCCCGGCGATCTTGCCGCCTACGCCGACTATTCACCGGCAGGTATCGCTGGCGAACGTCAGCTGGTGGCTCGAGCGCTGCGGGAGCTTGACGAGGTGCCGGTGCAAGATGAGGTTGATCGGGTAACCGAACTCGAGTTGCGTCGCAACCTTGAACTGCGTCTGGCACTCATCGATGCCGGGATGCCGTATCGCGAGGTGAACAATATTGCGACGCCGGCTCACAGCATCCGGGCAATTTTTGATCTCATGCCGCAGCGAAGCGCCGATGACTTCACGGTTATCGCTGAGCGGTTGCGTCGGGTGCCCGAGGCGGTTTCGGGGTATCTCGAGACGCTGCGAGAGGGCGTGCGCCGTGGACAAGTGGCAGCCAAACGCCAGGTGCGTGAACTTGCCGACCAGACCGCAGCCTATGCCAAACTGAACGGCCCGTTCGGTGAGCTCGCTCAGGCTGGGGCGTTGATCTCCCCTGAGCTTGCCGATGAGCTCGCGGCTGCAGCGCGAGACGCTGCCGAAGCGTATGGACGGCTTTCGCTGACTCTGCAGCGCGAGATTGAACCGGCCGCGAGCGAGACGGATGCGTTTGGTCGAGACCTCTACGCGCTCAACTCGAAGATGTTTGTGGGTGCCGAGATCGACCTCGACGAAACCTACGAGTGGGGCATCGCCGAACTACAGCGGATGATCGCCGAGCAGCGTGAAATTGCCGACCAGTTCGAACCTGGAATTGCGATTGCCGACCTCGCTGAGCGACTCGATAACGACCCGAAATACCGCATCGACTCGGCGGCAGAGTTCCGCGACTGGATGCAGGGGCGCGCCGATCAGGCGGTGACCGAGCTTGCCGGTACGCATTTTGAAATTACCGACCAGATGCGTGCTATCCGCTGCATGATCGCCCCAACGAATGAGGGTGGCATTTACTACACCGGGCCGAGCGAAGATTTTTCGCGCCCGGGTCAGATGTGGTGGTCGGTGCCGGAAGGAGTGACGAGCTTTGCAACCTGGCGTGAACTGACCACGGTCTATCACGAGGGTGTTCCCGGCCACCACCTGCAGATCGCCACGGCCACCGCTGAGAAATCACAACTGAACACCTGGCGACGCATGAACTGGTGTTCGGGGCACGGCGAAGGCTGGGCGCTATATGCCGAACGGCTGATGGATGAGCTCGGCTACCTTGACGACCCGGCCTACCGTTTCGGGATGCTCGACGCGCAGCGGATGCGCGCGGCCCGAGTGGTGCTTGATATCGGGGTGCACCTGGGTAAGGAAGTTCCGGTGGAGTTTGCCAGTGCAGATGAGCGCGGCAGAGCGTGGGATTACGATTTTGCGCTGTCATTCATGACCGAGAACATGATGTCGGATCCGGCCTCGATTCGTTTCGAGGTGAACCGGTATTTTGGCTGGGCTGGACAGGCACCCGCCTACAAGGTGGGGCAGCGCATCTGGGAGCAGCTGCGCAACACAGCCGCCCAGCAAGCGGGCGCGAATTTCTCGCTGCGCAACTGGCACACCCGAGCCCTAAAGCTTGGCACAGTGAGCCTTGACACACTTCGTGAAGTGCTCGCAATCGCAGGCAACTAGACGCACGGTGCGAGCTGCCCGGGTGGATATTTAGCGAGAAAATAGGGTAGACTCGAACAGCATTTTTGTGCGCTTTATCCGTTTCTGGATGTTGCGAATGGCAAATCCGCCATTGCTGCAGTCCAGCCGACCCTATCCATCCTCTGGAGCACGACCTACATGACGAATCCCACGACCGATCAGGCGAACAAGCAGATCGCAGTTAACGACATTGGGACTGCGGACGATTTCCTCGCCGCGGTCGAACAAACTATGAAGTACTTCAACGACGGCGACCTGATCTCGGGCACCGTCGTTCGCATCGACCGCGACGAGGTTCTCCTCGACGTCGGCTACAAGACTGAGGGTGTTATCCCGCAGCGCGAACTCTCGATCAAGCACGATGTCGACCCCGACGACGTAGTCGAGCTCGGTGACGAGATCGAGGCCCTGGTCATCCAGAAAGAAGACAAAGAGGGTCGTCTGCTCCTTTCGAAGAAGCGCGCGCAGTACGAGCGCGCCTGGGGCGACGTCGAGAAGATCAAAGAAGAGGACGGTGTCGTTACCGGTACCGTCATTGAGGTTGTTAAGGGCGGTCTCATCGTTGACATCGGCCTGCGTGGCTTCCTCCCCGCTTCGCTGATCGAACTGCGCCGCGTTCGCGACCTCACTCCCTACCTCAACCAGGAGATCGAGGCGAAGATTCTCGAGCTCGACAAGAACCGCAACAACGTGGTGCTCTCGCGCCGCGCACTGCTCGAGCAGACCCAGTCGGAGACCCGCGCGAACTTCCTCAACCAGCTCCAGAAGGGCCAGGTGCGCAAGGGCGTTGTGTCGTCGATCGTCAACTTCGGTGCGTTCGTCGACCTCGGCGGCGTTGACGGTCTCGTCCACGTTTCGGAGCTCAGCTGGAAGCACATCGACCACGCCTCGGAGGTTGTCGAGGTTGGCCAGGAGGTCACCGTTGAGGTGCTCGAAGTCGACATGGATCGCGAGCGTGTTTCGCTCTCGCTGAAAGCAACCCAAGAAGACCCGTGGCAGGTGCTCGCTCGCACCCACGCCATCGGCCAGATCGTGCTCGGCAAGGTCACCAAGATTGTTCCGTTCGGTGCGTTCGTGCGCGTCGCCGACGGTATCGAGGGCCTCGTCCACATCTCGGAGCTGTCGAACCAGCACATCGAGACCGCCGACCAGGTCGTTTCGGTGGGCGAAGAACTCTTCGTCAAGATCATCGACATCGACCTCGAGCGTCGCCGCATCTCGCTTTCGCTCAAGCAGGCAAACGAGGGCGTTGACCCGGACGGCGTCGACTTCGACCCCGCCACCTACGGTATGCTCGCCGAGTTCGACGAGCAGGGTAACTACAAGTACCCCGAAGGCTTCAACCCCGAAACCAACGAGTGGATGGAAGGTTTCGAGGCCGAGCGCGAGGCTTGGGAGCAGGAGTACGCTCAGGCTCAGGGCCGCTGGGAAGCTCACAAGGAACAGGTCCGCAAAGCCCTCGCTGCCGAGCCGGTCGCTACCGAGGCTCCGCAGGGTTCGTTCTCGAGCGAGTCGGACGACAGCTTCGGTACGCTTGCCGACGACGAGTCGCTTGCCGCGCTGCGCGAGAAGCTTGCCGGTCACTAGGCACTAGCCAGGCGGTCAGACCGCTAACACTGCGGGGTGTGGTTCGTCAGAACCACACCCCGCAGTGGTTTCCAAGACGCCCTGTGTGGATGAGTGTCTCCAGCATCTTCAGTGCCGGCCAGAGTAGGCTGGCTGCATAAGGATTCGCTTCGCATCGGTGCGTGGCCCGGCCCTAAGGAGGTTCCAGTGACGACAATCGCACTCACCGGAGGGATCGCCTCTGGGAAGACCACCATTTCGAACCGGCTTCGTGAGCTTGGAGCATTCATCATTGACGCTGATGAAGTAGCCCGGGAGATCGTGCAACCCGGCAGTCCGACGCTGCGCGCCATCGTTGAGCGGTTCGGCGAAGGGGTGCTCGCAGCAGATGGCACCCTCAACCGGCAGGCACTCGCCGAGATTGTTTTCAACGATGATGATGCACTCGCCGCGCTCAACGACATTACGCATCCCGAGATTCGACGGGTGACGAATGACCGCATCGACCGCATTCGTGCCGAAGAACCTGACACGATTTTTGTGCACGATATTCCGCTGCTTGCCGAAAACCGCTCCAATTTTGATTATGACGAGATCTGGGTGGCGGATGCACCGGCACAGGTACGTCTCGAACGGCTCATGGAAACCCGTGCAATGAGTCGCGAGGAGGCGCAGGCCCGTATTGACGCGCAGGTGAGCGATGAGCAGCGCCGAGTGATCGCGGATGTGGTGATCGACACCACCCGGCCACTAGCCGAAACGCTCGACCAAGTGGATGAACTCTACGCGCGGCTGCGCGCCGGTGAGCTCGCAGCAATCGACGAAGTGAGTTACGACACGGCATCAAGTACGGTTCCGAAAGAAGAACGCAGCGACGACAACTAGCTGGGTGTGACCTCGCAAGGAATGTCAACCCAGCCGGTGTCGAGTAGCTCGAGCGTGGCGTGGCCGTGTGAAAGCGTGGCAATATCGGCCTCGAGCGCTGTCACCTGAGCTTGCGCATCCGGCACCCCGAGCGTGAACCGCACTCCGGCAGCGGTGTAGTCGGCGTTGAACACCGAAATCTTCGCGCCGCGCAGTTGGTTCTCCCAACGCCCGGCGGCCTCTAGCGGAGCTGTCACCGCATACTTTCGCATTTGTTGGCGGGTGGTAAAGCGTGCCCCACCCAGTGCCTCGGTAACCGAGTCGGTATAGGCGCGCACCAGACCGCCCGTGCCCAACAGCACGCCGCCGAAATAGCGCACCACTACGGCAATCGTGTCGGAGATATCGGGGGAGTGCTGGCCCGGTCGAATAAACCCGGCGAGGGTTTCGAGCATTGGCGCGCCGGCGGTACCCGAGGGTTCACCGTCGTCGTTCGAGCGCTGTAGCTGTCGTCTACTGCCGAGCACAAAAGCTGAGCAGTGGTGGCGGGCGGTGCGGTGCTCATGGCGGGTCAGCTCGATAAACTCGCGAGCCTCATCCTCGCGCTCAATCCGGCCCAGATAGGTAATGAACCGCGAGCGTTTCATCTCGAGTTCATGCTCGACATCGTCGACCAGCACGCCATAACTCGGGGCCGTAGTCGAACTCGAATCGGGCGCGACAACCATGCCTCGAGTGTACTGGTCACGATGGGCACCAGGGAGGTCGAATGTGTCCCGCAGCGGGCGGGCCTAGGCTAAAAGCATGGAACCAACCCGACTTGTGCGCCCGTTCGAAGTGGTAAGCGACTATCAGCCCTCCGGTGATCAGCCGCAGGCGATTGCCGAGCTCGCGCAGCGAATCAACGCCGGTGAGACCGATGTGGTGCTTTTGGGGGCAACCGGTACGGGTAAATCGGCGACGACGGCATGGCTGATTGAGCAGGTGCAGCGGCCCACGCTGATCATGGCGCATAACAAGACGCTCGCCGCGCAGCTGGCCAATGAGTTTCGGCAGCTGATGCCGAATAACGCGGTTGAGTATTTCGTGTCGTACTACGACTACTACCAGCCCGAAGCCTATGTGCCACAAACCGACACCTTCATCGAAAAAGACTCGTCGATCAACGATGAGGTTGAGCGGCTGCGGTACTCAACCACCAACTCGCTGCTCTCACGCCGCGATGTGGTGGTAGTTTCGACCGTTTCATGCATCTACGGTCTGGGTAAGCCCGAGGAGTACTACGACTCGATGCTGGCGCTGCACGTGGGCGATATCGTCGACCGCGACGAGATCATCCGCAAATTCGTGGCGATGCAGTACAGCCGCAACGATGTGGCGTTTGAACGGGGTACTTTTCGGGTGCGGGGCGACACCATCGAAATTATTCCGGTGTACGAAGAGCTTGCCATTCGCATCGAACTTTTTGGTGACGAGGTGGATGCGATCAGTATGCTCAATCCGCTCACGGGTGATGTTGTACGCGATGCCGACTCGGTGAGCGTGTTTCCAGCATCGCACTATGTGGCGAGCCAGGATGTGATGCATCGGGCGATGGACGGTATCCGCACCGAACTTGCCGAGCGGCTGCAGGAGTTTGAATCGCAGGGTAAGCTGCTCGAAGCGCAGCGGCTGCGGATGCGCACCGAATTTGATCTCGAAATGATGGAGCAGATCGGTTTTTGTTCGGGCATTGAAAACTATTCGATGCATATTGATGGCCGGCACCGGGGCGAGCCGCCGCACTGTCTGCTCGACTATTTCCCGGATGATTTTTTGCTGGTGATCGACGAATCGCACGTGACCGTGCCGCAGATTGGTGCGATGTATGAGGGGGATGCGTCACGCAAACGCACCCTGGTGGAGTACGGCTTTCGCTTGCCGTCAGCCCTCGACAACCGGCCGCTGCGCTGGGACGAGTTTAAAGAGCGCATCGGTCAGACCGTGTATCTGTCGGCAACCCCCGGCAAGTATGAACTGTCACAGGCCGACGGCGTGGTCGAGCAGATCATTCGCCCGACGGGGCTGCTCGACCCGAAGATCGTCGTGAAACCAACGAAGGGGCAGATTGATGATCTGCTCGAAGAAATTCGCGTGCGGGTCGAAAAAGATGAGCGGGTGCTGGTCACCACGCTGACCAAACGGATGGCCGAAGACCTCACCGAGTTTTTTGCCGAAAACGGTGTGCAGGTGCGCTATCTGCACTCGGATGTCGACACGCTCAAGCGGGTAGAGCTGCTCAGCGAATTGCGTGCGGGGCAGTTCGACGTGCTGGTGGGCATTAACCTGCTGCGTGAGGGGCTCGACCTGCCGGAGGTGTCGCTGGTGGCAATTCTCGACGCCGATAAAGAAGGCTTTTTGCGCTCATCCACCTCACTCATCCAGACCATCGGGCGTGCGGCGCGAAACGTGTCGGGCGAGGTACACATGTATGCCGATAACGAGACCGAGGCGATGCGGGTTGCGATTGAAGAGACCGAGCGTCGTCGTGCCAAACAGATGGCGTACAACAAAGAACACGGCATTGATCCGAAACCGCTGCGCAAAAAAATCAACGACATCACCGAGGTGCTCATTCGAGAGGGACGCGACACCGAAGAATTGCTTTCGGGTCGTGCCCGTGACGATCGCCGCAGCACCACCCCGAATCTGCGCCGGGAAGGTATCGGTGCCGAGGGCGCGGAAACGCTCGAAGCGATCATCCACGACCTCAATGAGCAGATGCTGCAGGCCGCAAGCGAACTCAAGTTTGAGCTGGCGGCGCGGTTGCGCGATGAACTTGCCGAGATGAAAAAAGAGCTGCGGCAGATCGAAAAAGCGGGCCACGCCTAACCGGGCCAAAACCCGGCAAGATTGCAGCGCATCCGTGATACTGGAGAGGATGCGAAACGAAACCAGCCGCCCGACCCGCTCTCAGTCGCTCCGCAGCGACCGACCTCAGGTGCGTCCCACCGCCGAGGGGTGGGTGCAGCCGATGGGCCCGGATGGGCGTCCGCAGCTGCAATTCGCGGCTACGCGGCGCGTCAAGCCGTCGCCCCGCCATCTGGCTGATCTCACCATGGCTGAGCGGCAGGAGTGGCTGAAAGAACTTGGGTTCCCGGCGTTTCGGGCCAAGCAGCTTTCGACACACTACTTCCAGCACTACACCGACCGGGCAGAAAATATGACCGATCTGCCCGCGAAAGATCGCGATGAGCTGGTGGCGCAGACCCTTCCGACACTGCTCACCGAGGTGCGCCGACTGCGTACCGATGATGGCAACACCATCAAATTTTTGTGGCGCTGTTTCGACGGCGTGCTCGTCGAGTCGGTGCTCATGCGCTATCCGGGGCGGATCACGCTGTGTGTTTCTTCGCAGGCGGGATGTGGGATGAACTGTCCGTTCTGTGCCACCGGACAAAACGGTCTGACACGGAATCTTTCGACCGCTGAAATTGTCGACCAGATCGTGCAGGCAAACCGGGCGATCGCCGGCGGTGAACTCGGGGGAGTGCGTGCGGATGGTGTGCCCGAGCGCGTAAACAACATCGTGTTCATGGGGATGGGTGAACCGCTCGCCAACTATAAACGCATCATGAATGCGATCCACCGGATGGTTGACCCGGTTCCCGAGGGGCTCGGCATGTCGGCGCGCGGGATTACAGTGTCGACGGTCGGACTCGTGCCCGCGATCCGCAAACTCGCGAATGAGGGACTGCCGCTCACCTTTGCACTCTCGCTACACGCGCCCGACGACGAGCTGCGTGATGACCTCATCCCGGTCAATAGTCGCTGGCAGGTGGATGAAGCGCTGGATGCGGCCCGTGAATATTTCGACAAGACCGGCCGCCGGGTGTCGATTGAGTACGCGCTCATTAAAGACATGAACGACCATGCCTGGCGCGCCGATCTGCTGGCCGACAAACTCAATGCGCGGGGTCGTGGCTGGGTGCATGTGAACCCGATCCCGCTGAACCCCACTCCGGGTTCGATCTGGACTCGGTCAACTCCCGAAGCGACCGAAGAGTTCGTGGAACGGCTGCGGGCAAAGGGCGTACCGACCACGCTGCGTGACACCCGAGGTAAAGAAATCGACGGCGCCTGTGGCCAGCTGGCGGCTGCCGACGAGCAGCGTTAGACCAGCGAGAGTAGCCCAGCCACTGGGGCGCGACCGAGCTCGCCACGTTTGGATCGTGGCGGATCTGGCTCGGTGACGCGCGGTGAGACCAACCAATTCTGATCGGGGCGACGTACCCTGGAGAGGTGCCAGAATCCGCGTTTATGTCTCCGAACCAAGCCAAGACCCCGGTGTTGCACGTGCAGCATGCACGGGTACACAATCTCAAAAATGTGTCGGTCACGGTGCCCCGTGACAAGATGATTGTGTTCACCGGGCTCTCGGGGTCGGGGAAGTCGTCGCTGGCTTTTGACACGATTTTCGCTGAGGGGCAGCGCCGTTATGTCGAGTCGCTTTCTTCATATGCGCGGATGTTTTTGGGGCAGGTTGACCGGCCCGATGTTGATCTCATCGAGGGGTTGAGTCCGGCGGTTTCAATTGACCAGAAATCAACCAACCGCAACCCACGCTCAACCGTCGGCACCATCACTGAAATCTACGACTACATGCGCCTACTGTGGGCGCGGGTCGGCACCCCGCACTGTCCCGTATGCGGTGAGCGAATTGCGGCGGCCACCGTGCAGCAGATTGCCGACCGGTTGATGGAGCTTGCCGCAGGCACGCGCTACCAGATCCTCGCCCCGGTAGTGCAGCAGAAAAAGGGCGAATTCGTCGACCTATTCTCGTCACTTTCGCAGCAGGGATTTGCGCGCGCGATTGTCGACGGTGAACGCGTGCAGTTGACGAACCCGCCGGCGCTCAAGAAGTCGTATAAGCACGATATTTCGGTGATCGTTGATCGGCTCGCCGCCAAGGATGATTTGCTCGGACGCCTCACCGACTCGCTCGAAACCGCGCTGCGACTGGCTGATGGGCGGGTCACGATCGATTTCGTCGATCGCGACAGCGACGATCCCGAGCGCACCATCACGTTTTCCGAGCAGCTGTCATGCCCCAACAATCACGATCTTGCGCTCGCCGAGATTGAGCCGCGCACCTTCTCGTTCAACGCCCCCTTTGGCGCCTGCCCAACCTGCGATGGTCTCGGTACCCGAATGTCGGTGGATGAGGATCTCATTATTGGAGACCCGGATGCATCCCTCGCCGAGGGCGCGATTTTGCCGTGGTCGTCGCAGGGAAAATCGCTCTACAAATACTTCGATCGTCTGTTGCGCGGATTTGCCGACGAACTCGGCTTCTCTCTCACCACTCCCTGGCGGAAGCTGCCGAAGCATGTGCAGCGGGCCCTGCTGCACGGCAAAGACCACAAGGTGCGGGTGCGATACCGCAATAGGTATGGCCGCAACGTCACCTACTCATCGGGATTTGAGGGCGTCGTGCCCTACCTCGAACGGCAATTTGCCGAGGCCGAATCAGACACCGCCCGCGACCGCTGGCGACAGTATCTACGTGAAGTGCCGTGCGCAGCCTGTCAGGGTGCACGACTGCGCCCCGAGGTGCTGGCGGTCACCGTACAGGGCAAATCAATCGCTGATGTCACCTGGATGTCGCTCGACGAGGCGCTCGCCTTCTTTGACAACCTCGAACTCACGCCACGCGAGCAGCAGGTGGCGGCACAGGTGCTGCGTGAATTGCGTTCGCGGCTGAGCTTCCTCACCGAGGTGGGATTGAGCTATCTCGACCTGGCACGCTCTGCTGGCACGCTCTCGGGTGGTGAGGCTCAGCGAATTCGGTTAGCGACACAGATCGGCGCCGGACTCACGGGTGTGCTCTACGTGCTTGATGAGCCCTCGATCGGTTTGCACCAGCGCGATAACCGTCGCTTGATCGACACGCTCATAAAGCTTCGTGATCTCGGTAACACCCTGATCGTGGTCGAACACGACGAAGACACAATCCGGGCGGCCGACTGGCTCGTTGATATCGGCCCGGGGGCAGGGGAGTACGGCGGTGAGGTCGTGCACTCCGGCAGTTACGACGAGCTGCTCAATAACGAAGCATCCATCACCGGCGACTATCTTGCCGGCCGGCGGAGCATTCCGGTGCCCGCCAAACGGCGCAAAACCGACCCGAAACGAAAACTCACCGTCGTGGGTGCCCGCGAGAACAACCTGAAGAATGTCACAGTCGATTTCCCACTGGGCGTATTCACCGCGGTAACCGGCATTTCAGGTTCCGGCAAGTCATCGCTCGTGAACGATGTGCTTGAAAAAGTGCTCGCAAACCGGCTCAACGGGGCGCGGCAGGTGCCGGGTAAACACACGCGAGTAACCGGCATCGAGCATCTCGACAAGGTCGTGCATGTAGACCAGGCGCCGATCGGCCGCACCCCGCGCTCGAATCCAGCCACCTACACGGGCGTGTTTGACCGCATCCGGAACCTGTTTGCTGAGACACCAGAAGCAAAGGCGCGCGGCTACCAGGCGGGACGATTCTCGTTCAACGTTAAGGGTGGTCGGTGCGAAGAGTGTCGCGGTGACGGCACGATCAAGATCGAGATGAACTTCTTACCCGACGTTTACGTCAAGTGTGAGGCGTGCGGTGGCAAGCGCTACAACCGCGAAACCCTGCAGGTGCACTACAAGGGTAAGACCATCGCGGATGTGCTCGACATGCCGATCTCGGAAGCAGCCGACTTCTTTGAACCCATCACCGCGATTCACCGCTATTTGCAGACGCTGGTGGATGTGGGGCTCGGCTATGTGCGGCTCGGGCAATCAGCCACGACACTATCGGGCGGGGAGGCGCAACGAGTGAAGCTTGCTACTGAGCTGCAGCGGCGCTCGAACGGTCGCACAGTGTACGTGCTCGACGAACCCACCACCGGATTGCATTTTGAAGACGTGCGCAAACTGCTCGTTGTGCTGTCTGGGCTGGTCGATAAGGGGAATACCGTCATCGTCATCGAACACAACCTCGACGTCATTAAGAGCGCCGATTGGGTGATCGATCTCGGCCCGGAAGGTGGTGCCGGCGGCGGCGAGGTTGTCGCCGAGGGAACACCCGAACAGGTTGCCGCGGTCGACGCGAGTGCGACCGGGCAATTTCTTGCCGAGCTGGTCACACCCACGCCGCGCCGGCCGCGACGCAAGAAGTCGTAGCGAATGATTCGCGATGACTGAAGGTTTTGACTGGCGGCCGCGCACGGGGAACATTCCCGATAAACCCGGTGTGTATCGCTTTATTGATGCCTCGGGTCGGGTGCTGTACGTAGGGAAGGCGAAGCGGCTGCGGCAACGCCTGCAAAACTATTTTGCGCCACCGGCGACACTACCGGAACGCACTCGGCGGATGGTTACTTCGGCGCGCGATGTGCAGTGGACCGTGGTACGCAACGAAGTCGAGGCGCTGCAGCTCGAGTACGCACTCATTCAGGAACTGTCACCGCCGTTCAACGTGCGCCTCAAAGACGATAAGTCGTACCCGTTTATGGCGGTGACCCTCGGCGATGAAGCGCCGCGGGTGATGGTAACCCGCAACCGCAAGATTCGTGGCGCACGCTATTTCGGTCCGTATCCGAAAGTGTGGGCGGTCAACGAGGCGATCGATTTGATGCTTCGGGTGTTCCCCATCCGCACTTGCAATGACAGCAACTATCGTCGCGCAATGCAGACCGGCAAACCCTGTTTTGCCGGGCAGATTGGTAAATGCGGCGGCCCTTGCTCGCAAAAGGTAACCGTCGAAGCACACCGCAAAATTGTCGACGAGTTCGTGCACTTTATGGAGACCTATGACCGGTCGATCGTGGATGATCTCGAACGCCAGATGCGGCAGGCGGCTACCGAGCTGCGTTTTGAGGACGCGGCGAAACTGCGCGACCGGGTGGCTGCGCTCAACACGGTGCTCGAAAAATCGACCGTAGTGGTGGCCGACTCAACCGATGCCGATGTGTTCGGGCTGGCTGAAGACGAATTGGCTGCCGCGGTGCAGCTGTTTACGGTGCGCAAGGGGCGAGTGCGGGGAGTTCGCGGTTGGGTGCTCGATAAAGAACTGGATGTGGAGCGTCCCGTGCTCATTCAGCAGCTGCTGCAGGAGGTGTACGGCACACTTGAGCAGCTTCCGCCACGCATCGTGGTGGTGCCGGAGCTTCCTGACGATGCCGACGCACTTGCCGATGTGTTGAGCCAAATACGCGGTGCAAAAGTTGAGCTTCGTCAGGCTCAGCGCGGCGCGCTGGCTGATCTGTCACGCAGCGCCAACGTCAACGCGGCCGAATCACTGAAACAGTACAAACTCAAACGCACCGCCGACTATGTTGCACGCACCGAAGCCCTCAATGATTTGCAAGGAGCGTTAGGCCTCAGCGAAGCGCCGCTGCGCATCGAGGCCTATGACATCTCACATCTGCAGGGAACCGGCATCGTCGGCTCGATGGTGGTGTTCGAAGACGGGCTTCCCAAACGCAGCGACTATCGTCGCTTCAATATCGCCTCAGCCCGCGACGATACCGACGCGATGCACCAGGTGCTCTCGCGCCGCCTGGCCCATCTCACCGAACTCGAAACTGCATCCGAGTCGGGTGCCGAATCAGGTGCCGAATCGGGTGCTGAAACGGCAAAGAAAAAATCTAAGTTTGCCTATCCACCGCAGCTGCTGCTCATCGACGGCGGCCAACCGCAAGTGGCTGCTGCACAGCGTGCCGTCGACGAGTCTGGGGTGACCGGGCTCGCCGTGGTCGGCATTGCGAAACGGCTCGAAGAGCTGTGGCTACCGAATGATGATTTTCCGGTTATCTTGCCGCGTTCATCCGAGGCGCTTTTCCTTGTGCAACGGCTGCGTGACGAGGCGCACCGGTTTGCGATCACCGCACAGCGCCAATCGCGCCGACGAGATATTCGTTCCCAGCTCGAAACCGTTCCCGGACTCGGCCCCACCCGTATCGCAGCGCTGCTGCGCAAATTTGGCTCGGTGACGAAACTGCGCCAGGCGAGCGTAGCGCAGCTGTGTGAGGTGCCGGGGATCGGGCAGGTGACGGCCCAAACCATTTACGACACCATCGCCGGAACACAGTGACAAGCACACTGGCTTAACCTGGGGTTAAACTCGCAGCGTAAGTGCCGTTCAGATCGGTACGCTTTAGCTATTGGGTGCAGCTGAGGGGGCAGTATGAATGAGGCATCGACAAGCTCGATGGGTGATGAACGGCAGCGGTTGGTCATTGTCACCGGCATGTCAGGCGCTGGCCGCTCGACCACCTGCAAGGCATTTGAAGACCTCGGCTGGTTCGTAGTCGACAACCTGCCACCCCAGATGATTCGGCCGCTAAGCGAAATTGCCACACATGCGAGCGGGTCAATTCCCAGGCTTGTGGTTGCCGTAGACATTCGCGGCGGGCGACTGCTCGAGGGCTTCGCCGACTTCATGAAAACGCTGCGGGAAAACCACGATGTGGATGTGGTTTTCCTCGACGCCACTGATGAGCGACTCGTGCGTCGTTACGAACACTCGCGACGTCCTCATCCGCTGCAAGAGGGCGGCACCATTCTCGAGGGTATTCAGCGTGAGCGTGAACGGCTCAGCGAGATTCGCAGCATTGCCGACATGGTGATCGACACGACCGAGCTGAACGTGCATCAGCTTGCGCGACGCATTTTCGAGCGCTTTGGCGATCCTGACGAAAACCGAATCCAGGTGTCGGTCACGAGCTTTGGCTTCAAATACGGCATTCCAACCGATGCCGATCTGGTGTTTGATATGCGATTCTTGCCGAATCCGTTTTGGGTTGAACAGTTGCGGCCCTTCAACGGACGTGACAAGCAGGTGAGCGACTACGTGCTCGAGCAGGAAGGCGCCGAAGAGTTTCTCGCCGGTTTTCGTCAGCTCATCGGGCCGGTGCTTGTCGGTTACGAGCGTGAAAACAAGCGGCACGCGCTCATCGGCATCGGTTGTACGGGTGGAAAACACCGTTCGGTAGCCATGACTGAAAGAATTGCGAGTATTCTTCGTGAACGCGATGATGTCGCCGTGCAGGTGCGGCACCGCGATCTTGGCCGCGAATAATCCTGGCCGTGTGCCGGCAGCACCGGTTGTGTGCGCGATACCATCGGTCAACAGCACGAGAAATTGAAGCGGTAACCGCTCAGTAGGCGGAACTATCGAGTGATGAGAAAGCAGGAAACACAATTGTTGTTGACCGCGCAGGTGAAGCGTGAGATCTCTTCGGTAAACCCGGGCAGCACACAGGCCCGGGCTGCTCAAGTGTCGAGCCTGTTGCGATTCGCCGGCGGCCTGCAAATGATCTCGCATCGATACATCATCGAAGCCGAACTCGGTGACGAAAAGGCTGCCCTGCGCCTGGCGAGCGAACTGAGCACCCTGTTTGGCGCCCGCCCGCGGTTGAGTAAGCAGGTGGGTGGCGAAGGGAAGTCCTACGTGGTTCGCGTGCTCGAGCAGGGCCAGACCCTCGCCCGACAAACCGGGCTCATGGACAATCGCGGTCAGATCGTGCGTGGCCTGCCGAATCGGCTCGCCATCGGCCAGGCCGATACGCTCGCCGCCGTGTGGCGAGGCGCGTTCCTGGCCGCCGGTACACTCACCGAACCCGGACGCTCCGCATCGCTCGAGATCGCCTGCCCAAATCAAGAAACCGCCATGGCACTCGTAGGCGCCGCCGCGCGGCTCGGCATCTCGGCAAAAGGACGTGAGGTGCGTGGCGCACACCGGGTAATGATCCGTGAGCCCGAAGCGATCAGCGCCATGCTGTCGACGCTCGGAGCCAAAGAAGTGCTGGCCGATTGGGAGAAGAATCGGCAGCGCCGCGAGACTCGGGCCACTGCGAACCGACTCGTCAACTTCGACGACGCGAATCTGCGGCGCTCGGCACAGGCCGCAGTGACCGCGTGCGCGCGCGTGGAACGGGCGTTTGAGATTCTCGGTGATGAGGTGCCCGAGCATCTGCGCTATGCGGGCGAGCTGCGACTGCAGTATCGCGATGCATCACTCGACGAACTGGGCCGGCAAGCCGAGCCACAGATGACCAAGGATGCGGTTGCGGGGCGCATTCGCCGCCTGCTGGCGCTCGCCGATCGAAAGGCCGCTGAACAGGGCATCCCAGACACTGAGACAGCGCTCGAGCCTGACGACCTGGTCTAGTGCCAGGGCGCGCCCATTCAAACTCACAACCGCGGGTGTCCGGGCGCAAAAGCTGGGAACGCTGTTTGCGTTTCCCCGCTAGCCTGGCCGCGGAGTCAATCCGGGGTCAACACCGCGTTACCTCTCCCACAAACGCACACTCCCAACACCTAGGAGCATCCTGTGACCAAGATCGCGATCAATGGATTCGGCCGTATCGGACGTAGCTACGCCCGTGCCCTACTTGACGGCAGCCATCCCAACCTTGAACTGGTTGCCATCAACGATCTCACCGACAACCACACTCTTGCTCACCTGCTGAAGTATGACTCGACCTCAGGCGTTCTGCCGAACGACATCCGCCACGATGACGAGAACATCTATGTGGATGACCGTCAGGTGCACGCGTTGGCCGAGGCTGACCCCGCCAAGCTGCCGTGGCGTGAACTTGGCGTTGAGCTCGTGCTCGAGTGCACGGGCCGGTTCAACGACCCGGCCAAATCGCAGGCGCACATCGATGCCGGTGCCAAGAAGGTGCTGCTCTCAGCCCCCGCCAAGGGTGCTGGTGCTCCCACCTTCGTGTGGGGTGTCAACCACACCGACTACAACCCCGACACTGACCACATCATCTCGAACGCCTCGTGCACCACCAACTGCCTTGCGCCCATCGTCAAAGTGTTCAACGATAGCTTCGGCATTGTCTCCGGTCTGATGACCACCGTGCACGCGTACACCTCCGACCAGAACCTGCAAGACTCACCGCACCGCGATCTGCGTCGTGCCCGCGCCGCTGCGCTGAGCATCATCCCTACCACCACCGGCGCAGCCAAGGCCATCGGCCTGGTGCTGCCAGAACTGGCGGGTAAACTCGACGGCTTCGCACTGCGCGTGCCGGTAGAGACCGGCTCGATCACCGACCTCACCCTCGTTACCGAGCGTGAACTCACCGTCGAAGAGGTCAACGAGGCATTCCGAGTGGCCGCCGAGGGCGAGTTCAAGGGCATCCTCAAATACAACGAAGACCCGATTGTTTCGCGCGACATCATCGGCGAGCACCACTCGTCGATCTTTGACGCACCGCTAACCCGCGTCATCGGAAACCAGGTCAAGATCTCATCTTGGTACGACAACGAGTGGGGTTACACCGAGCGTCTGATGGATTTCTCGGCCTACATCGCCGAGCGTCTCTAACAGCCCTTCGAATCTCTAAGGAAGGAATTAGTAATGGCTCTGCGTACGCTCGAAACCCTCGGCGACCTTGCCGGGAAGCGTGTAATCGTGCGCTGCGACCTCAACGTGCCGCTTGACGGCACCGAGATCACCGACGACGGCCGTGTGCGCGCCTCGCTGCCCACACTGCGGGCGCTGCTCGAACAGGGCGCCAAGGTCATCGTCATTTCACACCTCGGCCGACCGAAGGGAACTCCGACGCCCGAGTTTTCGCTTGCCCCCGCGGCAGCTCGCCTGGGCGAGTTGCTCGGTAAAGACGTGGTGCTCGCGGCCGACACAGTGGGCGAGAGTGCCCGCGAAGCGGTTGCTAACTTGACCGACGGCGATGTTGTGGTGCTTGAGAACCTGCGCTTTAACCCGGGCGAAACCAGCAAAGATGATGCCGAACGCGAAGCGTTTGCCGCCGAACTTGCCAAGTTTGGCGACGCCTATGTGTCGGACGGTTTCGGAGTTGTACATCGCAAGCAGGCCTCGGTGTACGACCTCGCCAAGGCACTGCCTTCGGCTGCCGGTTACCTCGTTGCCAACGAGGTGGAAAAGCTCGGTCGCGTGGTGAATAACCCCGAGACCCCGTTCACAGTTGTGCTCGGTGGCTCGAAGGTGTCAGACAAGCTCGGTGTTATCGAGAACCTGCTCCCGCGCGTGAACCGCCTGGTCATCGGCGGTGGAATGCTGTTTACCTTCTTGGCAGCCCAGGGCCACGCCGTGGCGAAGTCGCTGCTAGAAGCTGAGCAGCTCGAGACGGTAAAGCGTTATATTGCCGAGGCCGCTGAGCGTGGCGTTGAACTACTGCTGCCGAGCGATATTGTCGTTGCCGAGAAGTTCGCGGCGGATGCCGACCACGCGGTGGTTCCAGCCGACGCGATCGAATCTTCCAAGTTTGGCACCGAGGGTATCGGCCTCGACATCGGTCCCGAAACTGCGCGGGCCTATGCCGATGCGATCCGTACCTCGAAGACCGTGTTCTGGAACGGTCCAATGGGCGTGTTCGAGTTCGCCGCATTCGCCGGCGGCACGCAAGCCGTTGCGCAGGCACTCACCGAGGTTGACGGACTCTCAGTGGTGGGCGGTGGCGATTCGGCCGCTGCGGTGCGCACGCTCGGCTTCGCCGACGACGAGTTCGGTCATGTTTCAACCGGTGGCGGTGCGAGCCTCGAACTCATCGAAGGCAAACGACTGCCAGGCCTTGAGGTGCTCGGATGGTAACGCAGCGCACCCCGCTCATGGCGGGCAACTGGAAGATGAACCTCGATCACCTGCAGGCGATCGCGCTCGTTCAGAAGCTCGCGTGGACCCTCAAGGACGCCGAGCACAACTACGAGGACATCGAGGTCGCGGTCTTCCCTCCGTTCACCGATATTCGCTCAGTGCAAACCGTTGTGGATGCCGACAAACTCGGTGTGCGCTACGGCGGGCAAGATCTCTCACCGCACGACTCGGGTGCGTACACCGGCGATATCTCCGGTGAGTTCCTCAAACGTCTGGCATGTAGCTATGTGCTTGTGGGGCACTCCGAACGCCGCACGCTTCACGGCGAGACCGACGAGGTGTGTGCCGCGAAAGTGCAGGCGGCGCTGCGCCACGATCTGGTGCCGGTGCTCTGCGTTGGCGAAACACTTGAGCAACGCGAAGCCACCGATAACCCGGCTGAGGTCGCGGTAGCCCAGCTGCGGGCAGCGCTGGCTGAGGTTGCGAATGATGCTGAAGTGGTGATCGCCTATGAACCCGTGTGGGCGATCGGCACCGGGAAGGTAGCCACCGCCGAACAGGCGCAGGAAGTGTGCCAGGCGCTACGTGCGGCACTTGTCGAGCGCTTCGGCGCCGAACGTGCGGCGCAGCTGCGAATTCTGTATGGCGGTTCGGTCAAACCCGACAACATTGCCGCACTCATGCGCGAACCCGACATCGACGGTGCGCTCGTGGGCGGTGCCAGCCTGAGCGTCGAAGATTTCGCTTCGATTGTTCGATTCCGGCACCACGTGGGCGCATAGTCGTTTTTCGTGACCGATCACCGTTAGACTGTTACGAGGCCCGGACCTGTCCGGGCCTCGTAACAGCACTCGGTGCCACCCGTAATACAAGAGGTTTCTGTGGACATCTTCCTCATCATCCTGCAAGTCTTGCTCGCCATCACCAGCGTGCTGCTCGTGTTGCTCGTGCTATTGCACCGCGGCAAGGGTGGCGGTATGAGCGACATGTTCGGTGGCGGAATCACCTCGGGTGCGCAGTCTTCGGGCGTGGCAGAAAAGAACCTCAACCGCATCACCACGTGGGTGCTGGTGTTTTGGGCGCTCATTATCGTGCTGATGGGAATTATCACCAAGTACCAAACGCCCGGCATCGTTTAGCTGCGTTCTGGTAGCGGGCGCGCGCTGACGACTCCGTCGAGCAGACAGTCAGTTGTGGCGCACCGACTAAACGGCGGTTACCGTCTCGTTCGAGATCGTAACCGCCGTTTCGTATTGGGCCGGTTGGTGATGTGGGCCGCTGAACATGTTTCAGCCAAGCGCCGCATCATCGGCGTAAAGACGCACCGCCTCGCTGGCAGTAACCCGAGCGATTGGATAGTTCTCGCGATTGTCGCCCAGCGCATCCGCGAGCGCGTCGCGCTTACTTGCCCCCGTCGCGTACACCACAACAAACCGTGATGCGCCGATCACCGGCAGCGTCAGCGTTACCCGCTGCGCCGGTGGCTTGGGGGAGTCATGCACCGCGACGGCAATTCGGTCGGTCACTCCAACCTGGGCTAGTCCGGAAAACAGTGAAGCGGTGTGACCATCCGGGCCCATTCCGAGCAGCATGACATCAAATTGCGGCGTGCCGGATGCAGCAACTGGCAGGGTGCGAGCGATCTCGTCGCTATAGCGTGCAGCTGCGGCGTCAACGTTCATCTCTGCCGCCGCTGACGCTACCGCGTGCACCTGCTTTTCTGGCAGCCCACCAACCCCGTCGAGGGCGGCCGCAAGCAGCGTGGCGTTTCGTTCCGGATCGCCCGCTGGTAAGAATCGTTCATCGGCGAACCAGAAATGCACTCGCTGCCAGTCGAATCTGCAGCTGTTGCCGGTCTGGAACAGCAGTGGCAACACCACTTCGCCGAGTGAGCCGCCCGAAACCGCGATATGAATCTCACCGGGTTCTTCGCTACGGCGAATCAACCAGGTGAGCACTTCGTCCACGAGTGTTTTCGCAGCAGCCTCGGCGGTGGGGGCGTGGACGAGAGCAGCGTCGCGCAGCGACATCGGATCCTCCATCGGTGTTGTGGTGAGCGTGCTGTTCGTGTCACGGTGGCACGAACTATGACTCGCCGTGATGATCTTCGAGCTGTAGGCGTGGAACACCACGAAGTAACACGTCGGCATACACCTCGTCGGGTGCCAGCGAACGGAGCTCTTCGGTGAGCACCTCGGTAATCGTGCGCACCGGTAGCGGAACGAGCTGCTCGGGTTGCCCGTCTTGGCGGAAACGCAGCGTGTCGGTGTCGATTCGCTCGAACACAAACGAGCCCGAGTTGCGTTTCAGCGCTACCGAGTAGAGGTTCACACGGCCATCTTCACTGAGGTGGGTGGCAGCATCGTCTAGAGCCGGCACAACCTCAACCGGAATCTCGAGAAAATGCTGTAGCCATGCCGCCATGAGCAGCGGCACCGTGCTGTCGGCCCGGCCAACCACGCGCGCGCCGAGGACGGTCTCAAACGGTGGTTGATCGAGCACTGCCGCCAGCTGGGCACGCCATCCGGTGATGCGCGTCCAGTCGAGGTGGGCGTCGCCGGGATGAAAATCGGCTGCGAGCCGTTTGAGTCGTTCGAGTGTCGACGCGCAGTGGGGCAGCTGCTCGGCGGCCTCATCGACAATCCGCACCGTCGCCAATCGGCCCAGAGGAGTGCTCGAGGGAGAACCACCTTGCCAGCGCGGCCACCACACCACCACGGGGGCATCCGGCAACAGCAGCCCCTGCACGAGAGTCTCGGCGTCGGCAGCGGCTTCACCACTGGCGTGGAGCACCACAACCTCACCGGCACCGGCGTCGCGACCGACACGGATTTCGGCGTCGAGTTGGGTTTCTGCATCGGAGTTTGTGTGAATCACGATGACACGCATCGGGTGTTCGCTGCTTGCCTCGTTCGCGGCACGAATCGCGTGCTCATCCACCGTGTTTTCGTTGACGACAACGAGGGTGAGTACGCGGCTCAGCGCCAGCGCGCCGCCCTCCTCACGCACCTCAACGAGTCGGCGTGCGATCTGTGAGGTGGTGGTGTTGGTCAGTTCGATAATCACGGGCGCCTCCACATTCGGCCGTCACGACGCATCAGCGCATCAGCTGAGGTAGGGCCCCAAGAACCGGGGCGATAGATTTCGGGTGCACCGGCGGTTGCCCAGTACTCCTCGATCGGGTCGAGGATGCGCCACGAAAGCTCCACCTCTTCGTGTCGCGGAAATAGTGGTGGGTCGCCGAGCAACACATCAAGGATGAGCCGTTCATAGGCTTCGGGGCTCGACTCGGTGAAAGCGTGCCCGTAGCCCATATCCATGGTCACATCACGCACACGCATGCGCGCACCGGGTACCTTCGAACCGAAGCGCATGGTCACGCCTTCGTCTGGCTGCACGCGAATTACCAGCGCGTTGGGGCCGAGTGAGGCCCGCTCGGCGGGCGCAAACAGGTGCACGGGTGCCGGTTTGAACGTGATCGCGATTTCAGTGACGCGGCGGCCGAGCCGTTTACCGGTGCGCAGATAAAACGGTACGCCCTGCCAGCGGCGCGATTCAACCTGCAGACGCATCGCCGCATAGGTTTCGGTGAGCGACTCCGGGTTCATACCGTCTTCGTCACGGAAGGCGCGCACACGCTCACCGCCCTGCCAGCCACTACCGTATTGACCACGAGCAGTGGTGAGCCCGAGATCATCCCCGAGCCGCACCGCCGCGAGCACCTTCTCTTTTTCGGCCCGCAGATCTTTGGCGGTAAACGAGAGCGGTTCTTCCATCGCGGTGAGCGCGAGCAATTGCAAGAGGTGATTCTGAATCACATCGCGGGCAGCACCGACGCCGTCGTAATAGCCGGCACGTCCTGAAACACCGATGTCTTCGGCCATGGTGATCTGCACATGGTCAACCCAGTTTGCGTTCCACAGCGGCTCGAACATGGTGTTCGCGAAGCGGAGCGCCAGCAGATTCTGCACCGTTTCTTTACCGAGGTAGTGGTCGATGCGGAAGATCGAATCGCTCGGGAAACACGACTCGATGATGTTGTTGAGTTCACGGGCACTGGCCAGATCATGGCCGAACGGTTTTTCAATGATCACGCGTCGCCACTGATCGCCGGTCGACTCGGCAAGTCCAGAGCGACGCAGCTGTTCGGTTACCGCGGCGAACGAACGCGGCGGAATCGACAGATAAAAGGCGTGGTTGCTGCGGGTGCCCCGATCGCGATCGAGTTCGCCGAGCACCTGTGTGAGCCGATCAAACCCCTCGTTGCTGTTGAACTCACCATTCACAAAGCGAATGCCCGCCGCCAGCTGCCGCCAGACTTCTTCGCTCCACTCGGTGCGTGCGTGTGCACGAACATTCTCGAGCACAAAGCTTCGGAACTCATCGTCGCTCCATGACCGGCGGCCAAAACCAACCAGCGCAAACGAGGGTGAGAGCAAACCGCGATTGGCGAGGTCGTAGATCGCGGGCAAGAGCTTTTTACGACTGAGATCTCCGGTGACTCCAAACAGTACGAGACTGGAGGGACCGGCGATCCGATCCAGACGCCGCTCAACCGGCGGGCGTAGGGGATTACAGCTGGCAGAAACGGGAACGGGACTCAATGCTGCCACCCATCTAGAGGTGGCGCAGCGCGTCGAGCAGCTGTTGCGCGCCGGCTTCTGGGTCGGTCAACTCCAACCGCAGCACCGGCATCCCGGCAGCCGCGAGCACGGATGCATCCCCAGTTGCCTGGGCCGCGATCAGCCGACCGAAAGTGAACGGACGACCGGGAATCTCAACATCAACGTCTTCATCGGTGGTGATCTGCAGGAAAACTCCCACTCGTGGGCCACCCTTGTGGAACTGTCCGGTTGAGTGTAGGAAGCGCGGCGCCCAGCCAAACGTGACGGGGCGACGCGAACGGTGTGCGATGAGTTCGCGGCTCTCGGTCAGCTGCTGCGCGGCAAGACGATTCGCGTATGCCTGGACGCTGACATACCCGCCCGCGGGCAGCAGCGACAGCAGTGCGGCCACGGCATCCTTGACGGTCGCATCGCCACGCAGCACCTCCTCGGTGCCGCGCACGGCGATCGCGCCCTCTACAAACGCGGCCGGCTCAGGTTCGGGAGTGGTATCAAGCAGCTCACGTGCCGCGGCCTTTGCTGACTCAACATCGGGCTGGTCGTAGGGGTTGATGCCGATAATGCGACCGGCCACGGCCACCGCAACCTCCCACAGCAGCAGCTGTTCGGCGAGTGTGCCCGACACCGCAATCTCATCACCCTGTGCGGGGGTGTCGGCGGCATCGGCGACCAACCGTACGACCTGCAGGTCGGGGATGGGCAGCCCAATTTCGGGGGCGTTCGAACCAAGCACCACCGGGAGCAAACCCTTGCCTTCTTTACCGGTCGATTCGGCGATGAGCTGCTCAGCCCAGTCACCAAAACCCACGATCGGGGTGCTGTCTTCAACGATGCCGACATAGGTCTTGAGCGGTACGCCGCCGGCGAGCGCTGCACCGAGCACCAGCCCGGGGTTTTCGGGGGAGTCGGCCGCAAGTTCGGGAGCAACCGATGCGGCATCGGCAAGCACTGCGGCGATATCGAGGCCGGCTAGTCCCGTGGGTACCAATCCGAAGGCAGTCAGGGCCGAAAATCGGCCACCGACGGTGGGGTCGGCAAGGAAGTGGCGATAGCCAGCCTCCTGAGCCCACTGCGCCAGCGGCGAGCCCGGGTCGGTGACGATGATGATGCGTTCGGCCGGGTCGATGTCCAGCTGCTCGAATGCCTCGATGAATGCACGGCGCTGCGAGTCGGTTTCGACGGTCGAACCTGATTTCGACGACACCACCACAGCGGTGTGCGCCAGGTCGGACTCGAGCACATCGGCTACGTGCTCGGGATTGGTTGAGTCAAGCACATCAAGTTCGATCTCGGCAGTTCGTGCCATCACTTCGGGAGCAAGCGATGAGCCACCCATACCGCACAGCACGATGCGTGTGACTCCATGAGTGCGCAATTCGTCGCGCACCGTGGCAATCTGTGCGACAAGCGGCTGCGAAACTTCGTGGGCGGCAGTCCACCCGAGACGCTTTGCCGACTCGTCGACAGCAGCCTCGCCCCAGAGCGTGGCATCCTGTGCAAAAAGTCGCGAGGCGAACTGGTCGGCGACAAGCTGATCGAGATGGCGTAGGGCTGCCTCGGTGGCAGCATTTGCGGTGGAAACCTTGATGGCCATGAGCGGTACGGTACTTTCTCAGTAGGACGTGGGCTGCGGTGGAATAGGGAGAAATCGGTGCGTTTCGAACGAGACTACTTGGCTGCGGCGAGCTGATCTGCGACGGTCTGCTGCAGCTGTCGCCACGAGACGATGAACTTTTCGACACCCTCACGTTCGAGCAGTTCAACCACTTCGGTATAGGAGATTCCGGCGGCATCAATCGCGTCGAGCAACCTGTTGGCGTCGTGGTAAGTGTCGTGAATCGAGTCGCCGTGCAATTCGCCGTGCTCGGCGAACGCCTCGAGGGTCTTTTCTGGCATGGTGTTAACGGTGTTTTCAGCAACCAGCTCGGTGACGTAGAGCGTGTCGGGAAGCTGCGGATCTTTCACCCCGGTGGATGCCCATAGCGGGCGCTGCAGCTGCGCACCGGCATCGAGCAGCACCCGGGCTCGCTCTGAGCTGAACACCTCTTCAAACAGCTGGTATGCAAGCCGGGCGTTGGCGAGCGCTGAGCGTCCGCGCAGCTCATTCCCATCACCCAGTTGCCGGTCGATCTCAACATCCACGCGTGAAACAAAGAACGAGGCCACCGAGTGGATGGCGCGAAGGTCGTGTCCGCGTTCGCGTGCCTGTTCAAGCCCGGTGAGATACGCGTTGATGACCTCGCGATAGCGGGGCAGCGAGAAAATAAGCGTGACATTCACTGAAATGCCGGATGCAATCGCCTCGGTGATCGCCGGCAACCCCTCGGAAGTTGCCGGGATCTTGATCATGGCATTGGGACGGTCAACTTTTTCCCACAGTGCCTTCGCCTCGCTAATGGTGCCCTTGGTGTCGTGGGCAAGCAGTGGCGAAACTTCAATTGAGACTCGGCCGTCGCGACCGCCGGTGGCATCGTAGACGGGACGCATCACATCGCAGGCACGGCGCACATCCTCGGTGGTGATTGCAATAATGGCGCTATCGACATCGGTGCCGACGGCCGCGAGTTGCTTCACCTGCTCGGCGTAGCTTTCGCCATCGCGCAGCGCAGCGGCAAAAATCGAGGGGTTTGTGGTAACCCCCACCACATTGCGGTCGGTAATGAGTTGCTGCAGCGATCCTGAGGTGAGACGTTCGCGTGACAGGTCGTCGAGCCAAATGCTGACGCCAAGATCAGAAAGTGCCTGGGTGTTGGGGTTCGACATGATGAGCTGGCTCCTCGAAGTTAATGTGGATGCGAGAGTGCTGACTAAGTGGTTGTTGGCTATTGACCCGCGGCAATCGATTCACGTGCGGCCGCGATGACGGCCTCTGTGGTGATGCCGTAGCGGCGCAGCAGATCGTTGCCGTCGGCCGATGCACCGAAGTCTTCCACCGAAACCGAGCGTCCCCGGCTGCCAACAAACGGAGCCCAGGTGAGTGCCAAACCGGCCTCGACGCTGACGCGAGCGGTTACGGCGGCGGGCAGCACCGATTCGCGGTAGTCATCGCTTTGCTGTGCGAACCACTCCTGGCTCGGCATTGACACCACTCGGGTTGCGGTGCCCTCAGCCTCGAGCTGTTCGCGAGCGGCGAGTGCGAGCTGCACCTCTGAACCGGTGGCAATCAGGATTACTTCAGGCGAACCATTGCGTGCCTCGGCGAGGATATAGCCGCCGCGGCTGGTTGCTGTGGCCGACGCGAGCTCGTCACCCCGCGCATCCCCGGTGCCGCGCTGCAACACAGGCAAATCTTGGCGGCTGAGAATGAGACCAACCGGCGCCGTGTGCCGACGCAGTGCCTCAAGCCACGCCTGCGCGGTTTCGGCGGCGTCGGCAGGGCGCACAATCTCGACATTTGGAATAGCGCGCAGCGAAGTGAGCGTTTCGACCGGCTGGTGGGTGGGGCCGTCGCCACCGAGCGCGATCGAATCGTGGGTCCACACGTAGATGGGTGCGATGCGCATGAGTGCGGCCAGACGTACGGCAGGGCGCATGTAGTCGCTAAAGATCAGGAAGGTGCCACCGAACGGTCGAGTGGGGCCGTGCAGCACGATACCGTTGAGGATGGCACCCATAGCGTGCTCGCGCACACCGAAGTGCAGCACGCGCCCGGTGATATCCCCAGACCAGGTCGAGGTGGAATGCTCAGCCGGAACAAACGACTTGGCGCCCTTAATAACGGTGTTATTCGATCCGGCAAGGTCGGCCGAGCCACCCCACAGCTCGGGGAGCTCCGCCGCGAGCGCGTTAATCACCTGACCCGAAGCCTTGCGGGTTGAGAGTTTTTCAACACCCTCGAAGGTTGGCAATGCCTCGGCAATATTGGCGGGCAGTTCGTGGGCCATGAGCCGATCGAAGAGCGCCTTGCGTTCAGGGTTGTTGGCGGCCCACTGGTCGAAACGTGACTGCCACTTTTCACGCACTGGCTGCATTCGTTCAGCGAGCCCCCGCGTGTAGTGCAAGACCCGGTCTTCGACGATGAAGTCTTCATCGGGGTTAAAACCGAGGAGTTCTTTGGTGGCGCGAATCTCATCCGCACCCAATGCGGCACCGTGCGAGACACCGGTGTTCTGCAAGTTAGGTGCCGGGTAAGCAATGAAGTTCTTGAGGATGATCAGCGAGGGCTTGTCGGTGACCTGCTTGGCAGCTTCGATCGCTTCGGCGAGCGCGGGCACATCTTCGGTGACTCGCGTGTGGTTGTTGGTCCAGTCGACCACTCGCACATCCCAACCGTAAGCTTCGTAGCGCTTGGCCACATCCTCGGTGAACGCAATATTGGTGTCGTCTTCGATTGAGATGCGGTTGGAGTCGTAAATAGCGATGAGTCGACCCAGTTGCTGGTGCCCGGCCATCGAACCTGCCTCGGATGCGACGCCTTCCTGTAGGCAGCCGTCGCCGGCGATGACATAGGTGTAGTGATCGAAAGCGCTTTCACCCTCGGGGGTATCGGGGTCGAACAGGCACCGCTCGTAGCGCTGCGCCATGGCGAACCCGACCGCGGTAGATATGCCCTGACCGAGCGGGCCGGTGGTCATTTCCACATGCTTGACATGACCATATTCGGGGTGGCCGGCGGTGGGCGAACCCCAGGTGCGAAGGTTTTTGAGGTCGTCGAGTTCGAGACCGAAACCACCCAGATAGAGCTGGATGTACTGCAGCAGTGAAGCGTGCCCGTTCGACAGGATGAAACGGTCGCGTCCCAGCCACTGATCATCGCCCGGGTCATGCTGCATGACATGCTGATAGAGCAGGTGAGCGACGGGGGCGAGGCTCATCGCGGTGCCGGGGTGGCCACCTTTTGCGAGTTCGACCGCGTCTGCGGCGAGCAGGCGGGCGGTGTCGGTTGCGCGCTGGTCGAGTTCGGTCCAGTTCACAGTGCTCAAGGTGGCTCCTCAACGAGTCGACGGTGTTGCGCCGTTTGGCTTTGCTTCGAGCCTAGCGCGCAGGCGCGGCTATTCGCTGACGAAACCGTTTCGAAGACCACCGGTTTCGGCGGTCGGCGTCGGGCGGAGGTGATGCCTTGATTGTGACGTTACGTGACTCTGCACTCGGCTGCCGGTAGAATGGAACAACACGCTTGTAAGGGATTGGTGTCTGTGTCAATCAAGAATGTTGCTGGCTCGGCTCACCAGGTCGAACCCGGAAACTCCGAAACTCACGTCGAAGTCGTCACACCGAAGCCGGCCTGGCGTCGAAAGCTGGCGGCTTACATCTCCCTCATCAAACCCCGCATCATTGAGCTGCTGCTGATCACCACGCTGCCAACGATGATTCTCGCTGAGCGCGGTATGCCCGATGTGTGGCTGATGCTCGGTGTGCTGGTGGGTGGGGCTATGTCAGCCGGTAGCGCCAACACCTTCAACTGCTATATCGACCGCGATATCGATCGCTTGATGAAGCGCACTTCGAAGCGGCCCCTGGTTACCGGTGAGGTCAGCGACCGCGAGGCGCTCATTTTCGCTTGGACACTCGGCGTGCTGTCGACCGTGGTGCTGTGGACGGTGTCGAACCTGCTGGCCGCGGCGCTGTCGGTGGTGGCAATTCTGCTCTATGTCGTGTTGTATTCGCTGATCTTGAAGCGCCGCACCGACCAGAACATCATCTGGGGCGGGATAGCCGGATGTATGCCGGTGCTGATCGGCTGGGCGGCTGTGACCAATTCGCTCAGTTGGGAACCCCTTATCCTGTTCCTGATCGTTTTCCTCTGGACACCAGCCCACTACTGGCCGCTTTCGGTGAAGTACGCCGACGATTACGACCGCGCTTCGGTGCCGATGCTTTCGGTTACCGAGGGGGTCGGCTCGGTGGCACTGCAGTCGGTGATCTACGCCTGGGCCACCGTTATCGCCAGCTTGATGCTCGTTCCGGTGGCACCGATGGGCTGGGTATACACCGCGGTTGCCGTGCTGGGTGGCGTGTGGTTTATCTGGGAGGCACACAAACTCTACTTTTTCGTGGTGCAGGACGACTCTCGCGCCCGCCCAATGCGAGTGTTCCACCTGTCGATCACCTATCTGACACTGGTATTCCTAGCCGTGGGGATTGACCCGTTCGTGTACCTGGCGCTCCCGGGCCTCTAAACCGCATGGCTGTGCGACAAGCGTGGCTGATTGCAGCGGCAACGGCGGCTACGCTCGCGCTGCTGCTGCAAATTGGCGCCGCTCCGAGCGCGCTGGCGTCACCGATGCAAAACGCAGCCGAAACTGGGCCAGCGAGTGAAACGTCAGCGGCTCAAAGCCGATTGCCATTCACATCGATCCCGCCCGTTTCATCACCGCAGTTATCGTCCGGAAGCTGGCAGCCGGGGCGACTGCAACGCATCCTGGTGCTCGACGACGTGCTGCAGCCCGAGTCGATGGCCGACGACATTACCCCCGGCGCACTTCGCGAAGCAGACCGGCTCGCTCACGAGCTTGCTGACGCCAAACTGGTGACAGAACCTCCGGTCATCGCCTACACCTCGCCCGAGTATGCCGAAAATCACCCCGATGCGACACAGCTGACGCTCAAGCTCGACGACAAGCAACTCGACAGTGACATGGTCATCATCACGGTCAACGATCACGGCGTCACGGTGAGCGCAGCTAACGCATCCGGGCTCTTTCGCGGAAGTCGGTCGCTGCTGCAGACACTCAACGCCAACGGTGCCGTACAATACGGCAGCTACAAGCTGCAGCAGCCGAGCCCAACCCGCAGCGTGCATCTGGATGTCGCCCGCAAGCATTACACCCTCGGCACTCTCGAGCAGCTGCTTTTACGCATGTCGTGGACCGGTCTAAACGAGCTCGAGCTGCACTTCTCAGAAAACGAGGGCTGGGCAATTGCCAGCGATAAGTACCCCGAAATCGCGAGCGACGACGCCTACACCAAAGACGAAATTCGCCAGCTGGTAGCCTATGCCGCTGATCTGCATATTCGCATCACCCCGTCACTCGATATGCCGGGACATCTCGATCACGTTCTTGAAACGCATCCCGAGTGGCAGCTGCAGGCAGCCGATGGCACGCCGGTATTTGGCGCGCTCGATATTACGAATCCGCAGGCGCGCGAGTTCGCGTTCGAACTCATCGACGAGTACACCGAGCTGTTCGAACCGGGCGAGTGGAACCTCGGCGCCGATGAGTTTGTCGATTTCGCCGATCACAGCGAGGTCGCGGCACTCAGCGAGTATGCGCGCTCGAGTATTGGATCCGATGCGAACGCTTCGGATGCGCTCACCGAGTTTGTGAACGAAGCGGCTGCCCGGCTCGAGCGCCATGGCTATTCGGCCCGAGTGTGGAGCGACGGGATGTTGAAGGGTAACGTGGTTTCTCTCAACCCGGATATCACGGTGGCCTATTGGACAACCAGACCCGCGGACGTCGCGAGTATTGATGACTTTTCTGGCAACGGAAATCCACTTCTCAACGTCAACGATGAGTATCTGTATTTCGTGCTCGGTGAACGGGTTGGCTATGTCTATCCCACCGGCGAAGCGATCCTCAGCGATTGGAATGCCGATGTTTTTGCGGGCGGTCAACTGGCCAGTGGCCAAGCCGAGGTCACCGGCGGCATGTTCGCCGTGTGGAGTGATATTCCTGAGGCACTCAACGACACCGAACTGCTCGCACGGCTGCGGTTACCGGTTGCTGCGATGTCGTGGAAGCTCAGTGGTGCTGATGACGTGCCCGGCTGGGATGCATTTCAACAGCTTGTCGACGACATTGGCGATCCGGTTGCGGTGCCGCTCACAGCGGATGGCAGCCGGGCACAGGGGCAGTGGCCACCCGCCTCGAATGCCTCACCCGCGGCGGGCAAACCCGGCGAGCAGGTTGACAAAGCATGGCTGCTGCCGTCGCTACTTGCTGCGGGGGCGCTATTGGTTGCGACGACTGCATTTGCCGTGCTTCAGCGTCGGCGAGCGAACCCTTAGCCGAGCTCGAACGACGCGAGCGGCCGCATCAGTGAACGCTTCTTATCGACGTGTCCGCCCATCCGCGAGAGGATCGAATCGAGCGCCGAAATTGCTTCAACAATGAACGGGCCCTTGTTCAGCATCACCGCTTCGGCACGACGCGACATTGCCGCATCCGTCACTTCGGCGCGTGAGGGGAGGCCCGTGCGGGCGAGCGAGTCGAGCACCTGTGTTGCCCAGATCACCGGCACATGGGCGGCCTCGCAGACCCACAGAATTTCTTCTTGCACTTCGGCAAGCCGGTCAAATCCGAGCTCGACCGCCAGATCGCCACGGGCGATCATCACCCCAACCTCACCCCAACGCATTGCCTCGAGGAGCATTTGGGGCAACGCCATAAACCCAGGCTCGGTCTCGATTTTGAGGGTGATCGCGAGTCGATCGGCCCCGAGCTGTTCGAGTTCGTGAATGAGATCGGCGACGTCTTCGCGCGAACGCACGAACGACAGGTTGACCATGTCTGCATGCTGCGCCACAAACGGTAGATGCGACCGGTCGTCTGAGGTGAGGGCGGGAATTCGCAGGATTGTGTCGGGAAGATTGATGCCTTTTTCGGCACGCAGTTTGACACCAGCGGCACCAGCGCGCACCACGTCCACGATGATCTCGTCGGGTGTCACTTCGCGCACCAGACCCTCAATTTTGCCGTCATCAAAGAGGGCGCGGTGGCCGGGCTGAACATCACTGAACGCCGCCTCGAGCGAACAGCCAATGCGATGCACCCGCTTGGTGTGTGCAGGCTGGGGCATCATATCGCGCTGTAACCGGATCTCATCGCCGGCAATGACGAATAGGTGTTGACGCGCCTCGGGAAGCTCGCCCACGATAAATGGTTTGAGCGCGCCCGGCTGGATTTGCTCGCCGGTTTCGAAGTACACGGTGCGGTCAAAAGTCACCACAACCCCGGCCTGTTCCACGCTGGCAACCTGGAGCTTCCGGCGACGGCCGCGTGCATCCCGCATCGTGAGCTGATCGCCCACATGCAACCCAGCCAGCTCACCGCGCACCGGGATCACGGTTTCGGTTTCGGTCGCGCCAACCACGAACCGTTCACCCTCGGAAACAAAACGCACGCGCGCGGGCTCGGTGACCACGCCTCGGTCGTTGCGTGTGGGTTTGACCTTAATGACCTTCGGGCCGGCCTCGAGGGGGCCAGTGCGCAGTTTGGGGCCACCGAGGTCCATCGCCACAAGCACATCACCAGGCAGTGCCCGTACTGAACTCACCATCCGGCTCCAAGAAGTTTCTTCATCATGGGCGCAGTTGATGCGGGCAATGTCCATTCCCGCGGCACCCATGCGGCGCACAAGCACTTCGTTATCGGCTGCTTCGGAAGGCATCGTCACCATGATGCGAGTGTCGCGATCAGCCTTGCTGTGCACATCACCGAGCGTCGCCATGGTGTTGCGTACAAGCATCAGGTCGCCACTGTCGAGCGCGCCCCAGATATCGTGTCGGTGCCGACCGTCGAGCATAGCCGCCACCGTTTCGATGACGGTCAGCAGCCACGAGAGCACTTCAGATTCGGTACGTCCAAGGCTCGAGAGGCCGTAAGCCGAAAGCGACACCTGCAGTGGACGCAGATCGTGTTGACGAATTGCTACGTAGTGGACGAGATTGCGGGCGCTGGAACGATGCTGGGGTTGCACCGCGGCGATCTGGTCGGCAGCTGCTGCCTCGGCGGCATGCAAACGGTCGCGGATCGCGCACAGCTGCGCGTGTAGTTCTGGAAGTGGCAGGACACGGGCACGCTGAAGTTCCATAGCGTTTATTGCAACGCATAAAAATGAACACCGGAGCACGGTTACCGGGGTTCGCCTCGAAACAGGTGTGAGAAAGAAGACCGACAATCCCAAAGGGCTGAGTTGACAGCGGGCGTTATCGAGTGCCGGGCCCACTATTCATTTACGTCATGAGGCTGGCTGAGTTCACGACGCAGATTGACCAGCAGAACCGAAAGCGATGCCAGCACTGTCACTGCGAGCACCATGTGGATCGCCACCGACCAGATCGGCAGGCCTGTGCGCGCCTGATACACACCGAAGCCAATCTGCACGAGCACCAGGGCCGTGAGCGCGACAGTGAGATTACGGCTGCGCAGCAGCTGCTTCGAATGCACCAAGACCAACAGCAGCACGATAGCCGCCAACAGCGCGTAACCGGGCCAAGCGTGCACGTGGTGCATGACCACCGGGTCGAGACCGTTGCGTGCGGCAAGCTCGTCACCGGCGTGAGGGCCAGATCCAGTGGTGAGCACGCCAACTATCTCGGTGAACCAGCAGAGCAGCGTCACCAACAGTGCCACAAACCACACACCGTGCTCCCGCGTGATCGCAAGATTCGCGGGACGCTCATGCGCCCACTGCACTCGGGCGAGCTGCAGCCCGGCCAAAGCGGCGAGCAGCGCCGAGAAGAGGAAGTGCACCCCGACGATACGCGGATCGAGTTCGAGCCACACGGTAACCCCGCCCACCACGGCCTGCACGATGATGAGAATTCCGATCACCAGCGGAATCCGGCGCAGCCCGAGCTGTTTCGGAGTGCGCACCACCGCGAGAAACGCGAGGAGCGCAACTACTACGAGCACGAACGTGAGGGTGCGGTTACCGAACTCGATCATCCCGTGGATGCCCAGCTCGGCAGTGGGGAAGATCGACTCGGGCGTGCAGTAAGGCCACTCCGAGCAGCCAAGCCCCGACCCGGTGAGCCGCACCAGCCCGCCGGTGCCGACAATGCCGATATTGGTGATGACGTTGAGCCAGGTGACCACCCGGGTGTAGCCGGTGACCTCGGTGGGCATAAACCGGTCACGGAACGAAGACTGCTGAGTTTCTGCGGAACGCATCGCCATAGTTTCCTGTCGGGAGTTTGCCGCCGCCGCTCGATCACACCCGGGCGCGGGCTGGGTAATTGCTGCGAACAGTGTTCGACGGTGGCTTAGACTCGAATTGCTGTCGGTGGAGCGAGGCTGCGGAAGCGGCACTACGCGGGCGCGGAATGTTTTACCGCGTCAGGTTGTTTCATTCTATGTTCGAAACTCCGAACCGCGCCGACGACCGACCATAGAGAGAGGAAGAGCTATCGATGTCTGACGTGCTCATCGACCGCCCTGAACTGAACGACCTAGGAAACTATGAGTTCGGTTGGCACGACAAAGACGCTGCCGGTGCCGCGGCGCAGCGTGGACTGAGCGAAGCGGTTGTGCGGAATATTTCCGAGATTAAGGACGAGCCCGAATGGATGCTCGAACGCCGCCTATCGGGTCTGAAGCTGTTCGACCGCAAACCGATGCCACGCTGGGGCGCCGACCTCAGTGAGATTGACTTTGACAACATCAAATACTTCGTGCGCGCTTCGGAACGCCAGGCGACCACCTGGGAAGATCTACCCGAAGACATTCGCAACACCTATGAGCGGCTCGGTATCCCCGAGGCCGAGCGTCAGCGCCTGGTCGCAGGTGTTGCGGCGCAGTATGAGTCTGAGGTGGTCTATCACCAGATCAACGAGGAGCTCGAACGTCAGGGAGTCATCTTCTTAGACACCGACACCGCGCTGCGCGAGCACCCGGAATTCTTTGAAGAATACTTCGGCACTGTGATCCCTGCCGGTGATAACAAGTTCGCCGCGCTAAACACCGCGGTGTGGTCGGGTGGCTCGTTCGTGTACGTACCCAAGGGAGTGCACGTTGAGATCCCGCTGCAGGCCTACTTCCGCATTAACACCGAGAACATGGGCCAGTTTGAGCGCACGCTGATCATCGCTGACGAGGGTAGCTACGTGCACTACATCGAAGGCTGCACCGCGCCGATCTATAAAACCGACTCGCTGCACTCGGCGGTGGTTGAGATCATCGCTAAGAAGGATGCTCGCGTGCGCTACACGACTATTCAAAACTGGTCGAATAACGTCTACAACCTCGTAACCAAGCGCGCGATCGCCGAAGAGGGCGCCACTATGGAGTGGGTTGACGGAAATATTGGCTCCAAAGTGACAATGAAATACCCGTCGATCTACCTCACCGGTGAGCACGCCCGCGGCGAAACGCTCTCGGTGGCGTTCGCCGGCCCCGGCCAGCACCAGGATGCGGGTGCGAAGATGATTCACCTCGCCCCGCGCACCCAGTCGTCGATCGTTTCGAAATCGATTGCACGTGGGGGTGGGCGCTCGGGTTACCGCGGTGAGGTGCGCATCGGTGACGGTGCCTACCACTCCGCCAACTCGGTGATCTGTGATGCGCTACTGGTCGACACCATCTCGCGATCCGACACCTACCCGGCAATCGACATCCGGGTGGATGACGTGCAGCTCGGCCACGAGGCAACTGTCACCAAAGTCTCGGAAGAGCAGCTGTTTTATCTCATGAGCCGTGGCCTGGAAGAAACCGAGGCGATGTCGATGATCGTGCGCGGCTTCATCGAACCGATTGCGCGTGAGCTGCCGATGGAATACGCACTCGAACTCAACAAGCTGATCGACATGTCAATGGAAGGATCGGTGGGTTAAGCCACATGACGACCGAAAAATCACCAGTGGCGCACAACGCTGAAAAGTTTGTTCCGGTACAGACTCGCTCAGAACGCCCCAAGTCGTTCACGCCGGCCGACTTCAGCGCGCCCACCAACCGTGACGCCGAGTGGAAGTACTCACCGGTAGACAAGTTTGCGCCGCTGTTCATTGATGAGTCGGCCCAGGCCCAGCTCAGCTACGACATTAATGCTCCCGAGGGTGTTGAGGTGGGCACGCTCGTGGCTGGCGAAGCACCGCGCGGACAGGCGTTCATCCCCGAAAATATTGCCTCGGCAATCGCACATGCTCGCACCGAACAGGCGCTGCTGGTGCGCATCCCGGCAGAACAAGAAGTGACCGAACCGGTGCGCGTGCGCATCTCGGGTGACGACGCTACCAAGCGCTCACTCGGGCATATCGTGCTGCATGCCGAACGGCACTCGCGCGGCACCATCATCCTCGAGTACACGGGTTCGGCGCTTTATAGCGAGAACGTTGAGATTGTGCTCGATGATGAATCTTCACTCAAGGTGATTGCCCTGCACGAGTGGAATGACGACTCGGTGCACCTCGGTGTGCATCACGCCAGCGTGGGGCGGGCCGCAGCCATCGATCACTCGGTAATTACCTTCGGCGGCGCCGCAGTGCGGGTGAACCCCGAGGTGCACCTGGATGGTAACGGCGCCGAATCGGATGTTCGCGGCCTGTACTACGCCGACGCCGGGCAGCACTTTGAGCACCAGGTGTATATCGACCACGCTGCCGAGCGCACCCGCACCGACGTCAACTACAAGGGGGCGCTGCAGGGTAACGGCGCACGCACGGTTTGGATCGGTGATGTGCTCATCCGTGAGGGTGCAATCGGCACCGACAGTTACGAGCAGAACCGCAACCTCGTGCTCTCTGACGGTGCCCGCGCCGATTCGGTGCCGAACCTCGAGATCGAGTGCGGTGATATCGAGGGCGCCGGTCACGCCTCAGCCACCGGTCGCTTCGATGAAGAGCATCTCTTCTACCTGATGGCTCGCGGTATCGACGAACTCAGCGCCCGGCGTCTGGTGGTGCACGGCTTCCTTAACGAGATTGTGCAGCAGCTTGACGATGCGGCACTCGCTGAGCGCGTGCAGAACCGTCTCGAAGAAGAACTCAAAGTGGCAGACGCCGCCATCGCAGCGATTTACGAGCGTGAACAGGCCGAGAAGGAGCGCAAGTAATGGCGTTCGAACGAGTCTGCGCCGCCTCTGAGGTGCAGGTTGACACACCCAAGCGAGTGGTGGTGGGCGAGTGGCCGATCGCGGTCGTGCGCGATTCGGCCGGCAACCTTTACGCCATCGGTGACCGCTGCACTCACGGCGATATCTCGCTATCGGAAGGTTTTGTCGAGGGGTGTGAACTCGAGTGCTGGGCACACGGTTCTCGTTTCTCGCTGACCACCGGCTGGCCACAAAACCTCCCGGCATTCGAGCCGGTACCGGTTTTCGAGATCAAGCTCGAAAACGATGACATCTTGATTGACCCGACTCCGATCTACAAGGAGAAGAAATAAATGCCTCAGCTTGTTATTGAAAACCTGCACGTTAGCGTCGAAACCGACCAGGGTCCGAAGGAAATCCTGCGCGGTGTGAACCTCACCATTAACTCGGGTGAGGTCCACGCCGTGATGGGGCCGAACGGCTCTGGTAAGTCGACTCTCGCGGCAACTATCGCCGGTCACCCGAGCTACGAGGTGACCGAGGGTTCGATCACCCTCGACGGCGAAGATGTGCTCGAAATGTCGGTTGATGAGCGCGCTAAAGCCGGTCTGTTCCTCGCGATGCAGTACCCGGTCGAGATCCCCGGCGTGACGCTGTCAAACTTCCTGCGCACCGCCAAGACCGCTGTAGATGGCGAAGCTCCCGCGATCCGCTCGTGGATGAAGACCGTGAAGGGCACGATGGAAGAACTGCGTATCGGCGACGAGTTCCTCGCCCGTAACGTGAACGAGGGCTTCTCTGGCGGTGAGAAGAAACGCGCTGAGATTCTGCAGCTGCGCCTGCTCAACCCCAAGTTCGCGATCCTCGACGAGACCGACTCGGGTCTCGACGTTGACGCGCTGCGAATCGTTTCGGAGGGCGTCAACAGTGCAAAGGAAGAGACCAACCTCGGTGTGCTGCTGATCACGCACTACACTCGCATCCTGCGCTACATCAAGCCCGACTTCGTGCACGTCTTCGTGAACGGTCGCATGGTTGAAGAGGGCGGGCCGGAGCTTGCCGAACGACTCGAAGAAGAGGGCTACGACCGCTACCTAGCTGGCCCCGGCAGCAACTAGTCGCTGGCCCCGGTAACTGGCCAGCCCGCAGCCGGCTGCCGGGGCACATCCGGGTTCTGAGAAACGGAGACAAGATGGCACTGATCACGCTGGAGCCAGCGCGATACGACGAAATCGAAGAGGCACTCAAGGATGTTGTCGACCCCGAGCTGGGCGTCAATATCGTTGATCTCGGGCTCATCTACGACCTGCACTGGGAGGATGAGCTGGATGCACTAATCATTTCTATGACGCTCACCTCGGCCGGCTGCCCGCTCACCGATGTGATTGAAGACGACACCGCCAAAGCGCTCGATGGGGTCGTGGAGCGGTTCAAGATCAACTGGGTGTGGATGCCGCCGTGGGGCCCCGAGAAGATCACCGAGGACGGGCGCGAAATGATGCGTGCGCTCGGTTTCAATATCTAGCCCGGTTGGGGTTTAGCGCCAGCATTGATATGGGCGGATGCAGCACCGATTTATGGTGCCGCATCCGCCCATTTTGTTGTTCGGAGTCGGGGTCGAGTTACTTGAGGTATTCGACCTCGATAAAAACGACATCGCTATCGCCACGGTTTTCGTTCTCGTGCTCCGAGCCGGCATCTCGCCCGTACGCTGTGCCGGGTTGCAACACCGCCTCGATGAGTTCGCCGTCGGCGGTGGTGACGTGCATCAGATTGTCGCTCAGCGGAATGACCACGTAGTCATGTTCGTGGCGATGCATCGGAATCGTGCCGCCAGGTTGAATGGTCCATTTGGTGGCGCGGAATCGATCATTTTCGAAGACAATCTCGCTCTGGCTTTTCATAGCATCATCCTAGTGCTGTGACGCGGCGCGACAAGGGGCAAATTAGCTGTTCGCGTCGCGCTCAACGGCGCGTACGAGTCGCCATACCAGCGGCAGTAGGGCGGCAGCGAGCAACCATTTCACGATGCCGCCAATGATGAACGGCGTGACTCCATACTGCATTGCCAGTGCGAAGGTCATGTCAACGCCCTTCTGCTCGAGTATGAGCCACATGTAGGGCACGCCGAAAATGAACGGGACCAGGCTCGCCCCAAAGAACGCGAGCAGTGACAGCAGTGGTCGGCGGTCCCAATTGTGCTGCGCGAGCCAACCAACAAGGGCCGCAGCGAAAACGAACCCAATGATGAACCCGAACGATTCGGTGGCGACACTAGCGATACCGCCCGAGAACCCAGCGAATACCGGCAGACCGGCAAGACCTGCGACGAGGTAGGTGAGCAGAGCCGCCGCACCACGCCAAGCACCCAGCGTGGCGCCGACGAGCATCACGCCGAGGGTTTGGCCGGTGATCGGCACCGGCCACATGGGAATTTCAACTTGAGCAAGGAGTGCAACGAGTGTGGCGCCGGCGCCGATGAGTGCGATATTCGCGACGACGGAGCGCTTGTCGACCAGGTGGTCGGCGAGCACGGTACCGGTGGTGGGGGATAGTGATGGTGCATTCGTGGTCATCGCCAGGTCTCCTTGCATCGAAATGTGATTGATGGCGTGGTTTCATTGAGCGGTTGAACACCGTTCAACAACTTGAACAGTGTTCAAGATAGCCAGTGAAGGGAATCGACGCAATGACCAAGCTCACCAGCGAGTCGGTGCTGGAAGTCGCGATGCAGCGGCTGCAAGCGTACGGGCTGTCGGGGCTGTCAATGCGCGGCATCGCCACTGAGCTCGAGGTGCAACCCGGTGCGCTGTACTGGCACTTTGCTAATAAACAGGCGATGGTGGCGGGGGTGTGCGACCTGCTGGTGGCGCCGCTAGCCACGCAACAGTTCGGTGACCCGGTGGCTGCCGGGTTGGCTATTCGTGAATGTCTGGTTTCGGTACCAGATGGAGCCGAGATGGTGGCGAGCAGTATCGCCTTTGGCCTCGGCGCCGAAGCTGCCTACACCTGTCTGCTCGATGCCTGTGCAGTCGCCGGCCACACGGAGGCGCTCGCTTCTACGGCCCTGCATCTCGTGCTGGGCGAGGTGCAGCATGAACAGCAGCGGGCCCAGGCGGTGGCCCACGGTATTGACATCGGCGCAGAATCGGTGCGCGCCAGTGCCGAAACGCTGAGTGCCGGGTTGCAGGCGCTTTTCGGCACTAGTGCAGCGCAGCGTAAATAGCATGCTATTCCTGATCGAGCAGCAATTGCATTGCCGCAACGCGTGGCTCAAGACACAGCATCAGGTCGGTAACTGCCTGGGGTGAGCGAAGCGAGACGTCTAGGGCGCGCTCAACTCGGCTGAGTCGGTAGCGCACGGTATTTGGGTGCACATACAGGTGATCGGCTGCTGTCGACACTTCCATATCGCTCGCGAGATAGACGACCAGTGTGTGCAGCAACTCAGCCTGATTGTCGAAGGCGCGCAGGATGCGCCGACGGCGGGCGGTGAGCTCACCACGGCCCGCTTCCGCCGCAATCCACTGGCGTAGTGGAAGCCGCGAATAATGTACGGGATGGTGCGCAGCGGCCTCGCTATCGAGTGATTCGTGACGCGCAACACCGAAATCTGCCGCAACTCGCTGGGCGAGTTCTGCTTCGCGTAGCGCCCGAGGCACATCTGTAAGGGCCGAGTGCGTGGCCGAAACTCCCAAGAAATGGTTGCGGCCAAGCTCCTCGAGCCATGCCTGAGCATCCGGGGTATCGGCAAGTAGGGCGTGAAACTCTTCGTCGCTCGCTGCCGAGACGAGATGATTGGCAAATAGCACGCCAAACTCACTACCACCCACGCGGGTGATGTGCTCATGGACGGCGCGCGCGGCATCCGCCTGCGGCGATGACGGCGCACCAACCACCAGCATGAATGGTGCATACGCCACGAATCCAAACTCAACCAGTCGCGGCCAGAAACGTGATTCTCGGTCGCGGGCGATTCCCTGCCCGAGGGTGCTCAATAGTTCGGCCCGTTCACGGATACGTGCGGAGTCAAGTCCATGCAACGCTGCGAGCACGGCAGTTATAGCGGTGCTGGCGATGAGCCTGGTTGCGTCGTCAATCGCACGATCATCGAGAGCGGCGAGCACGAGCACATGCGCGGCGGCGTGACTTCCGGTGATGATCGGATGCAGCTGCCAGCGCCCCACCCGCAGGCGCAGATCAGTGCCGGAGCTCGAGAGCAGCTCGTCGTGCAGATGTGGAAGGAGTGATTCCCAGATCAGCCGCGCGGGTGCGTGACCGACCGCCGCCCGCATTTCGCCAACGGCATTGAACAGCACCACCGAGGTGCCAGTTCGCTGCGATATACGCTGCAGCACGCTTGGTAGCTGGTGGCGATCGGGCAGGTGCGAAAGGGTTTCGTGCAGCCAGTCGAGTGAGAGTGCGGCAGGCATGAAAATGAACCTCTTTCAACTCGGCATGGGGGCGGGGAATTGGCTGAGTGAACGCTGAAAATACAGGGCGTTCATCTCCATCGCTGACCAGCCCGTTTTTCGAGTTCTTGTAGATACTACAAGTGCATCCGGTGCGAATCTGGACTTTCCGCAATAGATTTTTCGAAACGGCCAATCCAAGCTTGTCGACAAGTTCAACGACGAACCCCCTGGAGGAAGCAATGACGCAACTTCGAGTCGCCGTCGACGTGGGTGGCACGTTCACCGACGTATGCATTTTCGACGAAGACGAAAAGACAATGAGGGTAACCAAGGTGCCCTCAACCCCGCACGACCCCATGATCGCCGTTATGAACGGCGTCAAACGGGCCGAGATCAATCTCGCGGATGTCGAGCTGTTCTCGCACGGTACGACCGTCGCGACCAACGCCCTCATTACCCGCAACTTCCCACAGGCCGCACTGGTCACCACCACCGGCTTCCGGGATGTGATTGAAATCCGTGACGGCACCAAAGATGATCTCTGGGACGCCTACCGCGACGTACCCGGCCCGTACATCCGCCGCCGTGACCGCTTCGAAGTAACCGAGCGCATCGACTACCGAGGAGAGATCCTCACCCCGCTCGATGAAGACGAGGCTCGCAAGCTGGCGGCACTGCTACGCAAGCGCGGCACCAAGACCATCGCCGTGTGCTTCGTGAATTCGTTCGCCAACGCCGCCAACGAGATCCGGATGCGGGAAATTCTTGAAGAAGAAATTCCCGATGCCACCATCTCGACATCAGCGGAGATTCTCCCCGAGATGTTTGAGTACAACCGGTTCAATACCGCGGTGGCTAACGCGGTGCTGGCGCCGCTGGTATCTGGCTATGTGAACCGGCTCGAAAAGCAACTCAGCGACGGCGGCTACCAGGGCGACCTGCTGCTGCTGCACTCTGGCGGCGGCTCGATGACTCCGCGCATGGTCGACCGGTTCCCGGTGCGGTTGGCCGCCTCAGGTATCGCCGCCGGTGCAATCTCGGCTCAGCACATCGCCTCACAGTGTGGCTACGCCAACGCGGTGAGCCTTGACATGGGCGGCACCTCAACCGACATCGCCATGGTCGCCGACGGTGAACTGCGCGTAACCCAGGAGTGGGAGGTCGAATACGGCCACCCGATCATCTTCCCCTCGATCGAGGTGCTCACGATCGGCGCCGGCGGTGGGTCACTTGCTCACATCGACGTCGCCGGTTCACTGCGCAACGGCCCCCAATCAGCCGGCGCCGACCCTGGCCCCGCCTGCTACAACACCGGCGGTGACCAGCCCACCAACACCGACGCCAACGTGGCGCTCGGACGCCTCGGCACCTCGCTCGCCGGTGGTGCGAAGTCACTGCAGCGCGACCTATCGATCGAAGCCATCAACCGGGTAATCGCCGAGCCGCTCGGGCTGTCACTCGAAGAGGCCGCCGAATCAATTCTCAAGGTCGCCAACGCCAATATGGCAGACGCCGTCCGGCTCATCTCGATTAGGCGAGGCTACGACCCGCGTGATTTCGCACTGCTCGCCTTCGGCGGTGCCGGTGCGCTGCACGGTGTGGACGTTGCCCGCGAGCTCAGCATCCCCACTGTTGTGGTACCACCGAACCCGGGTGTGACCTCAGCAATGGGCTGTCTGCTGGTCGATATTCAGCACGACCTGTCACAGATGCACACCGGTGCACTCTCGAATATCGCCACTGAAAAAATTGAAGATGTCTTCCGCCGCCTCGAAACCGAAGCACGTGACCGCCTGCGTCACGAAGGCGTCAGCGAAAGCGACACTGTGTTGCAACGACTGATCTCGATGCGATACGCAGGCCAGTGGCGCTCACTGGTCGTTCCGGTGGGCAACGGTCCCGACTTCCTCGACGCCGCGGTGGAGGCCTTCCACGAGCGTCACGAGCGGGAGTTCGCTTTCCGCAACGATGAGGCGCCCGTAGAAATCTATGAGGTACAGGTCAAGGCCGTCGGTAAAGTCAACAAGCCCTCGTTCGTTCCCGCCACCAAACAAGACACCGACGCTGGTGAGCCGGTTGAGGTGCGACCCGTCTACTTCGACGGTGAATGGATCGAAACCCCCGTGTACGACCGCGACAACATTCCTGCTGGCGCCCAATTCGAGGGCCCGGCCATTATTAACCAGCTTGACGCCACTACCGTCGTGCCGCCGAACACTCGCGCCGAGATTGATGAGTGGCTCAACATCCGCATCCACCTGGAGGGGAGCGCGAAATGACCACCAAGGTAAATACTGCCAGCCGCAAACTCGACCCGGTCACTTTTGAGGTGCTAAAGAATGCCTTCGCGACCGCAGTCGACCTGATGAGCGAACAGATTCTGCGCACCTGCTATTCGTTCGTGATCTACTCACGCGACTTCTCGTCGGCGCTGTGTGACGCACAGGGCAACACGGTAATGCAGGGTTCGGCCGATATCGCCGTGCACGTGGGCACACTGCACTTCCAGGGGCAGGCCGTGCTGCAGGAGTTCGGCGACGACATCCACCCCGGCGACGTGTTCATGATCAATGACCCTTACCGCGGTGGCACCCACTTCAACGATGTGTCGTTCGTGCGCCCCATCTTCGTGGACGGCGAAATCATCGCATTCTCGCAAAACAAGGGCCACTGGGCCGACATCGGCGGTGTGGTGCCAGGATCGTTCTACGTCAATGCCTCCGACCACTTTGGTGAGGGTGTACGCATCCCGCCGGTGCGAGTCTGGCGCAAGGGCGAGTTCTTGCACGATGTTGCACAGCTGATCGTTTCGAACACCCGCTCGCCCGAGGTCGCCATGGGTGACCTGCACGCGCAGTCGGAAGCAACCGCAGTGTGTGAGCGCGAGGTGCTCCGACTGGTCGACCGCTACGGTAAAGACACCGTGGTCGATGCCATGCAGGAGACCCAAGACTACGTCGAGCGCACCGTACTGGCTCGCATCGCCGAGCTGCCGAAGGGCACCTGGGAGACCGTCGACTACATCGACAATGACCCCTCGACGCCCGAAGGTATGATTCCGATCCGGATCAAGCTCACCGTCGACGACAAAGGGATCCACTACGACCTCAACGGCTCAGCCCCCGCCGTCGCCACGTTCTTGAACTCGGCCTACGGCACCACCCATTCATCGCTGTACTCGGGCACGAAGACCTTCTTCCCCGAAGTGCCGCTGAACTCGGGATTCTACCGTGCGGTCACGGCCGATATCGGCCCAGAAGGTACCGTCGTTAACGCCGGGTGGCCCAACGCGGTGACGGGCTTCTGCTCGGGCCCGCACGAGAAGATCATGAACGCGGTGTTCGAACTGTGGTCGCAGATCATGCCCGAGCGCGCAATGGCCTGCGCCTTCAACCTCGAATACCTGCTCGTTGGTGGCCGCGATGCACGCACCGAAACCAAGCCCTACTTCATGTGGTACGACTGGATGGCAGGCGGCTGGGGTGGCCGAGCAACTAAGGATGGCTCGGATGCCACCGCCCCGGTGTTCGGCGCGGGTCTGGCAGTGCAACCGCTTGAGGGTCAGGAACGACTCTCACCGGTACTCACCACCGAACACGCCATCCAGACCGACTCGGGTGGCCCCGGCAAGTTCCGCGGTGGATGCGGTATCCGCAAGGGCGGCGTGCTCACCGACGGTGAGTCGACGGTGATGAGCTACTGCTGCGACCGTTCACGCTCACTCACCTGGGGTATTGAGGGTGGTCTACCGTCGATTCCGCACGGTGTGTGGCTCAACCGCGGTAGCGACGACGAACGCTTCCTCGGCAGCGTCTTCTCATCCGTAGCGATCCAGCCCGGTGACCGTTTCGAGCGTCCCTCGGCCGGTGGTGGTGGTTTTGGTGACCCGCTCGAACGCGACCCCCAGCAAGTGCTCGACGACGTCATCGACGGTTACGTTTCGCTAGAACGTGCCGAGCGTGACTACGGTGTGGTGATTACCACGGGTGACATCGAACTCGACGAGTACTATCTCGACGAAGCTGGCACCGAAAAGGCACGTGAACACATTCGCGCTAACCGAGCGGAGTGGTTCACCGCCGATGCTGAAGAAATCGCCGCGGGGTACCGCAGCGGTGACATCGATATGCTCGACGTCATCCGCCGCTACGGTGTGATCCTCGACTGGGGAACTGGCGAGCTGCTCGCCCGCTCCACCGAACAGTTCCGCGAGTCGATGCGGCGGCGCAGTGTCGATCACTGGAGCTAACTGAACGCGCTTCTTAGGAAATCTGAAGTGGCGTCGCGGGTAGTGGTATCCCGCGACGCCACTTTTGCGTGTTCCGATGGCGGGAGGATCGTCCAATAGCCTCGACAGCTACCGGACGTTTAGAATTGGCAGGTTGTTTATCACCATCCAAGGAGCCTGCGCATGATTGCCGTGCACGATCTCGAGATCACCGTGGGCGCGCGCACCCTCATGAGCGAGGTCAACTTCCGGGTTGGAGCCGGCGACAAAGTTGGGCTTGTAGGGCGTAACGGTGCCGGCAAAACCACGCTGACAAAAGTGCTTGCCGGGTGGATTCAACCCAGCGACGGTCGCGTCGACCGCTCCGGCGAGATTGGCTATCTGCCTCAGGATCCACGTGCCGGTGATCCCGACCAAACCGCGCGTAACCGCATTCTGGATGCGCGTGGGCTCGGTGAGGTTCGTAGCCGACTTGCCGAGTCGGCAAAGCTGATTGCCGACGCAAAAAATGACGCCGACCGTGATCGATATATGCGCCGATATTCGCGACTTGAAGACGAGTTTGCGATGCTCGGCGGTTATGCAGCCGAGTCGGAGGCCGCGGCAATCGCATCGAACCTGTCACTACCAGATCGCATCCTCGATCAGCCGTTGCGAACACTCTCTGGTGGTCAGCGACGCCGCGTGGAACTTGCCCGCATCCTGTTTTCTGATGCCGGCACGATGATTCTCGACGAACCGACTAATCACCTCGACATCGACTCGGTGGTGTGGCTGCGCGAGTTCCTTAAGAGCTATCGAGGCGGGCTTATCGTCATCTCGCACGACGTCGAACTGATCGGCGAGACCGTGAATCGCGTGTTCTATCTCGACGCCAACCGGCAGCTCATCGATATCTACAACATGGGCTGGGCGAACTATCTCAAGCAGCGCGAGGCTGACGAAGAGCGACGGCGCAAAGAGCGTGCCAATATCGAAAAGAAAGCGACTGCGCTACAGCAGCAGGCGGCAAAGTTCGGGGCAAAAGCCACCAAGGCAGTTGCCGCACATCAGATGCAGCGCCGTGCCGAGCGGATGCTCGCAGGTCTCGAGGAGGTGCGCCAAACCGATCGCGTGGCAAACCTCCGGTTTCCTACTCCGGCCCCGGTGGGGAAGACCCCGATTCAGGCGAAAGGGCTGTCGAAATCGTACGGTTCGCTTGAAATTTTCACCGGCGTTGATTTCGCCATCGATCGTGGCTCGCGAGTGGTGGTGCTAGGGCTTAACGGTGCCGGTAAAACCACGCTACTGCGCATATTGGCGGGTGTGGATGAGCCCGACACTGGCGAGATTATTCAAGGTCACGGCCTAAAAATTGGCTACTACGCGCAGGAACACGAGACACTCGATACCCAGCGTTCGGTGCTCGAAAATATGATCTCGGTGTCGCAACACCTCACCGAGACTGAGGCGCGCAAGGTGCTCGGTTCGTTCCTGTTCACCGGCGACGATGTGCACAAGCCCGCCGGGGTATTGTCTGGTGGCGAAAAAACTCGGCTCGCACTGGCGATGCTGGTGGTTTCTAGTGCCAATGTGCTGATACTTGACGAACCGACAAACAACCTCGACCCGGCCTCCCGCGAACAGATTCTCGGGGCGCTGACACACTACGAGGGCGCCGTGATCCTGGTTTCGCATGATGAGGGGGCAGTGGCGGCGCTCAACCCCGAACGCGTACTGGTCATGCCCGAGGCAATTGAAGACCTCTGGAACTCCGACTATTTCGAACTCATCGGCATGAACTAGCAGTCGGCAGCTGCGTGACTCATTGCGGCGACACAATCGCAAGCGGTGTCGTTGTGTCAGTCAGTGGTGCAGCGCCTCGTCGATGATCGCATCCTCGATCTCAGCATCGCTGGGCCCGTGACGTTCGCGGCGACGCTGCGCGCGCACTCGCTCACGACGTTTGGCCGCCAGTACCCGCGGATCATCGGCGTTTCGTTCGCGGAACTCGGCCCGCACGCCATGGATCAACCCGACCGCCGCGATCACTGCGAAAATGATCCACTGCACTGCGTAACTGAGATGGTTACCCTCGGAGATTTCTGGTTTGGAGGTGAGTATCCCGGTTTCGGCGCCTCCGCTTTCGCTTCGCAGCAGGCCATAGGCTGCGGTGTAGACCTCACCATCAAGCTGCTCGGCAATCCCGGGCAGATAAACTGTTGGCACCTGTCCGGCTGGTGCCTCGCGTCCCGGGATTTGGGGTTCAGTTGGTTTCAGTCGTGCCGTCAACACGACCGGTCCCGACGGGGGGGTCGGGATGTGGTCTGGCAGGTCGCCGCGTTCGCCCGTGGGTAACCAGCCGCGGTCGACGATGAAAATCTTGCCCGTTTCGGTACGGAAGGGCGTCAAAATTTCGAAACCTGGTTGACGCTCATATGGACGGTTGCGCACCAGCAGCTGTTGATCGACGAGATATTCTCCGCGAACCGCTACCGGGAGCCACTCTTGCTGCGGGTCGAATGAGTCGAGCTGCGGAAGTGCTTGTTCGAGTGCCACCGGGTCGTGATCAAAGTTCGCGACCACTTTGTGATTCTCGCCAAGGCGCCAGTCACGGCGTTCAAACTGCCAGTGCGAAAGAAATCCGCAGGCGATCGCGAAGACAACCAGCAGCACGAAGTAGCTGATCCAGCGGCGCGATAGGAGGAAACGCCACCCACCGTGTGCACGATTCTCGGGCGATTCACTCACTCAATTGGCTCCTCATTGACCGGGTCATCAACCGCGTGCAACCGTACCGGGAAGCCGCGCGACTTCAGAAATCCCAGTAGAAACTCGAGGTGCTCGTCGCACGTCAACCAGATCTTGATTCGGTCTTCACTGTGGATGCGCGGGTTGCGCCACTCAATCCGCCTGGTGGCGGCTGCTTCACACTTGGCCCGTGAACAGGTGGCCTCGGGTGCAAACGCTTCCATGCCGATGCGCGTGCGAAGATCAAACTCACCGGAACTCATCATTGCGCTCCTGTCGTTGTTGCTGTTGCGAGTGCGCGGCTTCACGCCAGGCGTCCTGATTCACACTCGGACGGGTGGTGACCAACGGCTTATCTTCGGGGCTGGTCACTTTGCCGCGGCGACGTTGCCGAATATGGTTCGCGAACACTACGGCGATCCAGGGAAGCACGATGGCACCCGCTGCGAATGCCCAAATCATTGGGCCCCGTACAACCACCATGCCAATAACACAGAGCGTGCGAATCAACATGGTGATGGCATACTGACGCAAGCGCGACTCGCGCTCTTCATGCACAGAATCAGCCATCGAGGTGATAGTGGTCACCTGATCGCCCATGCGTATCCCCGCCTCCTGTCTATCAGTTCAGGATAGTCGGTTACCGCATAGGATGTCAGCGCTGAGGCGGAGAGTATCCGCTAGTTATTCTGCAACCACACGCCGAGCAAAGGAGCACTATGACGCAATCGCAAGTCGCACTCGTAACCGGTGGAAATCGTGGAATTGGTCGAGCAATCGCGGAGGATCTCATCGCGACGGGCTATCAGGTTGCCGTCACCTCGCGTTCGGGCGAGGGCGGCCCCGAGGGTGCGCTCACAGTGGCCGCCGATGTGACCGATAGTGCATCCGTTGACGCAGCTTTTACCCGTGTCGAACAAGAGCTGGGGCCGATTACCGTGGTGATTGCGAATGCCGGAATCACCCAAGACACGCTGTTGCTGCGGATGAGCGAAGACGACTTCGCGAGCGTGATTGACACGAATCTCACCGGTGCGTTCCGGGTGATTAAGCGCGCTGCCAAGGGGATGCTGCGAGCCAAGTTCGGTCGCGTGGTGCTGATCTCGTCGGTAGTGGGCCTATATGGCTCACCCGGCCAGATCAACTACGCCGCGTCGAAGGCAGGGCTGGTGGGCATCGCCCGTTCGCTGACGCGCGAACTTGGCAGCCGCGGGATTACCGCGAATGTGGTGGCACCCGGTTTCATCGAAACTGAAATGACCGCAGTGCTGCCAGAATCAACCCAGCAGCAATACCTGGCGTCAATTCCCGCAGGCCGGTTCGGTCGCGTGGATGAAATCGCCAAGACTGTCCGCTGGCTCGTATCCGACGACTCCGGTTATATTTCCGGCGCGGTCATCCCGGTTGATGGCGGCCTGGGGATGGGGCACTGACCGGGCACTCGCGCGAACGACACTCTTTTTGAGGAGCGTGAGCGTGCACTGCGTGAGGACTAGGGCAGTAGCGGGATGAGCTGAGAAAGGTCGCGATCGGGCATCGAGATCGATGCCTGTTCGCGCACCACCGGTTTGGCGTCGAAGGCCACCGATAGGCCCGCGACCGACATCATCCCGAGATCATTCGCACCGTCACCAACGGCGATGGTGCGCTGCGCCGGCACGCCGAGTGAGTTCGCCCACGACCGCAGGGTGAGCAGTTTTTGCTGCTTGCCGATGATCGTGCCCTCGACTTCACCGTTGAGCACGCCGTGCTCGTCGGCAGCGAAGCGGTTGGCGCGCCAAAGATCCAGCTGTAGATCGCGAGCGAGCTCGTCGAGCACCTCATGAAACCCGCCCGACACCGCCGCCACGCGGCCACCGCGTTCGTGTACCGCGCGCACCATCTCGGGCACGCCGGGGGTGACCGTGATGCGTTCACGCACCTTGGCGATTTCGCTCAGTGTCACTCCGCGCAGCAACGCTACCCGCTCGCGCAGCGATCCTGCAAAGTCGAGTTCGCCGCGCATGGCGCGTTCGGTTACTTCCGCGACGCGGTCGCGTACGCCGGCATAATCTGCGACGAGCTCGATCACCTCGTCGTTAATCAATGTCGAGTCAACATCGAGTACGACAAGGAACCGAGCACCGGGGGTGATGTCGCCGCTACCGACGACCGGATCGAGACGGAGTTGAGAAGTGGTCACCGTTCGATGATCGCATTCTTCGGCACCACTGTGATGCCGCTTTCGGTGACAGCAAATCCGCGAGCCTCATCCTGAGCGCGGTCAACGCCAACCTGGGCGCCATCACCGACAACGACGTTCTTGTCGAGGATCGCGCGACGCACCACCGCTCCCTCACTGACCACGACTCGGTCGAAAGTGACTGAATCTACCACTAGCGCACCGCTACGCACATTGGTCCAGGGGCCGAGTACCGAACGCTCGATATGAGCGCCCGAAATGACCGAACCGAGCGAAATGATCGAGTCGATCATGGTGCCGGTAGAGCCGCGGGCGTCGCGCACGAACTTCGCCGGCGGCGAGTTCAGCTGCTGCGACATGATGGGCCAGCGTTCGTTATAGAGGTTAAAAATCGGCAGTGTGGCAATGAGGTCCATGTGGGCGTCGTAGAACGAGTCGATCGTTCCCACATCGCGCCAGTAGTCACGGTCACGCGGGGTTGAACCGGGAACATCGTTGTTCTTAAAGTCGTAGACACCGCAATCGTCCTGGTCGACGAAGTAGGGGATGATGTCACCGCCCATATCGTGCCGCGACTCATCATCGAGCGAGTCGCGCGATACCGCTTCGACGAGCTTGTCAGCATCGAACACGTAGTTACCCATCGAAGCGAGAATCTCGTGCGGGCTGTCGGGCAGCCCCTCGCACTGTTCAGGCTTCTCGAGAAACTGCCGGATGCGCCACGGGTTTTCGGGGTCAACATCGATTACCCCAAACGACTTCGACATTTCGAGGGGCTGGCGAATCGCCGCAACCGTGGCACCAACGCCCGACTCGACGTGCTGCTGCACCATCTGCGCAAAGTCCATCCGGTAGACGTGGTCTGCGCCAACTACCACGACAATGTCGGGTTTTTCGTCGTGGATCAGGTTCAGTGACTGAAAAATTGCGTCAGCCGAGCCCGAGAACCAGTGTTTACCGCGACGCTGCTGCGCCGGCACGGTCGACACATACGAACCGAGAATGGCCGGTAGACGCCAGGTTTGCGAAACGTGACGGTCGAGCGAATGCGATTTGTACTGCGTGAGCACCACGATCTTGCTCAACCCCGAGTTGATCAGGTTCGCCAGCGCGAAGTCGATGAGACGATACTGTCCCGCGAACGGCACCGCGGGCTTTGCCCGGTCGGCCGTGAGCGGCATCAGGCGCTTGCCCTCGCCGCCAGCAAGTACGATTCCGAAGACCTTTTTCTGCGCCATTACCATGGGCTCACAATAGCTCAGTCAGGTAAGCAAATCTGACGAAAATTGGGAGGTTCTTTGGCGGTTGTGTTCACCCGATTCGCATAGTCTGGATACATGCGTGTTGACGTGATTTCTCGTGAGTACCCGCCGGCCGTCTACGGGGGAGCGGGGGTGCACGTCACTGAGCTCGTCAAGGCCATGCGACGCGATATTGACGTTGTCGTTCGCTGTTTCGGTGCCGAACGCGATGAGCCCAATACCTTCGCCTACGATGTTCCGGTCGACCTGCGTGAAGCCAATGCTGCGCTGGGGTTTCTCGGTACCGATCTGCGTATTGCCGCGGATGTGGCCGGTGCCGATATCGTCCACTCGCACACCTGGTATGCGAATCAAGCTGGCAATATTGCAAAGCTGCTGCACGGCATTCCGCACGTGATTTCAGCCCACTCACTCGAGCCGCTGCGCCCCTGGAAGGCCGAACAGCTCGGTGGCGGCTACCGACTGTCGAGCTGGATGGAGCGCGACGCCTACGCCAACGCCGATCGCATCATTGCCGTGTCAAACGGAATGCGTACCGACATTCTGCGCGCCTACCCGCAGCTGAACCCCGAACGGGTCGTGACGATTTACAACGGCATTGACACTTCAGTGTGGCAGCCGGTGAACGACCCCGACTATGTGCGCTCCCACGGCATTGACCCCGACCGACCCAGCGTAATTTTTGTCGGTCGCATCACACGCCAAAAGGGGCTGCCGTATTTGCTGCGGGCACTGCGTTCGCTACGCCCCGAGGTGCAGGTGGTGTTGTGCGCGGGTGCGCCTGACACCCCCGAGATCGAGCGTGAGGTGCGTGAGCTTGTCAACGAGCTGCGCACCCAGCGAGACGGGGTGTTCTGGATCTCAGAGCACCTACCCAAACAAAAGCTCATGGCGCTGCTCACGAACGCGGATGTGTTTGTTTGCCCGTCGATTTACGAACCTCTTGGGATCGTGAATCTTGAGGCGATGAGCTGCGGCACCGCCGTGGTTGGGTCGGGCACCGGCGGCATCCCCGAGGTGGTACAAGACGGGGTGACCGGCACCATTGTTCCGATCGACCAGGTCCAAGACGGCACCGGAACCCCGACCGACCCCGAGCGCTATGTCGCCGACCTGGCCGCCGCAATTAATGATCTGCTCGCCGATCCCGAACGCACCGCAGCCTATGGCCGTGCCGGTCGCGAGCGGGTCGAGGCCGAATTCACCTGGGAGCGGATCTCGCAGCAGACACAGCAGCTGTATCGCGAGATTCTCGAAGAGTCGGCGGTAGCGTAGCCATCATGAGCGAAGTGCTGCGATTTGAAAACGTCAGTGTTGTTCGTGACGGTAAGTCGATTCTCGACGGGGTCAGCTGGTCGGTTGATGAGGCAGACCGCTGGGTGATACTCGGCCCCAATGGGGCCGGAAAATCGACGCTCCTCATTCTGGCAGCCGGTTTTATGCATCCCACGCGCGGAAAGGTGACCGTTCTCGGCGAACAGCTCGGTCGCACCGATGTCACCGAGCTGCGCACCCGCGTGGGGCTCGCCGCATCCCGTCAGAGCCAGCTGCTTCCCGAGAACGAGACCGTGCTGAACTGCGTAATGACCGCGAGCTACGGCGTATCGGGCCGCTGGCGGGAAGAATACGACGAGATCGACTTGGCTCAGGCACATGCGGTGCTCGAGGCCTGGCAGCTCGATGGCCTTGCCGACCGCAAGTTCGGCACGCTTTCGGATGGCGAGCGTAAGCGCACGCTTATCGCTCGAGCGGTGATGGCCGACCCCGAGTTGCTGCTGCTCGACGAGCCGAGCGCGTCGCTCGATCTCGGTGCGCGGGAGGCGCTGCTGGCATCACTGCGCGAATACGCGGCCAGCGAGCTCTCGCCGGGAATCATCATGGTGACCCACCACGTCGAAGGAATTCCCGTGGGGGTTACGCACGCGCTACTGCTGCGCGACGGTAAAGTCGTGGCGGCCGGGCCACTGGCAGACACGCTTACCTCGCAGAACCTCACCACCACGTTTGGATTGCCGCTGCAGGTGATGGTGCAATCGGGCCGCTATTCGGCACGCGCCAGCTGAGATCGCCGCGGCAAATCAAAGTTTGGTGCGAAACGCGCCCGATTGGATGCTGGATTGCTGCGAGCCTGCGTGGTAAGCTCAATGCTTGGCTTGTCACGTCCGAGCGTCCACGTTGGCGCCTGTGGCGCAGTTACCTAGTTCAACCGTTTCCAGAAGAGGAACCCGATGAAGGCAGATATCCACCCGGACTACCACTACGTGGTGTTCAACGACCTCGCGTCGGGCGAGAAGTTTATCACCCGCTCGACCATCACGAGCGACAAGACCATCGAGTGGGAAGACGGCAACACCTACCCGGTGGTTGACGTCGAAATCTCGAGCGCATCGCACCCGTTCTACACCGGTAAGCAGCGCATCATGGACTCGGCCGGTCGCGTCGAAAAGTTCAAGAACCGCTACGCGAAGTTCGGCAAGAGCAACTAAGTTCGCTTACGCAAATGGCGGGCATCACTCTTGTGGTGCCCGCCATTTCGTATGTGCGGATGCGCACAGCGGCTAATCGAGAGCGCGCGTCGGCCAGCCGCGATCGGCCGTGAAATTCGCGTCGCGGGTGCGGCGCATATAGTCCTCAAAACTTGCCACCTGCGTCTGCGCCCACTCGCGCTGTTTTTCATGCAGCGTCGGCAGATCGACCAGGAGCTCATCGGGATAGCGCTGAGCCAGGGCCAGCGCGAGCCGGCCCGAGGCCACTGCATCAGCACTGGCATCGTGTGCGTCGAGCAGCTCAACGCCGTATTCAACAGCGGTATCGGTGAGCGTGCGTTTACCGCGCCGATAGCGGTCGACTGCCCGGTCGATCACTAGCGGATCAACCACCTGCGGGCCGAGCACCGGCGCATCCAGGCCGTGGCGGCGGCACTCGGCGGCAACCAGCGTCAGATCGAACGGTGCGTTGTACACCACCAGCGGCAGTTTGTTTCTGGCGATCCAATTGAGCGAATCACGGATGCGTTCCACAACATCACGTGCCGGTTCGCCGTTTTCTTGCGCCATCTCGGTTGAGATTCCGTGCACGTCCGCCGCCTGGTCCGGGATCGGCACGCCCGGGTCAGCGAGCCAATCCGAGCCACGCTCGACCTCGCCATTGGCGTCAATAATGCCCACGAACGCGGTGACAATGCGGTCGCTCAGCGGGTTCGTGCCGGTGGTTTCGGTGTCAAATACCGCGAGGCGTTCGGTCCAGCTCATGCCGCATCTCCGTCGTTTGCGCCGCCGAGTCCACGAATAATTGGGATGGCACTCGTTGCGGCGCTCACCGTGTCGGGTTCAGCCAGCAGCAGCCAATAGAACTGTTTTGACCCAAAAGTGAGTGTGATCGTGCCCTCATCCGAGACGGGTTCAAATTCCTGCCAACCAAAAATGTCGAATACTCGCCGGCCCTCATTACCGGGCAGCGAAATTGTTGCTTGGGTGGGAGTTTCGGCGAATGAAAACGCGCAGAGGATGCGCTCGGGTTTGTCTCCGCTGTGGGGGTGTTCGGGCTCTCCCGCATAGTCGCGTAAATAGGCCAGCACCGATTCGTGAGTGGTGTCGCGCACGTGCAGGTCACCAAGACCGAAGGCGGGATGCTGGCGGCGCACCTGCATGATGTTGCGCACCCAGCGCAACAGCGATGAGGGCTGTGCCATCTGCGCCTCAACATTGACGTGCTGGTAGTTGTAGACGAGCGACTGCACCACCGGGTGACGGAGTTTGCCCGGGTCGGCCGTCGAAAAGCCGGCATTGCGGTCGGGCGACCACTGCATCGGGGTGCGGGATGCATCCCGATCGGGAAGCCAAATATTGTCGCCCATCCCAATTTCGTCTCCGTAGTAGAGAATTGGTGAGCCCCTAAGCGACATCAAAATTGCGTTGGCGAGTTTGATTTCGCTGAGTGAGTTTTCAAGCAGTGGCGCGAGGCGTCGGCGGATTCCGACATTCGCTCGCATCCGCGGATCGTAGGCATACCAGCCGTACATGGTTTGGCGATATTCCTCATCCACCATTTCAAGGGTGAGCTCGTCGTGGTTGCGTAGGAACACACCCCAGGTGGCATCCCGGGGAATTTCGAGCTGCTCGCGCAACACCTCTTCGAGTTCGGCCTTGTATTGTGAGCGCAGCGCATAGAAGATGCGCGGCATAGTTGGGAAATCGAACGCCATGTGGCATTCGGGATCGTCGTCGGTGCCAAAATATTCGACCACCTCGTGCGGCCACTGGTTCGCTTCGGCGAGCAGCACGCGGCCGGGATATTCCTCGTCAACCATGGCGCGCAGCCGGCGTAGGAACTCGTGCGTCGCGGGTTCGCTTTCGCCGTTGCCCTCTTCGCTTTCGAAAAGGTAGGGAACCGCATCCAATCGAATACCGTCGACGCCGAGGTCGAGCCAGTAGCGAATTACGTCGAACACCTCTTGCTGTACGGCCTCGTTTTCGAAATTGAGGTCGGGCTGGTGCGAGAAGAACCGGTGGAAAAAATATTGGCGTCGCTCAGGATCGAAGGTCCAGTTCGACTCTTCGGTGTCAACAAAAATGATGCGGTAGTTTTCGTACTTCTCGTCGGTATCGCTCCACACGTAGTAGTCGCCATAGGGACCGTCGGGGTCTTGTCGCGATTGCTGGAACCATTCGTGCTGGTCGGAAGTGTGGTTGATCACGATGTCGATCAGCACGCGCATATTGCGGGCGTGTGCCTGTGTGACCAGTTCGCGGAAGTCGTCGAGGGTGCCGAAATCTTTGAGCACCTCGCGGTAGTCGGCGACGTCATAGCCGCCGTCGCGCAGCGGTGATTCATAAAACGGCGGCACCCAGATCACGTCGATGCCGAGCCACTGCAGATAGTCGAGTTTCGAGATCAGGCCCTGAAAATCACCAATGCCATCACCGTCTGAGTCGGCATAGGAGCCCACCAACACTTCGTAGAAAACGCCCCGTTTGTACCAGTTCTCGTCGCGCTGGAGCCCGGGCAGGAGGTCTGAGCCACCAAAACTCATCGCGTTTCTCCTCTCGGTTATTCGGCTAGCAACCCATACACTCTTTCACGATGAGCCTGCACAACCCCCTCGAACGGCGCCTGGCTGATATTCCGGTGCGTGAACAACACGTGACGGTTCGTGGCAGCGAAACTCGCGTGTGGACCTACGGCCCGGAAACTGCGGACCACACCGTGTTTTTGGTGCACGGCTTTCGCGGCACCCATCACGGCCTGCTATCGCTCGTGGCGGCGATGCCCGAAACTCGCTTTATCTCGCCTGATCTGCCCGGGTTTGGTGATTCTTCGCCGCTGCCGAGGCCGCACACACTGGATGCTTACGCCGAATGGCTACAGGATGCGCTCAATCAGCTCGATCCAGCTGGCACCGCGATTGTGCTCGGCCACTCGTTCGGGTCGCTGATCGTTGCGCGTCAGGTGCGGCGGTTGCGCGACCGCCGCATTGTGTTGGTGAATCCGATCAGCGAAAATGCCCTGCGCGGCCCCGAACGAATCGGAACCGCGATTGCGGTGGGCTACTACCGTTTGGGAGCGGTTTTGCCGGCACCGCTCGGTCAGGCATTGCTCTCGTCGCCGCTGATCACCCGCATCATGAGTGAGGTGATGGTGACCACGCATTCGTCTGGGCTGCGCCGCTGGATTCACCACCAGCATCACCGCTATTTTTCGCGGTTCACCGGGCGCGAGGTGCTGCTTGAAGCGTTCCAGGCCTCGGTTTCAGATGCGGTCAGCGCGCACGCGGCAGACTTCCCTCCCGGCACCCAGCTGGTGGTGGGGGAGCACGATGCAATTGCGCCGCTTGCGGCATCACGCCGGCTGCACGAAACGATACCGGGTTCGCAGCTGCACATTGTTGGTGGTGTGGGGCACCTTATTCACTATGAAGCCCCGCTGGCATTGGCTCGCATCCTGCGCGAGTGGCTCGGTTGATCGGGCCGCGGCCCGACGCGCGATAATTGCACGATGCACATCATCAGCGTTACCGAGCTCGATAGTTCGCAGCATCCAGGGCTCGACGACTATCTCAACCTGACCGATGTGGCTCTGCGCAAAAAACTTGAACCCGCCGGTGGCCTCTACCTGGCCGAATCAGAAAAAGTGATCACCCGGGCGATTGCAGCCGGTCACCGTCCGCGGTCACTACTGACGCAGCCAAAGTTTCTCGAGCAGGCCGAGCGATTGCTCGCGAACTGGCCCGAAACACCCGTGTACGTGGCCGCAGAAGAACTCCTCACCGAACTGACCGGCTATCGGATGCATCGCGGAGTGATCGCGGCAATGCATCGCCCCGCGCCCACCGATCCGGGCGAGCTATTGCAGAACGCGAGCACGGTGCTGGTGCTCGAAAATATTGTCGACCACACCAATGTTGGCGCGGCATTCCGCAATGCCGCCGCACTCGGTGCCGATGCGGTACTGGTCAGCGAAGAGTGTGCCGATCCGCTGTACCGACGCAGCGTTCGAGTTTCGATGGGGACGGTGCTGCAGATTCCATGGGCACGGCTGCCAAACTGGCAGCGAGCCGGTGACCTATTTCGCCGGCACCACTTTGAAACGGTGGCGCTGGCACTCGACCCGCAGGCGATTCCGATTCGTGAGTATGCGGCCAAGCGCGCGCCGCGAGTTGCCCTGATGCTCGGCACCGAGGGGCACGGGCTCAGCCGGGCGGCACTCCAAACCGCCGACCAAACGGTGATCATCCCGATGCAGCACGGCGTCGATTCACTGAACGTCGCGGCAACGAGCGCTGTCGCGCTCTACGCGCTGCTTAACGAAACATGAGATGTGTCGGTGGCACGGGCTACCGTAGTGGGGTGACTGAAGTGCAACCGTTCCGTATTGAAGACCTGCTGCCCGCATCCCTGCTGCAACAAATTCATGAGCGCGCCGCAGGAGTTGATCGAAAAAATGTTTTTCCCGATGAAGACCTCCGGGCGCTGAAAGACACGGGTTATTTGCGAATGCTCGTGCCGAGCGAGCTTGGCGGCGGGGGAGCGACGTTGCTGCAGGCAGCTCAGGCGCAAATGGAACTCGCCAAAGCCGCGCCCGCAACGGCACTGGCGGTCAATATGCACCTGATCACTACCGGTATCGCGCGTAACTTCTATCAGCGGGGTGATCACAGCCTCGACTGGCTCTCACGGGAGGCAGCGGCTGACGAAGTTTTCGGGCTTGCTATCTCTGAGCCGGGCAATGATGCGGTCACCTTCGACTCAACCGTGACGGCCGCTCCGCAGCCCGATGGTGGTTATTGCTTTACCGGCACCAAGATTTTTACCTCGCTTGCGCCAGTGTGGACCCGGCTGTGGGTGTTTGGCCGTGACGAGCACAACGAAGATCCGCGTGTGGTGCACGCCGTGCTGCGCCGTGAGGATGGTGGCACACGCAGCCACGATGACTGGGACACGCTTGGCATGCGCGGCACCCAATCGCACACCACGAGCCTCGAGCAGGCGTACGCCGCGCCTGAGCGCGTGGTGGGCTACGCCCCGGCAGGGCCAAACGCATCGCCGATTGTGTTCGGCATTTTCGCGAACTTCTTGCCGCTGATCGGTGCCTGCTATCTGGGCATGGGCGACCGGGCCGTTGAGCTTGCTGCCGAGGCCGCACACCGACGTCACAGCCGGGTCAACGATGCCCCCTATGCCGCCGACCCCGGCATCCGTGAACTCATTGCGCAGATGGGCACGCGGCAGCTGTCAGCTCGCCTACAGATCGAGTCGGTGTGCCGGTCGGTGGATGAACAGGAAGACCTGGGAGCGGAGTGGTTCCCGCGGCTGACGCTTGCGAAATACATCGGCACCCGTGCAGCCCGTGAAACCGGGACCGAGGCGCTCGAAGTGGTGGGCGGCAGCGCTTATCGTTCAGGACACGAACTGGGCAGGTTGTATCGCGATATCACCGCGGGAATATTCCAGCCCTCGCAAGACCGCGGGGTACGGGCGGGGATCGCCAACTGGGTGCTTGATGCAGCTGCCGAACGTCTAACAACCGAGCCACCGACACCTCGGGGCGGCCGCGAACAGGCATGACTCAGCCCACATTCGATTCACACTCGGCGGATGGAACACATCGGGCTGACGGCGAAGCGCAGCTTGGTAGCTATGCCGCCGAGCATCTATCACCATCGTTTCCCCGCCGCGCGCCTTGGGGCACCGCATCCAATTTGCGAGCCTGGCAGCAGGAGGCACTCGAGCAGTATTTCGCCACCGAGCCGCGCGATTTTCTCGCATCCGCAACGCCCGGAGCCGGGAAAACCACGTTCGCGCTGCGCTTGGCGAGCGAGCTGCTGCGCCGCGGCACAGTCAATCGCGTCATCGTGGTTTCGCCAACCGACCATTTAAAAACGCAGTGGGCGGCTTCAGCGGCGCGCGTGGGCATCCATCTCGACCCAAAATTTCGCAACTCGAGCGGCGCGCTTTCGCGTGACTATCACGGCGTTGCCGTGACCTATGCGCAGGTCGCGCTGAAGCCCTATGTGCATGAGCACCTGTGTTCTTCCGCACGGTCGCTGGTGATTTTGGACGAAGTGCACCACGGTGGCGATTCGCTTTCGTGGGGTGACGGGCTGCGCGACGCGTACCAGTATGCCGAGCGCCGGCTCTCACTCACCGGAACGCCGTTCCGCTCTGATACCGCGCCAATTCCGTTCGTGCGGTACGAGTCGGATGCTTCTGGTGTGCGGGTGTCGAAGGCCGACTACAACTACGGCTACGGTCGGGCCCTGCGTGACGGGGTCGTGCGGCCGGTGATGTTCATGTCGTACGCCGGGTCGATGAACTGGCGTGACACGAGCGGCGAACAGATGAGCGCCGGTCTTGCCGACGACAACACCAAAGACATCATTTCGCAGGCGTGGCGCACGGCTCTGGATCCCGAAGGCGACTGGATGCAGCAGGTGCTGCGAGCCGCAGATAGACGGCTTACCGAGGTGCGTGAGCAGGTTCCGGATGCGGGCGGCCTGGTAATTGCCACCGATCATCAGGCTGCCCGCGGCTATGCAAAACTGCTCGAATACATCACCGGCACCGCGCCGGCGCTGATTTTGAGCGATGATCCCGGAGCTTCTGCCCGCATCGATTCGTTCTCGGCAAACGGAAGCGAGCGGTGGATGGTGGCCGTGCGGATGGTTTCTGAGGGCGTCGACGTGCCCCGGCTCGCTGTCGGCGTGTATGCCACGAGCTCATCGACGCCGCTATTTTTTGCACAGGCGATCGGCCGCTTTGTGCGGGCGCGTCGCCGGGGCGAAACTGCCACCGTGTTTTTGCCGTCGGTGCCAAAGCTCTCGGCTCTGGCTCACGAACTCGAACTTGAGCGCGATCACGCGCTCGACCGTAAAGACGGCAGCGACAGCGACGATGCGCCCGGGATGACGCCAGAGGAGCGCGAACTGCGGGAGGCAGAGGCCGAAGATCGAGCCTCGGAAGAGCTCACCAAATACAAATTTGAAGCGCTGTCATCCGAAGCACAGTTCGACCGGGTGCTTTACGACGGCGGTGACTACGGATATGCGGCCGAAGTGGGGTCGCTGGAAGAGCTCGAATTTTTGGGTTTGCCGGGAATTTTGAACCACGATGAGGTCGCCGCGGTGCTTGAACAGCGCGCCCAGCGGCAGCATCGCATCCAGGATGCGCGTGCGCGGGGATCACTGAACGACGGTCACCAAACCGTGCAGCCGATGCACCGCTCGTTGAAAGAGCAGCGAAACCTGTTGCACTCGCTGGTGGGGCTCTACGCGCGACAATCAGGTCAGCCGCACGGGGCCATTCATTCGCAGCTGCGTGTCACCTGCGGGGGCCCTGCGGTGGGGCAGGCAACCGCCCACCAAATTCAACAGCGCATCGACTATCTGCGTCGCAAATTGCACTAGCTGGGCCAGTTGCACTGGCAAAGCCGGTGTCTCGCAACTGCTGCTGACCCGCGCGGGCGCGTGGGTTTCGATAACACCGGGAAAACAATGAGGCCGAACCGGATTTTTCCGATTCGGCCTTCCTGTGCGCGAAGGGGGACTTGAACTGACCTCGACCCCCTCGCACCGCGAATCTCGGCGGCCCGTTCTGCCGCATAAAAACAACGATCTACGGCATGTGCCCTGTGGATAACTCCACCGCGATACCCCGACCTACGGGTTGCTTAGCACTTTCGTTAGCACTCTCGCGGCCGTGGAAGCCATCGATTCTCACTTCAGTGACTCTCGCAGTGGGCCTAGGTGTTCTTCCCCGACACGTTGTGATCGTGTGAGGTAAGGCGAGGGCCTCCGGGGACGATGTGGGTTACCACACTCAGAACGTCGCCACGGAGGCCCTCGTGACTCACGCTAACGCGCCTTTGACGCCGGAGGGGCGTCGTCGTCTTGCTTCGCTGATCGTTGATGAGGGCTGGGCGGTGAGACGGGCGGCGGAGCGGTTCCAGTGCTCGCCGGCGACGGCGTCGAGGTGGTCTCGCCGGTATCGGGCGGGCTTGCCGCTGACGGATCGCAGCTCGCGCCCGCACCACTCGCCCAGTCGAGCGTTGCAGCATCTGGAACACAGGATCGTCAACCTGCGGTTCACGCGCCGCTGGGGACCGCATCGCATCGGCTACCACCTCGGAGTCCCTCGGTCGACGGTCGGGCGGGTGCTCGCCCGCTACCGGATGCCGCTGCTGGCGCATCTGGATCAGGGCACTGGGCTGCCGGTCCGTAAGCCAACACCGGTCCGCTACGAAAAGCAGACACCGGGCGAGCTGGTCCATGTCGACATCAAGAAACTCGGGATCATCCCGGACGCGGCGGCTGGCGCGTCCACGACCGCGATTCCGCTCAAGCCCGCCGCGTCGGCGTGGCATCTGATCGCGCGCCCCGTCAGGGCGCGTCCCCCTCCAGGGGATACGCGTTCCTACACCACGCAGTCGATGACTGCACCCGACTGGCCTATTCCGAACGCTTGCCCGACGAACGCAAGGACACCGCTGCCGGGTTCTGGGAGCGCGCAAACGCGTTCTTCGCCGAGCACGGCATCATCGTCACCGCAGTGATGACCGATAACGGTTCCTGCTACCGATCGCACACGTTCGCCGCCGCGCTCGGGCCACGGATCACGCACCGCCGCACCCGCCCGTTCCGACCACAAACTAACGGCAAGGTCGAACGCTTCAACCGCACCCTCGCCGCCGAATGGGCCTATGCACGGCCCTACCGATCCGAGATCGAACGCGAAGCCGCCTACGCGACCTGGCTCCATCACTACAATCACCACCGACCCCATACCGGACTCGCAGGCTCAGCCCCCGCCCAACGAGTTCACAACCTCACGGGGAAGAACACCTAGTACGGCGTAGCCGGCAGGCGTTTCGCAGCCGCGCCGGTAGACCAGAGATGCTCCCTGCCGGAATGCGTCGCGACGCGGACTCGTCTCATTGTGCATATCGATGTGCATGTTTCATGTACGATGATGACGTGAAGAAGAGCTGGCAGGTGTTCGCGCGCGACGTCGGCCGACTCGCCCGCGTACGCAAGGCGTGGATCATCGTGATCGGGGTTCTCATCACCCCGGCGCTGTACGCGTGGTTCAACATCAGCGCCTTCTGGGACCCGTATTCGAACACGGAGAACGTCAACGTCGCCGTGGCGAACCTCGATGAGGGCGCGACGTCCGATCTGACAGGTGCTGTCAATATCGGGGATCAGGTCGAGGAGCAGCTCAGGGGGAACGACGATCTCGGCTGGGACTTCATGACCGACGAGGAAGCCCTCGAGGCAGTCCAGCGCGGCGACGCGTATGCGGCGATCGTCATCCCAGCAAGCTTCAGCGAGGACCTCCTCAGCATCACGACCAGTGATTTCGCCCAACCGGCGCTGCAGTACTACGTCAACGAGAAATCCAGCGCTATCGCGCCGAAGATCACCGACGTCGGGGCCACGGAGCTGGACAGGCAGATCACGTCCGCCTTCGCCGAAGAGGTCGCGTCCGCCGCGAGCGAGGCGGTCAGGGACGCCGGCGACGATGCGCAGCAGCGACTGCTGAACGCACAGGATCGTGCACTGAACACCTTCGACAGCACGTCGCAGAGACTCGCCTCCGTACGGGAGAGCATCGACGATCTGCAGCAGGGGATCGACTCGTCCCGCGAGTCCCTCTCGTCGACCCGGCGAACGCTGGGCGACATCGACGCGACGCTGGGAGACGTGCAGCAGGCGATCGACGAGACGCAGGGGATCATCGCGGAGGCGCGGACCCAGGTGATCGACTTCACAGACGCAGCGACGGCCGCGTACCTGCAGGGTACGACTTTGCTCGCAGACGCCTCGTCGAGCGCGAACACCTCGGTCACGCAGCTGACTCAGAGCCTCGACGCCGCGGGTGTGCGGGTGGAAGCCGCAATCGAGGATCTGCAGGGGGTTCTGGAGTCGAACGAGGCGGCGATCGCCGAATTGCGGACGGTTCTCGACGACGCAAACCTCGATCCGGACACGGCGGAGCGGCTGTCCGGTGTGATCGAGGCCCTGGAAGAGCGCAACGCGGCCGATCAACAGCTCGTCTCAGAACTGTCTCAGCTCAGCTCCAGCGCGGCCGAGACCGTTCAGGCGCTTCAAGCGGCCGCGGATGCCGTGGACGGCGCCATGCAGGACACAAAGTCGGCCGCCGTCGACCTACGCGTGGCGCTCACCGAGAACCTGCCCGCGCTCAACAGCGCGATGTCGCAGTTGTCGGAGAGCGCCGGCGAGTTCTCGACCGCCGTGGGGTCGCAGCGTCGGGTGCTGGCGCAGGCGGGGGAACTGCTGCTCGAGGTTGATACACAGCTGGCGTCGACCTCGGTGGCGCTCGGCAGCTTCGACGACGACATCGCGAACATCGAGTCGAGCGTTCAGACGGCGCGCACCGACGTCGAGGCGCTCGTCGCCGCGTCGGAGTTGGGGGCGTTGAGCACCCTCACCGGTCTGGACCCCGACGACATCGCGCAGTTCATCGCCTCGCCGGTCGAGGTCGATGAGCAGATCCTCTTCCCGGTGTCGTCATACGGATCCGCGATGGCGGCCCTCTTCACGAACCTCTCGCTGTGGATCGGCTCCTTCGTGCTCATGGTGATCTTCAAGATTGAGGTCGACGCCGAGGGCGTCGAAGGCGTGAGCGTGCGCGAGGCCTATCTGGGGCGTTTCGGTCTGTTCGCAATGCTCGCCGTCGCCCAGGCGTTGATCGTCTCGATCGGCAATCTCATTATCGGTGTGCAAACGGCGAGCGCTGTTGCGTTCGTCGGCACGGCCGTGCTGATCGGGCTGGCCTACGTGAGCATCATCTACGCCCTGTGCGTCGCCTTCGGGCATGTCGGTCGGGGGCTGTGCATCCTGCTGGTGATCATGCAGATTCCCGGTGCGTCGGGCCTGTATCCGATCGAGATGATGCCGGACTTCTTCAGAGCCATCTATCCTCTTCTGCCCTTCTCGTACGGCATCGATGCCATGCGCGAGACGATCGCGGGCTTCTACGGCAACCACTACTGGCGGTTCATGGGCGCGCTCGCGGTGTTCGTCGCCCTCGCGTTCCTGCTCGGCCTCGTGTTGAGGCGTCGCCTGGCCAACCTCCACATCCTGTTCAACAAGGAGATCGCCTCGACCGACCTCCTGATCGGTGAGAAGGTGCAAGTCACCGGAACCGGTTACCGCCTGAGCCAGGTGATCCACGCGCTGTCGAACCGTCGGGAGTACCGCGACGAGCTCGCCCGTCGGGCCCGGCCGTTCACCCGGCACTATCCGACGCTGTTGCGGTTAACGCTTGTCGTGGGTCTTGCGGGTATACTGCTGCTGGCGGTCGTCGCATGGCTGTTCCCGGAGGCCAAGGCGCTTCTATTGGGGCTGTGGAGCCTGTGGTGCCTGCTCGTCATCGGGTTCCTAGTCGCCATCGAGTACGCCAAGCGGAGCTTCGCCCAGGCCTACGCGGTTGCGGCTCTGGAGGATGCCGAGCTGCGAGAGGTCGTCCTCGCCGGGGACGCCGGCCGCCTCTCGGAGGAATCGGCGCAGACATCGGCGCAGACATCGGCGCAGACAACGAGGATCGATGTGCCCGCGCAGACGCTCGAGATCGACGAGATCGATGAGGGAGATGCCCCCGCGGGGCCGGACGAGGAGGCCGATCTGCTCGACGAGATCTTCACCCTCGGCGAGCCCGCCGAACGGGACGAGCCGGATCCGGATGCGGAGACGACCGAACTCGATGTGGTCGACGAGCAGGACGAGACCGACCCCGCCGACGACGGCGAGGAGCGCGCGTGAGAGACATCTTCGCCCTGGCGCTCCGCGACATGCGTCATGCGACCCGGAACGTGATGGCCGGTATCGTCATCTTCGGCCTCGTCGTCATTCCTTCGCTCTTCACCTGGTTCAACGTAATCGCGACCTGGGATCCGTTCGACAACGCAAGCAATCTGAAAGTCGCCGTCGCGAGCACCGACGAGGGATACGAGAGTGACCTCGTGCCCATCCGCATCAACGTCGGCGAACAGGTGCTGTCGGAGTTGCGGGCGAACGACGACCTCGACTGGGTCATCACCGACGAAGAGGATGCGATCGACGGAACCAGGTCGGGCGACTACTACGCGGCGATCGTCCTCCCGCCGTCGTTCAGCACCGACATGATGACGTTCTATGTCGACGGCGCAGATCACACGGACATCGCGCTGTACACCAACGAGAAGAAGAACGCGTTGGCTCCGAAGATCACCGAGCAGGGCGCCGAGGGGGTCTCCTCCCAGATCACCCAGACACTCACACAGACGCTCAGCGAGATCGCCCTGGGCCTGATCTCCTCGGTCTCCGACTACCTCACGGACGCGGATACCCAGGCTGCTCTCACCCGCCTGGAAGCGCGTGTCGCGAACGTGTCCACGCAGCTGCGTTCCAGCGCGCAGACGGCGGACATGTTCACGGCGCTGATCGAGTCGAGCATTCCGGTGGTGAACAGTGCGTCGAGTCTGGTCGATGGCGCCGGCGACGCGTTCGACGACGCATCGAACGCGGTCGGCAGCGGGAGCAAGGCCGTGGACGAGCTCCGATCGACGCTGCGTACCGCGACGCAGTCGGTGACGCAGGCGCTCTCGGCGACCGCGTCGAGCTACGACACGGTGGGGGATCGCATCGATGACCTCTACTCCGAACTCGACACGCTCAGCGGAGAGCGTGTGACGGTGCTCGGGACCCTCGCCGATCGCGTACAGGACCAGATCGACCGGTATGAGTCCCTCCGCGACACCGTCGAGACGGACATCGCCCCCGCTCTGCCGGAGTCCGCACAGGGCAGCCTCGACGCGTTCGTCGACGCGCTCGACGATGCGATCGCACGTCAACAGGCGGTGCACGACCGTCTCGAACAGGCCGCGCGCGACGTCGAGGAGGGCAACGAATCTACGCAGAGCTCCCATCAGGAGATCAAGGAGGCGATCGCGGACGCCCAGAGCGCGATCGGGGACGCCCAGAGCGCCTACACGAACGGGTTGAAGCCGCAGCTGGACCAACTGTCGTCGACACTCGGAGACATCGGATCCGACATCTCCGAGTTGCGTGCGGACATCGACGAGATGTCATCGAGTCTTTCGGGTGCATCCGGTTCGGTGCTCTCGACGATGAACCGCGCGAAGACCGTGACGGAGGGGCTCTCCGACTCGCTCGACGACACTGCCGACAGATTCGACGAGATCGAACGGGCACTGGGCGACGCGGCCGACACCGGCGATCTGAGTGAGCTCAGCGAGATCATCGGCTCCGATCCTGGTATCCTCGCCGCGTCGCTGGCCGACCCCGTGCGCGTCGACCGCATCGCCGTCTTCCCGGTCGGGAGTTTCGGCGCGGCCATGGCTCCGCTGTACACGATCCTCGCCCTCTGGGTGGGCGCTCTGCTGATGACGGTGACGATCCGCGTCGACGTCAACAGCGAGACGCTTCCCGACCGTGCCGAGCTCACCCCGACGCGGAAGTACCTCGGAAGGTACGGCATCTTCGCGCTCGTCGGCCTCGCGCAGAGCACGCTTGTCACGCTCGGGCTCATCCTCTTCGTCAGGATCGAACCTGCGCATCCGCTTCTGATGATCCTGGCGGGTTGGGTCACCTCGCTCGTGTTCACGCTCATCGTCTACACGCTGGTGGTCGCCTTCGGCAACGCCGGGAAAGCATTGTCCGTGCTGCTGCTAGTCATCCAGATCTCTGGTTCGGGAGGAGCGTATCCTCTGGAGCTCGTGCCGGAGTGGTTCCAGAACATCAGTCCGTTCCTTCCCGCGACATACGCGATCGGAGCCATGCGATCGACCATCGCGGGCGTCTATGCAGCCGACTTCTGGATCTCACTCGGGATGCTTGCCCTGTTCGTACTTCCCGCGCTCCTCCTCGGGCTCGTTCTGCGACGTCCGCTGGTGGCCTACAACCGTGGCCTGACTGAGGCCCTCGAGTCGACGAAGCTAATGTGAGTGGCGATATGAGCGTTCACATGCCCACAGACGACTCTCCGTCGCCGAGCGCCACGCCGCCACCACGCACCCGCCGTCGCGACGCCGCCACCAACCACGAAGCGCTGCTCCACGCCGCACAGGCGGTTCTCGCCGAGAATCCGCACGCCTCGCTGGACGCGATCGCACACGCGGCGGGCCTGTCCCGGCGTGCACTCTACGGGCACTTCGCCGACCGTGAAAGCCTGCTGCGCGAAGTCATCGCCATCGGCGCGGAACGCTTCAACCTCATCGCCGAGGCCACCGCGGACACGGATCCGCGTATCGCCCTCGCCCGCATGGCCGCGCGTCTGTGGCACGAAGTCTCGACGGTGCGCGCCCTGGCGAACATCACGCTCGACGACCACCACGTCGCCGACACTGCTCGTGCTCTCGAGCCGCTGCGGCGTCGCGTCCGCGAGATCACCAACGACGGTGTCCGGTCGGGCGTCTTCCGTCAAGACATGACGCCAGAGGTGCTCGCCTTCCTCATCGAAGAAACGGCACGCTCCGTGCTGCGCGGACTCCGCCTCGAGACGCACGACGCGGGGGCCATCGTCGCCAAGGTCATCTTGAGCGTCGCCGGCTTGTCCTGGGCGGAGCAAGCGGAGCTCGACGGGGATGCCCAGCGAGTGCAAGCCGGAGGAGATTGATCGGTGGATGCGCGGGGAACTCGTGCTCACCGATGAGGGGCTGTTCAACTACTGGCAGCAGGAATGGGTGATCTGCACCGATCGCATCCACCATCTCGAAACCACCCTCGCGGGCATGACCGCCCCGAGCAGAGACGACCCCGAGAAGCCGAGTGCGCACCCCAAGACCATCGCCGCCTACCAGGAACGCCTAGAGACGGCAAGGAGCACCCTGTCATGACGAAAAATCCACAGTCCGCAGGGCAGGGCGGCGCGGATGAGAAGCAACAGCGGCGCTCCCGCTCGCGGCAGCCCGGCTCGATCCAGTCCTACGACACCGACACGGGGAAGCGGTGACGGTTCCAGATCTACGTCCTGAAAGACCCCGAATACCCCGAGATGGGATCGCGCAGGCTCACCCGCTCCGGGTTCACCAGCACCGACGAGGCCAACGACGCCTTGCAGGAAGCGCTCAAGCAGCGCAAGCAGAACGAGAAGTTCGGCAACAAAGTACCCACCGTCGGAACCTACGCGGATGAGTGGGTAGCGGGACTCAACCTCGCGGCGTCCACGATCACCGGGTACAAGAAGATCATCCGCAACCACATCCGCCCCAGCTCGGCACGATCCGGCTCGACAAACTCACCGCCACCCGCATCGCCCGCCACTACCGCGACCTCGAAGACCACGGCCGCAACGACGAATACGGCATAGGACAGCCCCTCTCAGCCAACAGCGTCCACAAGGTGCATGTCGTGCTCGGCGCGATCCTCGACGCTGCGATCGACGACGGGCACCTGACCGTGAACCCGGCGAAGAAGAAGCGCACGGTGAAACCCCCAAGACCCAGCGAGGTGCGGGCACAGAAACCAGAAATCGCCACCTGGACGGCCGAACAGTTGCAGACCTTCCTCGCTTGGAACCGCGACACGCTCGAAGACGAGCTGTTCACGCTATGGCGGCTGATCGCCTACACCGGCATGCGCTGCTCGGAAGCCCTTGCGCTCAGGTGGTCGGACATCAATACCAAGACCATGCGGATCAGCATCCGCCGCGCCGTCGATACTGACGACTGGACGAAGACCAAGACCACGAAAACCGGACAAGCCCGCGTCATCGACGTCGACGCCGAGACCCTGAAAGTGCTCGCCTCGTACAAGGTCGCTCGCACCGAACTCTCGTTCGAGCTGGCGAAAGCCGACGCCTATGTGTTCGGAGACGGCGACGGCAAGCTGCGCTCACCCGACGCCATGACCGGCCGCTGGGATCGCCGCTTGAAGTGGGCGACCGCGAAGTTCGACAGTCTGCACCGCGTCACGATCAAGGGGCTGCGTCAAACCCACGCCACGCTGCTGCTTGAACTCGGGGAACACCCCAAGGTCGTCCAAGAACGTCTAGGACACTCAACGATCACCACGGCGATGAACATCTACTCCCACGTCACCCCGTCCATGCAGAGGCCGGCAGTAGACCGCTTCGCCGCCCATCTTCGCTCGTAAGTAGCGTTGTGAGCCCCTACGCAGACGACTCGGAGTCCTCTGCGTTCGAGCCGATACGGTCTACTTTCTCCGAAACAACATGTGCGCGAGGAACTGGCACACCAACGCGGCAGGGATCAGGAGAGCTGCCCCAGCGGCGTAATCTTTCGCACGAAGCGGCTCGCCAGAGTAGCGAAGCTCCCGACGAGCGGACTCTGCGCCGGGCAACATGACCGGTAGCGCGGTTGCGACGCCAGCCGTGTACCGACGTTGCAGCACCGAAGCCAACAGGTGCGTACCGACGTGCGCCTGGAGGCCCGCGACCATCGCCCGATAGAACCGCGACTGCCCATTCGATACCGCGCCTCGGTGACAGGCGAGAGCGACGAGAACTGCCATCAACCCAACAGCCAGCCATGACTGACGCTGATCCATGCGCAACGCATTGATACCAGTCCGATTGGCCAAGACATCACAGGTACTCGGAAAAGCCAGAGCCTCCTCGACGTCGTGAACGGCCCACGCAATGAAGAGATGGGCGGGGCCATGAATGTGCATGCAATCACTCTACCCAGCGCGCTATTTCGAGGCCGGTCGGGCCCGCACGCCGCGAGGGCGCAGCGACATCGAGCCCCGTACAGACACTCCGTGCGCGGCCCGCCGTACTGGGCCTTAGCATTTTTTCTAGCACTTCAACACGAAATGACCCCCAACCCGAGAGATAAAATCCCAGGTCAGGAGCCAATTCATTCCTGTGCGCGAAGGGGGACTTGAACCCCCACGACCTAAAAGCGGTCACTAGCACCTCAAGCTAGCGCGTCTACCAATTCCGCCACCCGCGCAGGTGTCGTGTTGCGGCGCCAAGCGCCGCGGCACGAATGATCACTTTACTGCACGCGTTACGTAATGTGCAAGTCGAGGCTCTTGGATGCGACCAAAGCTCCTAGAGTGGTGCCATGACCGACCTCGAACACGACGCTACCGTGCGCACCGCTCAAGATTTGATCCGCATCGACACCACCAACTGGGGTAATGGTCGGGCGAGGGGAGAGCGCGAAGCCGCTGAGTATCTTGAGGAACGGCTCACGGCGCTGGGGAGCCGCGTACACGTGTTTGAGGCCGCACCGCGTCGCACGAGCATCGTGGCACGCATCCCCGGCCGTAATCCCGAGTTGCCGGCGCTGGTGGTACACGGCCACACCGATGTCGTGCCGGCAGATGCCGATGACTGGCAGGTCGACCCGTTCGCTGGTGAAATTCGTGACGGCATGCTGTGGGGGCGCGGAGCGGTCGACATGAAAAACGTCGATGCCATGATGATCACCGCCCTCGAACAGCTGCAGGCGTCCGGTGAACAGCCCGCTCGGGATCTGATTGTCGCGTTTTTTGCCGACGAAGAAGACGGCGGCAAACTGGGCGCCCACTGGCTGGTAGAACAGCATCCCGAACTCTTTACCGGCGCAACCCAGGCGATCAGCGAGGTCGGTGGCTATTCGATCAACGTCGATGGTCGCCGTGCCTATCTATTGCAAACCGGCGAAAAGGGGATGATTTGGGCCAGGCTGCAGGTGCGCCGCCGTCCGGGACACGGCTCTAAACACATTCATCGGGATGACAACGCGATTCAAGTACTCGCCGCAGCTATTGTGCGCCTGGCCGAGCACGAATGGCCGATGCATTTGGGGGACACGAGTCGAGAAATGGTCGCTGCCCTGTGCGAGCTGACCGGTGAGGATGCCGAGCGAATCGGTGCCGACCAGCTTGCGCTTCGCTGCGGGTCGGCTGCCGCCTGGCTCACGGCATCGCTACGAACCACCGCGAACCCCACGGTGCTTGAAGCAGGTAGCAAACAGAACGTTGTGCCAGCCACCGCAACCGTCACGCTAGATATTCGTCCGCTACCAGGCGACGAGGATGCGGTGCTCGAAAAATTGCAGCAGATCGTTGGCGACGATGTAGAGATCACCCTCGACTGGCGGTTCAACGGCGCCGAAGCGCCGTCGAAATCAGATCTGGTAACGGCTGCAACCCGGGCGCTGCGCAGATTTGACCCGGATGCTTTGGTGGTGCCCTATCTGCTTCCGGCAGGTACCGATAACAAATCACTCGCGCGTCTCGGCATCGACGGTTACGGTTTCGCACCGCTGCTACTGCCTGAAACGCTTGACTTCCCGGCGCTGTTTCACGGTATTGATGAGCGAGTACCACTTGGGTCGCTCGTGTTTGGCAGGGAAGTGCTCGCCGCATTCCTTCGTGATTTCGACAGTTCGCCGCTCTAACCGGCGCGCCGAAACGCGTGTGGGTGGTAGCGGCGTAAACTCGCTGCGTTCATGAGCAAATATTCACTGCTGACAGAAAGCGGGTCAATGAACTGGTTTGAGGCGTTTGTGCTGGCGGTGGTACAGGGGCTCACTGAGTTCTTGCCAATCTCATCCAGCGCTCACCTGCGCATCGTGGGTGAGTGGCTCGGTAGCGGTGACCCGGGCGCGACCTTCACCGCCATCATTCAGATCGGCACCGAAGCAGCCGTGCTCGTGTACTTCTGGAAAGACATTGTCAGAATCATTCAGCGCTGGTTCGGTTCACTGCGCGGAACAGTGCCCAAAAATGATCCGGATGCGCGAATGGGCTGGTGGATCATTCTCGGCTCAATTCCGATCGTTGTGCTGGGTGTGCTCTTCCAAGACCTGATCCGCAGCCAGTTCCGGTCGCTGTGGATAGTTGCCACCACACTGATTGTGTTCGGCATCATCCTGGGACTGGCAGATGTGCTCGGTAAGCGGCAGAAAAATCTCACCAACCTCGACGCTAAAGACGGCCTGGTCTATGGGTTTGCGCAGGCCCTCGCCCTTATCCCGGGCGTATCCCGCTCTGGTGGCACGATCACTGCCGGGCGGCTGCTCGGATACGACCGTGCGTCCGCTGCGCGCTACGCCTTTCTGCTCGCGATTCCGGCGGTGCTGGGTTCGGGGCTGTACGAACTCTACGGTGCGATGAAAGAGCCCACCGAAGTGAACGCGATCGAGTTCGGACCCACCGTGCTCGCCACGATCATCTCGTTTGCGGTCGGCTGGTTGGTGATCAAGTTCCTCATGAAGTGGGTTGAACAGCGCAGCTTTATGCCGTTTGTGCTCTACCGCATCGCGCTTGGAACACTGCTGATGGTGCTGCTCATCATCGGTGCACTCGACCCCCTGGCCGGGGCTCCGACCGGCTAGTGGTGCAGCGCACGAGTGCAGCGAATCAGTCGGCGACGAGCGCACACGATTCGAACTAGACTCGAATCGTGCAGTTCGTCAATTCTTGGCCTCGAGTGCAAGTTCCGCCGCTAGCGGGCGAGCGTGTTCCGGTGATGCTCTACGACGCCGTAGCCGACTCGGTGCGCGAAGTGGCACCCCCCGACGGGATTGCATCGCTGTATGTGTGTGGCATCACGCCCTACGACGCCACCCACCTGGGACACGCTGCCACCTATCTCGCGTTTGACACGCTCAATCGGGCACTGCGTCAGTCGGGCGCCGAGGTGCGCTTCGCCGAGAACATCACCGATGTTGACGATCCGCTACTTGAGCGTGCCGAGCGCGACCGGGTTGACTGGCAACAGCTTGCCCAATCACAGACCGATCTATTTCGATCGGATATGGAGCAGCTGCGCATTATTGCCCCCGATAGTTTTGTGCGGGTACAGGATGCGATATTCGAGATTGGGCAAGCTGTTGCGCAGCTGCTGGGCGATGGTTTCGCATATTCGGTACCAACCACAGACGCGGCCGATGACGATATTTATCTCGACTTGCAGGCCGTGCAGGCACGCACCCCGTACGAGATCGGCGCGATCAGTCATTTCTCGCCGGAGGAGCTGGCCGCCGCATTTGTCGAGTTTGGCGGCGACCCGAACCGGCCGGGTAAGCGCTGCCCGCTCGACCCGCTACTGTGGCGTGCTGCGCGCGTGAACGAACCCAGCTGGAAGGCTGCTGACGGTATTCCCCAGGGGCGACCCGGTTGGCATGTGGAATGCTCGGTCATCGCCACCGGCACACTTCCGGTTGCCACGCAGGGCGCGCTCATCACCATCCAGGGCGGTGGCCGCGACCTGCTGTATCCGCACCACGAAATGTCGGCAGCGCATGTTTCGGCACTCACGGGCCGTGAGTTTGCGGGTCATTTCACGCACGCCGGCCTCGTTGCATACCAGGGTGAGAAGATGTCAAAGTCGCTCGGCAACCTGGTGCTGGTGTCGAAACTCGTGGCCGAGGGGCACGATCCGATGGCCGTTCGACTGGCGGTGTTGGCGCATCACTACCGCAGCAGCTGGGAGTGGTTTACCGCCGATCTTGATGCTGCGCACTCGCGTCTGACGCGCTGGCGGGTAGCGGCACACCGCGCTGCGGCCGCTGATGTGGCAGCGGCCGCCCAGTCGACGCCTCGACGACAGTTGCGAACTGCCATCGCCAACGACCTCGACACGCCCGCCATGATCGAGATTGTAGATGCCTGGGCTGAGCAGGCACACCCACAGGCGGATGTGATCGAAGCGGTGGATGCGCTGCTCGGTGTACAACTATTACCCGGCAACTGAACCGTGCTGAGCCAGAATGCGCGGCAGACCAGACCTCGTGCGGCAGGGGATTAGTTGCGGTCGCTATCGCTGTCGTCACCAAAATCGCGACCGTCTGTGTGGTCGTCGCGATCATCCGCATCCGTCGACAGGAACGCTTCAAACTCGGCCGCGATTGCTTCACCGCTTGCCGCCTCAGAATCGACCATGTCTCGCGTCTGTTCGAGAAATTGCACGTACTGACCGAGGTCTTCGTCACGTTCCACGGCCTGTGTCACCCGAATCTCCCAGGCATCGGCCGCTTCCCGAAGCGCTTCGCGGTCAAAGTTGAATAGCAGCAGCCCTGATAGTTCTTCGGTCAGCGCCAGGGTGGCCTTCGCTGCAGGCAGGTCGGGTGCCTGCGCATAGTGCGGCACCGAGGCCCATAGCGCAACGCTGCGAATCCCCTCAGCTGAAGCAGCCTCGGCAAATACCGACAACACTCCCAGCGGCCCCTGGTAGCTCGATAGCTCGAACGAGTAGTGCAGGCGCAACTCGTCGTCGTCACAATAGGTGTGCACCTGGATATCGCGGGTGTGCGGAGTGTCAGCGAGCAGCGAACCCACCTGCACGATCGCAGTAATGCCCTCCGTGACACACAAATCGAGCAGCATTTCTACGTAGCTTTGCCACTGCAATGCTGGCTCGTCGCCAATCAACACATAGATGCCGTGGTCATCTTCAGGTCGCGGGCCATAAATCACCGTGTGCGGCCATTCGATGCGGCGCTTACCGTTGGTAATCGACACCCAGGGGCGGGTTGCCGAATAGTCGTAGAAGCGCTCATCATCGATACCGTCAACAATGTGATCGAGACCGAGGGTCTTGCGCACTTCAACCACCGCGTCTGAGGCGGCGTCTCCCGCGTCGCTCCAGCCACGCATTGCGCACACCAGCACGCGTTCTCCCTTGAAGAGGCGACCTACCGACATAGTTGAGTTGCTCCTGGAGGTTTTGACTACAGAATCAGATGCGCTGATGTGGGTTTCGGAACCGTAACCGTTCACGACTCAGCCCCGGCAGCACAGTATCGACAAGCCTACTTGCAGCTAGCCTTACAATGACCTCTTGTGACGACACGGCCAGAATCGAGCGCGAATCATCGCGGCACCGCAACACTCCAGGCGGTGCTTTGGGATATGGACGGCACGCTTATCGATAGCGAGGTGGAGTGGACTCGCGCCCAGTCGGCGCTGCTCGAGAAGTTTGGGTTGCCACCGCTGAGCCTCGAAGCCGAAGAACAATTCGTTGGGGTCGCGATTGAACAGGCAGCGCTACGCTTCCAAGAACTCGGTGTGCCGCTGTCAACTGTCGATATCGCGCGCGCTATCACCGAGGATGTTGCCGCCCGCGTCGCCGCCGGGGCCAGCTGGCGACCGGGAGTTGCGCAGTTACTTGCTGAACTGCAAGCGGCACAGATTCCGATGGCTGTGGTCACTAATTCGAGCCGAAGCATCGTCGACGCCATGCTCACACATCTGCCCGGGCACAGTTTTGCATCCATTGTCACTAGCGAACGGGTTGGCACCCCCAAACCACATCCCGAGCCCTATCAGCTGGCCGCCGCAGACCTGGGTATAGCAACCCGATTTGCGATCGCAATCGAAGACTCATCGACGGGTGTGACCAGCGCGCTTCGCGCCGGCTGTAACGTGCTGGCAGTTCCCCACGGTGTGAGTGTTCCAGACAGTGACCGCTATCACGTGCGACGAACACTTGCCGGTATAGGAATTGCCGAACTTGAGCAGCTGTTGCCCACTGCGAAGCACTGAGCTTCGACGACGCACCGCAGACTCAACGGTGCTTGCTCCGGTAGTCATAACGAATGAGGAAAATGACCGAGTCTCATCCAGATGAAGCCCTCGCAGGCAGCTTCGATGTGGTTTACCCACCCTCGGGGCCGCTGCGCGATGGTGAGCGCGTGCAACTGACCGGTCCGAAGGGCCGAATGAACACCATCTGGCTCGCTGCGGGTGAGCACTTTCATTCAACCAATGGCTCGATCGCACATGACGAACTCATTGGTGCTCCCGATGGCTCGGTAATCACTTCTACAACCGGCGATAGTTTCTTGGCATTGCGACCCCTGCTGGAAGACATCATTTTGTCGATGCCACGCGGCGCCGCGGTGATCTACCCGAAAGACGCCGTGCAGATCCTTGCGCGTGCTGATATCCGGCCCGGATTGCGGGTGGTTGAAGCCGGTGTCGGTTCGGGCGCCCTCTCACTGTGGCTCCTGCGAGCTCTTGCCGGCCGCGGTGAGTTGCTGAGCTTCGAGCGCCGCAATGATTTTGCGGATGTGGCACACGGCAATGTTGCCAGCTACTTCGGCGGTGCACCCGATAACTGGCAGATTCACCTCGGCGACCTCGGTGAGCAACTGCCGAGGCAGTGTCAACCCGCAAGCGTTGATCGCATTGTGCTCGATATGCTCGCACCCTGGGAGTGCCTGGATGCAGTCACCGAGGCGCTTGTGCCCGGTGGCGTACTCGTGTGTTACGTGGCCACCGCCACCCAGCTCTCGCGCACCGCCGAAGCAATCCGGGCCACCGGTGTGTACACCACTCCGAGCGCCGATGAGACGATGGTTCGCGGCTGGCACCTTGAGGGGCTTGCGGTGCGCCCCGAACATCGGATGGTTGGCCATACCGGCTTCTTGCTCACCGCACGCCGGCTTGCGCCCAACACCCAAACTCCGCGACAAGCGCCCCGGGTTAATAAAGCGGTTGGCTCGAGCGCCGATTGGGAAGCCTGGACTCCGTCGGATCCAAGCGAGTGGACCGAGCACGCGGTGGGCACCCGTACCGTGAGCGACAGGGTGTTGCGCAAACGCGCCCGCGAAGCGCAGCGCGCCGCCGCCCGGGCAATTGCGGCAGCGGCGATCGCCAATGGTGAAACGCCCTCCGCCGTAAACACAAGTGCTATGACCAAATCGGTGGCTGGCTCGACCTCAACAAGACCTGACACAATGACTAACGCCGCCATTCAAGCCAGCGGCGAATCGTATGAATCCACCACTGAGAACGGGGACAACCAGTGACCGGTAGCCCAAATCGTGCTATTCGAACAGCCACAGCGGCAACCATGATGCTCGCCGCTGTGTCGCTGGTGGGATGCTCGCAGATACCAGCCAGTGACAACGCCAGTGCCTGCATCCCCACTGATCGGTTCCCAGTAGAACGATCCGGGGACGGTTCCGGCCCGGTCATCACCGATAATGGTATCGCCACCTTCACGATCGACCTTTACGATGACAAAGGCCAGCTCGTTGCCGAAAACCAGGCGGTGCGCACCGATCCGGCAACCGGTGACCCTGCACCCGTACCGATGGCCGGACTCAACCCGAGTTTGAACGAGATGCTGCGCTGTGCCCAGGCCGGGCAGACCGTCAGCGCCGACATCCCAAACCGTGAGTTCTACGCTGCAGACGCCATTGCCAGCGGCCAGGTTTCGGGTGACGCTTCACAGCATCTAACCGTGCACGTGTCGAAGGTCTACCACTCGGCAGCTTCCGGACGTATCGCTCCACAGCGCAATGGCATCCCGGCAGTGGTAAACGCACCCGCCGGCGGACACGGCGTGACCATGCCGAAAGAGCCGGCACCCATCGACCGGCGCGTCGCTGAAACGATCTCTGGCTATGGCGAGCCGATACAGCAGGATGACCAGGTCGTCGTACAGTTGACGGCCTATACCTGGGGAACCGGTGAACCGCTGTTCGATAGCTGGAGCAATGTTTCAGAAGCAATGGTGCTTCCAGCCACTCCGGGTCAGGTCTACACGCTCGGAGATGCAATGGTTGGCCGACGCATCGGCACTCAGCTTGTTGTGGTGGTGCCTGCCGCCACACTTCAAGAAGAAGCAGGCGAAGGTCGCCAGCCACTCGGTTATGGAGACGCCGTGGTGTTTGTGGTTGATCTGCTCGGAAAGGTGTAGCGAATTGTCGAAACGGTATTCCGCTTTTCTCCGTCATTTTGGGCGTGTTGTTACCGGCTGTGCTGCCGCTGTGCTTGCGCTCTCTCTCAGCGCGTGTGGTGGTGCAGATGCCGGAGGTGAAGCTAACGGTACCGCCGCGGCGCAGGGCACTCCCGCCCTTGACTCGGCCACCTTTACGGGCAGTTTCGGCGAAGCCCCCGAAATGACCGCGGGTGACTTGACTAAGCTCACCGAACATGTTGAACGCAAGGTGCTCGTCGAGGGCGATGGTGCGCCGCTGACCGCAGACATGTACCCGGTGCTAAAGGTGGCTACCTTCGATTTTGGTAGCGGCGAACCCATCGGCGAGTACGCTTCGCTGCCGGTGCAGGGCACGCTCAGCGAGCTGCAGCTACCGCAGGCGATTCACGCGGGTCTGCTGAACACGCCTTCAGGTTCACGCATCGCCCTATTGCCACCGGTGACCGACACCGCACAGAAGCCGGGTGCGCAGCAGACCCCCGTGTACGTTATCGACGTCATCGCAGTCGAGAAAAACCAGGCGGCAGATGGCAAACCGGTTGAGAACACTATCGATTTCATTGAGGTGACTGAGGGCGATGACGGTTCACCTCAAGTGAAGATCGCCGCCGATGCCCCCAAACTTGATGAACAGCTCATCAGCACTGTGTTGCAGGGGGATGGCCCCGAAATCGGCGCCGGCGATGAGGTCGTGGTGCAGTATCGGGGTGTACTGCTTGACGGCACCGAGTTCGACTCGAGCTGGTCTCGTGCAGGTGCCCCCACCATGTTTTCGACCGACGGTGTGGTGACCGGATTCGCTGACGCACTCGTGGGGCAGCAGGTCGGTTCGCGAGTGGTGACTGTATTCCCGCCCGAACTCGGTTATGGTGACCAAGAATCGGGGTCGATCCCGGCGAACTCTCACCTCGTGTTTGTGGTCGATATCCTCGCGGTTTATCCGAAGACCGCTACCGAGGGATGATGAGCGTGGGGCGGTAATGTCAGACGCGGTCGCTCCAAACAGTCAGCGACATCTGCGCCTACTGATGTTGCTCAGCGGTGCCGCAACACCGCTGAGCAGCGAGGAGATTTTTAATGCGGTTGCGGGCTATCGTGCCGAAGCGGGTAAGCCGGCGGCTAGTGCGGATGCGCTCGAAAAACGGTTCGCACGCGACCGCGAATCGCTCGCAGCGCTGGGCTTTCCGGTAGTTACGGTGGTTGATCCCCAGGCTCCGGGCGACCGGACCCGGTGGCGTTTCTGCCTCGACCGCGAGTCGGTCACCGCTCAGGGTGCTGCGGCTTCACAAGACCCGGTGACGATTACCGCCGAACAGCTGCTGCTACTTGATGCCGCCTCACGAATCTGGCAAGAAGCGGGAGTTGCGGCCGATGCGCGTCGCGCCTACCTGAAGCTACTCGCCAGCAGCGGCGATAGCGATCCGGCAGTAGCCCAGCTGCCCCAAATCACCCATGTGCGACGCACCGGGGGTTCGTTCACGGCGCTGCGCGATTCGATCGCACAACGCCAAGATGTGCGGTTTCACTACGCAAAACCCGGCGCCACGCACGCAGAAGCACGTTTGGTTGCACCCCTGCAGCTGGTGCAGGTAGAGGGCCACTGGCTGTGCAATTGCTACGACTATCTGCGTCGCAGCGAACGCAACTTTCTGCTGCGTCGCATCGTCGGCGACGTGGAAGTGACCCGCCCCCGACAAACCACTCACGAAGCAACGACTGATCTTGCTGCCGAGCTGCGTGCCCTGGGGGAGCGGCAGGCCGTGACAATCACGGTCGCTGATGGGTCGCGAGCTCAGCAATCGCTGCAGCGACGGGCTCTCGAAGTGGCCGAGCATCCTGCTGGTGTCGTGCTTCGCGTCCCGAGCTGGGATCACGAGTTGCTCGCTGATGAGTTAGCCGCACTTGCCGCGGATATTCGGTTGATTGAGCCCGGGTCGCTGCGTGACCGGGTGCGGTCACGCCTTATGCGTGTTCTACAAACCCACAGCGACGGAGACGACAGTGGCGAAGTTTGATGCACTCACTGCAGCGGCTGTTCTAGAGCTGCTGCAGCGTCACGAGGCGGGGCTACCACTGCCCGAGCTGGCACGGCGAATCAACACCAGTGTCGATACCACCCGCAAACTCATCGACTATCTGTGGACGCTCGGTATTCCCGATCCGGATGGCTTTGAAGACCCGTACACAATGTTCGACTTCGACTACGACGACTACGAGCGTGACCACATCCGACTGACGCACAGTCCGGTGGCGACGTTTGAACTTCAACTGTCACCAATTGAGCGCACGACGGCGCTTTTGGGGCTCCTACAGCTGCAACCGTTCACTGATTTCACCCAGCACGAATCGATCACGCAGCTCGTACACAAGCTCGATCCGGCGCTCAACCTGCAACCCGATAGCGCGGTGACCGCCGAAGTCAGCGCCATTACCGCTGCCATCGCGCGAGGGCATCAATTGCGGCTGCAGTACCGGGCCGAATCGTCGAATCGGCTCACCGAACGCAGTGTTGATCCGCTGCGCATCGAAGCTCGAGACCGGTACGTCTACTTGAATGCCTGGTGCAATTGGCGCAATGAGCAACGGTGGTTTCGAGTTGACCGCATCGTGTCACTCACCGAACTTGAGAAACCGATCGCTCAACATTCCAAGCGCGTGCGCGAAACACCGCTCGTGGTGAACTCATCACAGCTGATCGACGTAGAGTTCGCTGCCACGCCGCTTGGGCTTGAAATACTTGCTCCCTACACGGTGTCATCGACGCGGGCACATGCAGCTGCAGATGGCCGCAGTCACCTCGTTGTCGGGATGCGCAACCCGCAGCTTGTCACACGGCTGGTGTGCGAAAACTCCGGCGAACTCGAGGTGCTTGGACCGGCAGATATTCGCCGGGCCGTGTTTGAGGCCGTTACCGAATTGCTGGCTTCCGAGGCTTTCGATACCGGCATGCCACTCGCACCCAGCGGCCACACTCGCGTAGACTGAGCAGACTATGGCCTGGTGGATGTGGCTTTTGATCTGGCTGGCGCTTGCGGCGCTGCTCATCACCGTGCTCTTTTTTAGCGGCCGGACGCTCGTGCGTGAGGCCATGGGAGTCGGAACTGAGGCGAACCGTCTCATCGACGCCGTCGCGGCACTCGACATTGCTGATGATGGGGCCGAAATAGAGCCTCCTCCCAACGCCATAGTGCGTGGCCGCGCCGCTGTGGCAGCTGAACGCCGAGCATTTGTCGCCAAACGTGATGCCCGACGAGAACGACGCCGGGAAGCTAGAATTGCCAGGGCGCGTGCACTCATCACCGCAGACGCGATGCAGTATGCATACCTAACCGAGTACAAACGGCGAGAGGCTTAGATCGACTATGTTCCAAGGATTGTCTGGCGCACATTTTCTGGTGCTGCTGATCATCATCCTGCTGCTGTTCGCCGCACCGAAACTTCCTTCGCTTGCCAAAAACCTCGGCCAGTCGATGCGCATCTTCAAGAAGGAAGTTCGCCAGATGCGCGATGATGACGCGCCCGCCGGTGGCACCGTCAACGACGAGGCCGACAAATCCGACAGCGACCGCAGCGGCGCAAGCGATAACACGCAGAACTAACGTTCGTGAGCGACACGGCGCGCAAAACGCGGCGGTCGGCATCCAAACGCCCGCACTATTCGCGTAAACGGAACCCCGAAGGCCGGATGAAACTGGCCGATCACCTCATTGAGTTCCGCAACCGATTCATTATCTGCCTGATCGCCATTGTGATCACGATGGTGGTCGGGTTCATCCTGTCGGAACCGGCGCTCGATCTGATCCGTCGGCCGATTCTCGAGATCGCGCAAGACCGCGGCGGTCGCGTATCAATCAACTTCACGAACGTCACCACCGGTTTCGATTTGCGTCTGCAGATGGCGCTCACTCTCGGCGTGGTGATGGCCTCACCGGTCTGGCTATACCAAGTGTGGATGTTCCTGATGCCCGGGTTGAAGAAAACCGAGCGGCGCTATGCGCTGGGATTCCTGGGCACCGGTATTCCGTTATTCCTTGCCGGTGTGGTGACGGGCCTGGCAATCCAGCCACGCATCGTGCAGGTGATGACGAGCTTTGTGCCGTTTGAAGACACCGTTTTTTACGATGCGAAGACGTACTACTCGTTTGTGCTGACACTGTGCCTCGCCGTTGGCATTGCCTATATTGTGCCGGTGCTGCTGGTGATGCTTAATCTTGCCGGGGTGATAACCGGTAAACAGATCTTGGCGGGCTGGCGCTGGGCGGTGTTGATTACCGCCCTCTTTGCTGCCATTGCCACTCCGGCTGCGGATGTGATCAGCATGCTGCTGCTGATGGTGCCGATGGTGCTGCTGTACTTCTTGGCGGCAGGAGTGGCCTCACTATTCGATCGTGCGCGCATGAATCGGCGCAAGAACGTCGAGGCTGAAATCGAGGCCGAGATCGCGGCCGGGGCGAGCCCGCTACCCGACCCCAAACCGACCGATATTGATGCCGCCAACAGTTCCAAATCGCAACCGGGTAGGTTCGAAGCGTGAACCTCAGCCCCTCCGAACGCTACGCTAGGGCCGCCGAGCGGGCCCGCTTCCCAGAAACCGAACTGTTTCGTTCGGGGCAGCGTTTCGATCTTGACGAGTTTCAGATAGCCGCCTGCCACAGCCTCGAATCCGGCAATTCGGTGCTCGTTGCCGCTCCCACCGGTGCCGGCAAAACCGTGGTCGCCGAGTTTGCGGTGTTTCTCACCATGCGTGACCCGCACGCGAAAATCTTCTACACCACCCCAATCAAGGCGCTGTCGAACCAGAAATATCAGGAACTCGTAGCCGAATATGGCCCCACCGAAGTCGGCCTACTCACCGGCGACACGAGCATCAACCCGCAAGCTCGCGTGGTGATCATGACCACCGAAGTGCTGCGTAACATGATCTATGTTGGCAGCGAGCTGCTCACCGACCTCGCCTATGTCGTCATGGACGAGGTGCACTACCTCGCCGACCGTTTCCGCGGCGCGGTGTGGGAAGAAGTCATCATTCATCTGCCGAGCGAAGTGCGCCTGGTTTCGCTGTCAGCGACGGTTTCGAATGCGGAAGAGTTTGGTGATTGGCTGCAAACGGTGCGCGGCGACACTGACGTGATTGTCTCGGAGCATCGCCCAACGCCGCTGTATCACCACGTGCTGGTCGGCTCACGATTGCATGACCTCTACGCCGAGGGAAGCGGCAAGAAGAAGCGGCGCGTGAATCCAGATCTGCTGCGAGCTGTCGGTGCATCACGCACACCGAGTAGTAGGCGCGGACACCGCCGCTTCGCGGCGAAGCTTGATCGCGGCCCCTTCGTTGAACTGCTTGATGAGGCGCAGCTGCTGCCGGCCATATTCTTCATTTTCTCACGGAATGGCTGTGATGATGCGGTTCGGCAGGTGTGCAGCTGGGGTATCCAGCTCACCACGCGCACCGAGCGTGACGAAATCCGCTGGATCATCGACGACTACACCCGCACACTTCTTGATGAAGATCTTGGTGTGCTCGGCTTTTACCAGTGGCGTGATGCGCTCGAGCGGGGTGTGGCTGCCCACCACGCCGGCATGCTACCGATTTTCAAAGAAGTGGTTGAGGTGCTCTTCCAGCGCAAGCTGCTGAAAGTGGTTTTCGCCACCGAAACGCTTGCCCTGGGCATCAATATGCCGGCACGCACCGTGGTACTTGAACGGCTCGAAAAGTTCAATGGTGTCTCCCGGGTACCGATCACCCCCGGCGAGTTCACGCAGCTGACTGGTCGCGCCGGCCGGCGAGGCATCGATGTAGAGGGGCACGCTATCGTTCAGTGGCGTGAGGGGATGCAACCAGAATCGGTTGCGGCGCTGGCCTCCAAACGCACCTACCCGCTCAACTCGTCGTTTCGCCCGACCTACAACATGACAGTGAATCTCATCAGCCAGTTCGGACGTGAACGAACGCGGCGGGTGCTCGAATCGTCATTCGCTCAGTTTCAGGCCGACCGCGCGGTGGTTGATCTTGCCCGCCGGGTGCGACAGCAACAGGATGCACTGGTCGGCTATGCCGAATCCATGCGTTGTGAACGTGGCGATTTCATGGCCTATTCGGCAATCCGTCGCGAGCTCACCGATGTTGAGCGCCAGAAAGTATTACCTGGCGACCACGGCGCTCGTGATGCACGCAGTAAGCGACTGGCCGAGTTGCGCGACCAGCTGCGCACACATCCCTGCCACCGCTGCCCAGAACGAGAACAGCATGCTCGCTGGGCCGAACGTTATTGGCGGCTCCGGCGCGACACCGAGCATCAGCTGCGCGAGATTGATCGCCGCACCGGTGCTGTTGCGCGCGTGTTTGACCGGCTCACCGAACTTCTCTTGCGCCGCGGCTATCTCGAATCAACCAGCGGCGCCGTCGGCGAGCCCACGATTATTACTGCCACCGTGCATGGCGAGCTTTTACGACGTATCTTCGGTGATCGTGACCTACTGGTGGCTGAATGCATTCGCCGTCAACTGTGGCTCAATCTGGATGCGCACCAGCTGGCGGCCATGTGCTGTGTGCTCACCTATGAGCCGCGGCGCGACGAGGTGAATCCGCCCGAGAGGCACCTCCCCAAAGGCGAGTTCCGCACGGCACTGGCACGCACAGAGTCGCTGTGGGAAGAGCTCGACGAGATCGAAGACGAACTCCACGTTCCTCGCACAATTCCCCTAGCGACCTCGCTCGCCAAGCCAATGTTCAAATGGTCAAACGGTGCACCGCTTGAGCGCGTACTCGAAGATGCCGAAATGTCGGCGGGTGATTTTGTGCGCTGGAGTAAACAAACACTCGATCTGCTCGACCAGATCGGCACCGTTGCCTCGGGGAGTCTGGCTCGCACCGCCCAGCAGGCAGCAGACCATGTTCGTCGCGGTATTGTCGCCTACACGGGGATGGAGCAGTAGTCAGCATCGTGTCAGCCGCCATGAAGTCACGATTCGTTGTGCCCACTGCCACGCCGCTCGCGTCTCTGTTCGCCGCCGCCTCCGCTGCACTGCTACTTGCCGCTGCTTTCCCCGAGCCGGGAGTGTGGGTGTTTGTGCTGCCGGCAATCATGCTCAGCTTGTGGTCGGTGCGGGGGCGTTCGATTGCGTCCGGCGCGGCGCTGGGATTTGTTACCGGCCTGCTGTTTTTCCTCGTACATGTTTCATGGACCAGCGAGTTTCTCGGCCCGGTACCGTGGATTGCGCTCTCGGTATTCATGGCTGCCTGGTGGGCGGCCGGCCACGCGCTGATCGCACTGCTATATCGACGCCGTCGCGGCCGAAACAGTGCGGTGACCAGTGCCGGTGTTGCTGGTTTGTGGATTGCAAGAGAGACTCTTGCCGCCACCGTGCCCTATGGCGGATTTGCCTGGGGACGCATCGCCCAATCGCAATCGGCCGCACCAAGTGTCGAATGGGTCTCATGGCTGGGGCTCGCAGGGCTGGGCTTCATCGTGGTCGCCTTCAGCGCGCTCACCGTCGAGCTGTGTATGCTGCCGACAACCTCCGAGCACAGCTTTGATGCGTTCGGTAAGCCCGTGCGGCAACCTACCGGTTGGGCGACGCGCGGCGCAGTTGTAGCGGTGCTGGGGCTGGTGATCGTTGCGCTACCGCAGTTTCCGCTGCCCCAGACGGGTTCGGTGCGGGTGCTGGCAGTGCAGGGAGATACGCCAGGCGCCAGCTACTTCATCCCGTCGAATCCTGGCGAGATCATGGATGCGCACGCCCGGGCAATGTCGCAGCTCCCGGAGGACATCAGGGTGGATGTGATTCTCTGGCCGGAAGGCTCGGTGGATATCAGCCCGTTTGAGTCGGCGCGAGCCGCGTCCTGGCTTAGCGAGCTATCGGCCTCGTACGATGCCCCGATCGTGGCAAATACCGTCACCCGCACCGGCGAATGGACCGACCCAGAAACCCGGTATTTCAACACCCAGTTCGTCTGGGGCGCCGATGGTGCCGACGCCCAGCAATATGACAAGGCGCATCCGATTCCTTTCGGTGAATATGTACCTCATCGCGAGTTTTATGCGCTGCTGGCGCCGGATCTTGTCAACCTCATTCAGCGTGAGTACACGCCGGGTTCCCGCCCCAATGTGTTGGTGGTGGCCGGGCACCGATACGGCGTGTTTATCTGCTACGACATCGTCGACGACCGCCTCGCCCGCGAGGCAATCGGAAACGGTGCTGAGGTGCTTTTGGCACCGACAAATAACGCTGACTTCGCCCGCACCCACGAATCAGCACAGCAGTTGGCGACCGCTCGGCTGCGCGCGGTTGAGTCTGGCCGCACGCTCGTACAGGCGTCCACGGTGGGCTGGAGTGCAGCCTACGCACCCGACGGCAGTGAACTGGTGACACTCGATTGGTACCAACCGGGAATTATGGTCGTGGATGCGCCCATCACTACCGGTGTGACGCCAGCGATCGCGCTCGGGCCGGCAGTTGAGCTCTTGGTTGGGGGAGTGGGGGTGGTACTCACCATCATGAGCAGGCCGCACCCAACCTACGCAGTTAAGCGCTCAGCGCGACGCCGCCCGCAACGCCATTAGTCGTACGAGCGAATCTGCGGCGCGTTTGCCGTGACGGCGTGGCCAGGAGACTTGGCGGCACTACTTCTTCTTTTTCTTCGCAGCCCTGGCTTCGGCTTCTTTCTCGGCGCGCGTCTGTGCCTGCGGGCGTCCTTCAATGTCGATAACTCGAGTGGGAGTTTCGCCGCTGCGTCCGGTGGTCTGTGGTGCTCCGGCGGTCGGTTCGCGCTGCTCGCGTGCCTTAGTGCCGCGTCGCTCGCGGAGATAGTCGAGGCGAACCTGCAGCACCTCTTCGAGGTCTTCTTTCGTGCGGCGCTCAAGCAGCATGTCCCAGTGGGTACGCTGCGGTTTCTGCTCCGGGGGGGTGTAGGGAACCTCATCACCATCGGCATCCAGCAGGCGGCCTTCATCACCGGTCTTCGGTGATTCCCACACTTCGGGAGCCTCGGCGTCGGCTGCAAAGGTGACGATAAAGCGCTCGCCGTTTTCGGTCTGATAGGTGCGCAGCTGGTGATCAACCAGCACCACACCCTCATCGCTCTGCAGGCTTTGCGCTCCCAGGCGCATTCCACGAAGACTGCGGTCTGCCATCGTTCCGGATCCTCTCCGCCTCAAATCATGCTTTGGATCACCCGATCTAATACGAAGCGATCCGACGTCCAAGCCTACCTGGCTTTCGCTCAATACCGGGTTAGCAAGGCGCAACCAGGATTGGCAACTGGCCCCACCTCCGATTTATTCCTGGGCACCGGCGCCGTCTTCGACCCGGTCGATTACCTGTCGCGCCAGAGCCGGCTGATCGGTGATGATGCCCGCGACCCCCACTACCAGTAGTCGCTGCATCAGTTCAGCATCGTTCACTGTCCACACGTGCACCTCCCTGGCATGCCTACGGTAAGCGTCCATAAGCCGAGGCGACACGAGACTTAACCCGCGCACCGCCGCCGGGATCTGCACTGCATCCGCACCATCAAGGGCACGGCGCAGCAGTCGCTTCGAACGAAGCGCCACTGCGATCACCGCTTGCATTACAGCCTGCTGACCGGTGCCGAAGAACGAGTCAGGAACGAGCGCGCGCAACGCATCAATTGTGCGCTGATCAAAAGACGTGAGCAGCACGCGGTGGCTGGCGCCAGTCTCACGGATGGCAGTAGCAGTGGCCGCGATCGCGGCGGGAGTTTTGACGTCAATATTGAAGCGGGTGCGTGGGAACTGTGCGAGCGCTTCCCCAAGTTCAAGAATATGGTGTGGGCCGCGGCGGCGTGACTGCAGCTGCGCGAGTGTGAGCGAGCTGATCACGGTTGGAGTGTCGTCCCAGCGAGCTAGAACGGGGTCGTGCCAGAGCACCGCGCGGTTATCGGCAGTGACGTGGATATCGGTTTCGAGCACGTCAGCACCGAGCTCGAGTGCCGAGTGAAAGGCTGCCGCAGTATTTTCGGGAGCCGTGGATGATTCGCCACGGTGAGCGATGACTCGCGGAGTTTGCTGATCAAAATAGTGCACGCCACCAGTGTGCCGCGGCCAGATGAGAGGTCGGTAGACTCCCGCTATGGAATCAATTGCGACCAATCCACTGGCCGGCCATAACGTTGCCGGAAAACGCGTACTTGTTACCGGCTCTTCGCGCGGTGTCGGCGCCGCCACCGCCCGCTATTTTGCGCAGGCTGGCGCGAGCGTGGTGATCAACTACCGAAACAAGGCAGCTCGTGCGGAAAAGCTCGTGGCCGAGTTTGCCGAGTACGAGGGTGACAGCTTCGCGGTAGGTGCTGATCTGACTGATGGCAACTCGGTGGCAGCGATGCTTGCCGAGGTGAAAGATCGACTCGGTGGCCTCGATATTCTCGTGTTGAACGCCTCAGGCGGTATGGAACAGAACATGGGTGCCGACTACGCGCTGCGGCTTAACCGTGACGCACAGGTTGGGATGCTCACCGCCGCCCGTGAGCTCATGGGTGCCGGCGGCAGGGTGGTTTTTGTCACCAGCCACCAGGCGCACTTCATCCGCACAACTCCAACGATGGAGGCCTATGTGCCGGTGGCCGAGTCGAAGCGCGCCGGTGAGGATGCGCTGCGTGAGTTGATCCCGTCGCTTGCCGAGCAGGGCATTGACTTCGTGGTCGTTTCGGGCGACATGATCGAGGGCACAATCACGGCAACGCTGCTGAACCGGCTTGAGCCTGGGGCGATCGAGGCGCGCCGGGAAACTGCCGGTCGGCTTTACAACGTCGCCGAGTTTGCTGCCGAGGTGGCGTTGGCCGCGGTTGAGCCGGTTCCGGCAGATCACACGCGCCTCGTCGGTGACGTGTCGAGCTTCAACGCCGAGTAGTTGCCGGCTATGCGGCTTTACTGAGCGCGTATTAGAAGCACCTCGACTGCTTGCGGTTGCCCGAATCAGTCGTCGCGGATGCGGCGTTCGATTCGGGCAACTGTTTTGTTATCGGCGAGGTACTCGCCCAGTGCGCCGAGGAACTCGCGCCAGCCATCACGACATTCAGCAATAATGCGGTGCGGGTCTTCGACCGAAGCGAATCCCTGTTCAACCACGCGCACACGGGTTTTGTGAGACAGCTGGGTCACGGTGATGGTGACCTCGGAGTGCACGCCGCGTGGCTGCGACAGCAGGGCAAGTTGGATCTGTTCGCCCTTCGACACACGCACGACTCTGCCGGTTGCCACACGCGGACGCTTCTTGCGTGGTCGGGGAGTTTGGAAGGATGCGCGCGCTCCTGAACGCTTGGGTAAATCGAGTGAGGGCCACCACTCGCTCGTGTAGCGGTGTTTGGTGATCACCGCCCAAACAATGTCGGCACTCACCGGAAATCGGGTGGAGATATCGACTGTCGGAGTGAAAGACATGACTATTCCAGTTGTGGAAATACGAACCGCCCCCGGTATTTCGGCCGGGGGCGGTGCAGCTTAGTGCCTGCGGCGGTTATTTGCGGCTGTGACCGATGACCTGCCATGGCAGGAAGAATGCGAGGCAGCTGAGGAAGATCCCGGCGAGGAAGATCAGCAGGCTTCCAACACCCTGATCTTCGTGGAATGCGAGTCCGAAGCAGAAGAGGCCGGCAGCAAAGATTGCCAGGCACAGGATGGTGAGGATCCAGCGCATGAATAACTCCCTAGTTGGCAAAGACCATAAATCGTGGCGCAAACGGCACTGAGAACACTCTACGCGATTTCGAGGGTGTGTGCGTCCGCCTCGCGTGTTTTTCGTCTGAAGTTGCGCTACGACCTACAGCACGGCGAACGAAGCGCACTGGCGAAGCCATACGCGCCGAAACAGCGTAACGAACTTGCTGGATGCGTCTCACGGTGCGCCCAAGACCACTGTTTGCGATCCGACGCGCTGTGCGGTGATGGAAGATTTGTGTTCCGACTGCACCCCGCCGACACTATCGCTATCGGAGTTCCGTGCTGACCGACCCGCCCACGGCTTGGTCCCGATCAGAAAAATGAGGAATCGCGAACAATGCCCGAGTACCGCACTGCACCCGCCAGCGTCCTCGCTCGTCGCGAGCACGTGCTGGCCGGCACTTACCGTCTCTTTTACGATGAGCCCGTCACGGTGGCACAGGCTCATGGCGTTCGCGTCACCGACGCCACCGGTGCGGAATATCTGGATGCCTATAACAATGTGCCGTGTATCGGACATTCCGATGCTGAAATTGCCGATGCGGTGCACGCCGAACTGCTGCGCGCCAACACGCACACCCGCTATGCCGATGAGGCAGTGGTGGCGTATTCCGAGGAGCTACTCAAGCATTTTCCACCGCGTCTCAATCGCGTGGCGTTCACCTGCTCTGGTAGTGAGGCGAATGATCTTGCCCTGCAACTGGCCAGGCACACAACTGGCGCAAGGGGCATCATTGTCACCGAGCATGCCTATCACGGCACCACTACGGCGGTGCGTGAGGTGTCTCCCAGTCTCGTCGGGGTTGAGGGCCTCGCCGACTGCGTTGTAGCGGTGCCAATTCCCCCGCAGGCGTCACCTCAGCGGCGCGCTGACGCCTTTGCGCAATCGGTCGCCGAGGCGATGGATGTTTTGGTCGCCCGCGCAGACGGGGTTGCGGCGCTGCTCGTCGATACTGCGGTGACAAGTGACGGCATTTACGCGCCGGCCGCGTTCATCGCAGAGGCTGCTGCACTCGTGCAGCAGCGCGGTGCACTCGTGATCGCAGACGAGGTGCAGGCGGGTTTCTGTCGCACGGGACGTTGGTGGGGCTTCGAACACGCCGGTATTGTGCCCGACCTCGTAACGCTTGGAAAACCCATGGCGAACGGTCTGCCGGTGGCCGGGGTTGTGGGATCGGCCGAGTTATTTGAGCAATTTGGGCGTGAGTTCCGCTATTTCAACACCTTTGCCGGTACGGCTGCACCGATTGCTGCAGCGAGTGTTGTTTTGCGTCGGCTTGAAGCGATGGATGCACCGGCCCGTGTCACCGGGCTCGGCGAGCAGCTGCGTTCGGGGCTGAGCCGCATCTTTGCTGATCATGGCATCCCGGTGGCGGTGCGCGGGGCCGGCTTGATGATTGGCGTCGATCTTGATCCAGCTGGTAATCGGCCGACTACTGCCAGTGCGCAGGTTCGAACACTCATCAATGAATTGCGGCGGCAGGGAGTGCTCTTCAGTCACACCGGCCGAAGTGGCGAGGTGCTGAAGATCCGCCCGCCACTGTGCATCCAGTCGAACGAGATTGACGAGATTCTCGCTACGGTTGACCGGGCACTGCACGTGCTTTCGGGGGATCGCGCATGAGTGGCGTACCGGCACCAGTGCTTACCATCGAGGAGCTGGTACCGCTGCTGTGGGGGGAGTATCGGCTCACTGTGCGGCAGCCGCGCTGGCTCGAAGGCGAATACGATCGCAATCTGCGTATCACCGACGACGCTGGGGCCTATTGGGTGGTGAAGATCAGTGATGCCTCGGCCGCGGCAGCGGTTGCCTGGCAGGAAACGCTGCTCACGCATGTCGAACAGCAGCAACTCGACTTCGCAGTACCGCGCATCTTGCCCACCCATACCGGTACCAGGCACCTCAAGTTTGCGACAGCCACCGGTCAGACCGCGATTATTCGTATCCTCAGCTGGGTCGATGGGTCGCTGCTGAGTGATGTGCCGCGGGTTTCACCGACACTGCTGCCATCAATTGGGGCGACTTGCGCGCAGCTGACCGGTGCATTCGATGGCCTGACACCCGAAGTGATGCCGCCTCGGCACCACTGGCTCATTGCCGATGCTCTCGACTCGTACGATTCGGTTCGGCCGCTGATCACCGGCCCGGCTGCCGATTTTGCCGCCGAACTTGATGTGATTCGCGATGCATTTGACCTGATCAAACCGGTATTTTCTGCTCTGCCACAGGGAGTTGTACATCAGGATCTGCACGATCAAAACCTGATGGTCAACCTCGAAGTCGGCCGGGTATGTGGCGTGATTGACTTCAATGACTCGTATCCCACGGCTCAGGTGGCAGATCTCATAGTCGCTGCCGCATACGGGATGCTCCGCCAGGCAGACCCAGTTGTTGCACTTGCTGAAGTCGTACGTGGCTATCGAGGGTTCCGCTCACTCGATGCCGATGAGTTGCGGGTGCTGGTGCCATCGGCGGCGATGCGGCTGGCAATCAATTGGCTTACCTGGGCTTCGCGTGGCGCGGCTGGGGGAGAGGGGTATGCGCAGACGCGCTCACTTCACACGAAGCCGACGCTCGAGCTGCTGCTTGCAGAAGGGATTCCCGCGGCGACGCAGCGGCTGGCGCGGTTACTGCAGACAGAAGCGGCATAGCGGACTCGTCACGCGGAGTGGCTCGCGAAAGAGCTACACAGACAGCGGGAATGCGTGACGATATTCAATATTTGGCTATATTATGTCATTCTAATTATGACCGGCACCGAAACTCACCGCGCAGCAGAAGCTGTGCCGTGGGTGATCACTGTTCGAACTGTAGCTGGGCAACAGTGGCAACCCGCAGTCGACTGTGAGGGTTAATGAAATTGCGCACCGAGCATCAACGCCGCTGGGCTGACCGAGCTGCCGCCAGCGATTCGGCAATTGCACCGCAGTGCGAGTCGGCCGCTGTCAAACAATCACACAGGAGCATTCCTGCGCGAGAAAGCGCATCCCAACCGCGTAGGCTGCTGGCGTTACCGGTAGCTACTGGCGTTACCGGTAAGCATGCAGGCAGAGCGATCTCACAGGTCACACCATACCCGACCACCAGCATGAGACGCCGATAATGTACATTATGTCATTTCAGCAATCATGATGCAGGCAAGTGTCACCACTCGCCCAGTGGCCGCACTCTCACCCATCCGGCTGAGTATCGTGGGAGCATGCGCTGGCCATTAGCAGTGACGACCACCAAATCTCGATGAGCTTCAGCTTGTTTCCAGCGCCCAGATCACAAGGTAGACGAGTGGATAATCGGAACAACTTCAACCTCGAGCACGATGATTCGAAAGCCGACACGACCGCGCTCGATCGGCCGTGCACTGAGCTGTGTGAAACCCTGCCGCTTCCCAGTGACGTTTTTAATGCTCAGCCCCGGGCGCTACCCGCGCTACCACCGCATGATTCCGTACCCCAAAAATCGGTTCCGCAGGCTCCGGCGTCGACAGCGGCCGATACGATTCCTACCATCTCCCCTCTACCCCAGCTGCCGCCGTTGCCAGGCAAGTCATCGTCCGACACCCCCACTCGGGCTGTCATGCGCCCGGCACAGCCACGCACTGCGTGGATAGCAATCGTCGCAACGGCCGCCGCAACCGCTCTCGTGGCGGGATCTGTTGGAGCATTCATCACCAGCCACCTGATTGGCGAACACGAAACTTCGGTGCAGCACGCTGCGCCGGCCACCACGCCGGGCGACTGGAGCTCGGTAGCGCAGCAAGTAGCGCCGTCAGTGGTCGCCATCCAGGTGGTTGACGGCGACTCTCGCGGCAGTCAAGGTTCAGGTGTCGTTTGGGACGACCATGGCCATATTGTCACGAACAACCACGTGGTTGAGGGCGCCGCAGCACATGGCGTGGTGGTGATTGTGGGGAGCAACACCTATGCGGCCAGCATTGTCGGTGGTGATGCCGCAACCGATATCGCGGTGCTCAAGCTTGACCGTGTGCCGGATGGAATCACCCCAATCGAACGCGGTGACTCAGACTCGCTTGCAGTGGGGCAAGACGTGGCTGCAATCGGTAATCCGCTTGGACTCTCGGGCTCGGTCACCACGGGTATCGTCTCGGCACTCAACCGGCCCATCGCCACGGGTGGCACCAATACTAAACCGGTAATCACCAACGCGATTCAGACCTCCGCGGCGCTCAACCCAGGCAACTCGGGCGGGGCACTCGTTGATCGCAATGGCCGGCTGATCGGTATCAACTCTGCGATTGCCAGTGTTGAAGCTACCGCCCCCGGGCAGCAGAGTGGGAATATCGGTATTGGCTTTGCAATACCGGTGTCTCTCACCGAGAACATTGCGGGTCAGCTCATCGACAGCGGCGAGGTAGCCCACGCCTTTTTGGGAACTGCCACCATCGACGGTGCGGTAAACCTTGACGGTGAACAACGACTCGGCGCCGAAGTGAAATCGCTTGTCGCGGACGGCCCCAGTGAGCACGCTGGCTTGCAGGTGGGTGATGTGATCGTCACGCTTGACGGGCAGGAAATCCTCGGTTCGCAACATCTGGTCGGCACGGTGCGCACGCTGAAAGTCGATCAACAGGTCACCATGCAGGTAGTGCGTGATGGTAAACAGATCGATCTCGACGTCACGCTCGGCGCTGCCCCCGATCTGTAGACCATCGCTAAAAAGTGAATTAACACATATCGCTACGAAAATGTCACCTTATGGTCGACTGTGCATCAGACTCGTCAACTAGTGTCAACCACATGACCCACGCCCAGTTAACTGTTCGAGACGGCTCACCCGCAGTTCGCCTTTCGGCCCAGTTCCCCATTCCGGCCGGCAAGCTGTGGGCACAGGCACTCACTCCGAAGGGGCTTGCTACGTGGTTCCCGTTTCGGATGGAGTTCACGCCTGAAATCGGTTCGAGTATCACCTTTACCGACACGAGCATCGACGCGCCCGCAAACTTTACCGGTGAGATCACGAATCTGCGCGACCCGGAAGAGTTCGCGTTCACATTTGGTGAACACAGTCATGTCACCTTGACGCTAAATAGCGACGGCAAAGAAACGACTTTCGCGATGGTTGAACGCCTCGCCAATGAGAACGAGGCTGCGCGCAATGCTGCAAGCTGGCATGCGGCAGTGTCGAAACTCGAGCGGCTGCACGGGGTCGACTCCCCCGAGCTTGACTGGCGCACCATCTACCACCGCTATGTCGACGAGGGGTTCCCCACCGGCGCTTCGGTGCCCGGCATCGACGAGACAACGCTCGTCTAATCCGCTGTCGCTTTGACGGCGAGTGAAGGTAGCACAACACCATGGCCTTGCGGCACATCATCTGGGATATGGGTGGCACACTCATTGATACCTATCCGAGTGTGGCGAATGCCCTCAGGGCAGTCATCCAGAAAGCTGTCGGTGCCGCACCCGACCAGCAGACACTCATGCTTCGGATGCGCGCGAGTTCAATTGCTGAAACCATTGCCTCGCTCGCGGCTGAATACGATATCGCGCGCTCGACACTCGAAGATGCTTACCGTGCACTAAAAGCATCGTGGCAACACGGCACCACTCCCCCGGTGATGCCAGCTGCGCAAGAACTCATTCAGCGCGTGCAGGCAGCAGGCGGCAAAAACATCGTCGTCACCCACCGCGACCGCGAAAGTGCCAGCACGCTCCTGGCCGGAACCGATCTGGTCATCGACGGCATGATCACGGTGTCCGATGGATTTGCGCGCAAACCCAACCCGGCGATGTTCCTTGCGGCGCTCGCACGCTTCGGACTTGCCCCGTCTGAGACGCTCGCGGTCGGTGACCGCATCATCGACATTATGGCTGCGCAGGCCGCAGGCTGCACAGCTGTGCTGCTTGCGCATCCCGGTGACCGCGTCCCTGATGTCGCAGCGAGCGGAACCAACCAACCGGTAAACCGCATCCACGCGCTAACCGACGCTATCGAGCTGATTCCCCTCAACTCAGCACACGCCCGCATGATTGCCGGACAGCCGTACCGCGCGGATGAGCCGACACTTGCGGCTGATCGGATGCGGGCCCGTACACTGTGCCAACAGTTGAACAGCCCACCACCGGAGGACGTTGCGTTGCGCGCAGAACTGCTCACAAAGTTGCTCGGGCGTAGCGGCGAGGTTGCTCTGCAGCCACCGTTCCAATGTGACTACGGCACAAATATTCGGTTTGGCGACGACTGCTTTGTCAACTTTGGTGGCATTTTTCTTGATGTCGCCTCGATCACCATCGGTAACCGAGTGCAATTCGGCCCGGGCGTGCAACTGCTGACCCCGACGCACCCACTCGATGCAGCTCAACGAGCCACCGGGATTGAGTCGGCCGCACCCATCACAATCGGCGACGATGTGTGGATCGGCGGTAATGTAACCGTCCTGGGCGGCGTCACGATCGGTGCACGCACCATCGTCGGCGCCGGATCGGTGGTGACGCGGCCACTGCCTGAAAACGTGATCGTGGCCGGAAATCCAGCGCGTATTCTGCGCCAGGTTCCGGCCGCCAGACTCGACCAGCCAGCACAGATGTAGACAGCTTCACGAAAGAACTGTCAGAATCCCCGGGCACGCAGCCCTCCCCTGATCGAACGCGCTAGCTCCAGTCATAGAACCCTTTGCCGCTTTTGCGTCCGAGTTCACCGCGTTCGACCATCTCGCGCAGTAACCGCGGCGGCGCGAACCGCTCCCCCAGCTGATCCGACAGATACTCGGCAATACCGAGGCGCACATCCAGTCCAATGATGTCGGTGCTCTTGAGCGGACCCAGCGGGTGCCGGCAACCAAGCTCCATGGCAGCATCGATATGCTCCGCGCAGGCAACGCCCTCTTCAACCATTCGGATCGCCTCGAGCGCGATGGCGACTTCAAGACGCGACGAGATGAACCCCGGCGAATCGTTCACCACTACCGGAGCTTTCGCGAGTTGTTCGACCCACTTTGGGGCAGCTTCGACAAGCTCCGAATCGGTTTTCGGCGCGATCACCACCTCGATGAGATTCGAGGCCGACACCGGATTAAAAAAGCGAAGCCCGAGAAAGCGTTCGGGGCGCTTGAGGTGCTCAGCTAAATCGGTGAGTGACAGCGATGAAGTGTTCGATGCCAGAACCGCCCGCTCATCGACTACTGCTTCGGCAGTGGCGAGTGCCTCGAGCTTCACGTCAAAGTCTTCGAACACGGCTTCAACGGTGAGTCGGCAGTCACGCAGCTGGTTATAGTCGAGCACCACCTGCAGTCGCCGCGTTACCTCATCGAGGTTTACGTCGGCAGCGCCAAGTTCAATCGACCTCGCTGCCAAACGTTCGATACGCTCACGTGCCGCCTGCAGTGCAATGGGTTCACGCTCGATTACCGTGACGCGACAACCTGCCATGAGGAATGCGTGGGCGATTCCAGCACCCATGCGGCCGCCGCCGATAACGCCAACGTGTTCGGGAATCCTGGTCAGATCTGACATGGTCACCGTTCCTGTGCGTTTGGATTTGCTTCGTCGGGTTTTCCCGGCGCTCGTGGTGTCGTCAGTGCCGCACGCCTGTCGAGGAAAGGGCATGCGCCGCCGGCCGCGGGTCGTGGCTGTCGTGCACCTCGGCGAGTGCGGTCACTCCGGATACGCGCGCCCGCCGAGAGTGTAAACCGGAACGCTCAGTTCAACGCTTTTGTCGCTTACCGGCAGCCCCCACAATGGCCATCACGATGACCGCACCAAGCGTCGCGAAGATCCACATGAAGGGGTTCCAAAATCCCCAATTTGCGTCACCCGGTAGCAGTAACCCGGCGAGGAAGCCGCCGAGGGCGGCACCCAATACACCCAGCACGAGTGTGAGCCACCACGGGTAGCGCTGCTTCATGATTGCAGAGGCAATTAGCCCGACGACTACACCAACAATGATCCAAGAGATGAATCCCAACTCGAACATGTGCAATACCTTTCGTGTCTGCGGCAGTAGGGCCAACCATTATCGCCGACAATCGCGAAATGAAGCTGATAGCCACTGCTCAATGCCCACGCAGGGCCGCAATTTCACGCCAGCGGGCAACATAGCGCGGCTGCAATTGCGAAAATGTGAAGCACACTCCAACCACCATCACCCAAGTAAAGAAGAGAAAGAGCTCCGATACGGTAACAGCTGGTAGGGCACTAATCACCAGCCCGCCACAGGCGCTGGCAAACGCATCCCCAATGCTCAGCCTAGTGACCTCACGCTCACCGAACATTCTGCTGCCGCCAGTGAGCGCGAGCATGATTCGGTAGCCAAGGGTGTACCCGGCAGCTATCGCAAACGACATCACCACCCACCCGAATAGAACCGGGATGAAACCAATCCGATGCAATTGGAAATCAAGCATTCCGGTGGCGAAGTAAAACAGGAAGAACGACAACAGCCAGGCGGTGAACGTCACCCAGAAAATAGGCTGCATCAGCTCGCCAGGTTCACCGCGCACCTCATAGGCTCGGATCCGGAAAACGTCATTTTGACGTTTGTGGCGATGAAAGAGTCTCACTCGCGCCCGCTGTAGTTCTGAGTGGCGCTCACGAAGCGTTCGAGCTGTGCAAGCGCGCGCCCCGACTCGATCGTTTCGCGAGCCACCGCAATTTTTGCAATCAGGCGGTCACGGATAGGATCTTCCACGCTGTCGGGGTTGCGGGCCAGATCGTAGGCCACCATGCCTGCAGCTGCATTGAGCAAGACAATGTCGAGCACAGCACCCGTAACATTTCCAGCGAGTGTCTCGCGGAAGATTTGCGCGTTGTCTTCTGGCGTGCCGCCGATAAGTTCCTGCATTCGGTAGGTGCCAAGACCGACATCGCGCGGATGGATATCATGCTCTGAAACATCGCCGCGGCACACCTCCCAGATACGCGAGTAACCGGTGACCGTCAACTCATCCAAGCCATCATCTCCGCGAAACACCAGTGCTGCCGCACCCCGGTTACGAAACACGCCGACAACCAGCGGAATACCCTCCCGCTTGGCGCATCCAACCGCGCTGGCCTCAGCTCGCGACGGGTTTGTGAGCGGGCCCAGATAGTTAAAGATGGTCGAAACCCCGAGCTGCTTGCGCACCGGAGCCACGTGACGGAAGCCGGGATGAAACAGCGGTGCCGCCAGGAAGGTCATCCCAGTTTCGTCGAACACTCGAGTGAGTTCATCGGAGTTATTACCGTGACGAGCCCCGAGTGCCGTGAGTACATCGGTCGCGCCCGACTTCGCTGATGCGGCGCCACCGCCATGTTTAATCACCGGTACGCCGGAACCGGCGATCACCATCGAGGCCATAGTCGAGACGTTGACGGTTCCGACCATGTCACCACCGGTGCCGACAATGTCGACAGCCCAGGGAGTAATTTCGATCGGGGCCGCGTTAGCCAGCACAGCGTCGCGAAAGCCGACGACCTCTTCTACGGTCTCGCCTTTCGCACGCAACGCAATCAACCAGCCGGCCAGCGAGGCTTGTGACACCTCACCGGTCATGATCTGTTCCATCGCCCAGGTGGCCTGGGCAACCGACAGGTCCTCACCGCGCAGTAGCGCCTCGATCATTTCTGGCCAAGTCTGAAGTTGCGTCATGCGCATCAGTGTACGCGCCGTTGCGAACGGCTCAGTGTCATGGTTCGCCGAGAAACACGCCGCACTATTCGTCCGCGCGCCGTGTGCGAACTTGGCCAAACTGAGAAATCGGTCATAATGGACAGGTGACTTCAGCAACAACCATCTCCGGCGCTCCGCGCGTCCATCGTCCAAACACCCTCGCGATCGGCACGATCGTCTGGCTTGGCTCGGAAGTTATGTTCTTCGCGGGCCTGTTCGCGATTTACTTCACGCTCCGCGCAATGGCGCCCGAGCAGTTTGCGGCCGGCCACGACGTGATGAACATTCCGTTCTCGACGGTCAACACGCTCATCCTGGTCTCCAGCTCGGTGACCTGTCAGTTCGGCGTTGCTGCCGCCGAACGTGGGCAGCGTCTGCGCGAGAATGGACGTCTCGGGGTGATCGAGTGGTTCTACATCACCGTGCTGCTCGGCTCAATCTTCGTTGGTGGTCAGGTGTTTGAGTACGCCACACTCGTCAGCGAAGGCTACGTATTCAACCTCAACCCGTTCACCAGCGCCTTCTACATGACCACCGGCTTCCACGGTCTCCACGTGATCGGCGGTCTATTCGCGTTCCTACTCACCATCGTGCGCATGTATGCCGTGCGCCGGATGGGCAAACGCGAAGCCTCGATGGCAATTGCAGTCTCGTACTACTGGCACTTCGTTGATGTTGTGTGGGTCGGGCTGTTCTTCGTCATCTACATCCTTCCGTTCATCTCTTAGTCGCCAGGAGAGCTCCACATGTCACTCGTCACTAAGAAGGCTGCGAAGAAGTCACGCAAGCGCAGCCGCCGCACCCCGCTCGCATCCGCAGCGCTGCTCGGCATCGGACTCCTGGTCGCCGGTAGCGCATACGCGGCCGTAGACACCGTCACCGCTGCTGAGGGCGACACCGCTGTCCCCCTCGACAGCGCCCAGACCATTGCAGCCGGTGAAGCACTGTTCAACGCCAACTGTGCCACCTGCCACGGTGTGAACGCAGTTGGCACCGAGAACGGCCCGAGCCTGATCGGTGTTGGCGCGGCGGCCGTCGACTTCCAGGTGGGTACCGGCCGGATGCCGATGCAGATGCACGGCCCCCAGGCACCCAAAAAAGACCCGCAGTTCGATGAGGTGCAGACCCATCAAATGGCTGCCTACGTCGCATCGCTCGCTCCCGGCCCCGACATTCCCAGCCGAAAGTGGCTAACCGAATCGGAGGCCGACATCGCTCACGGTGCCGAACTCTTCCGCATCAACTGCGCCATGTGCCACAACGTTGGTGCTGCCGGTGGTGCGCTCACCGAAGGTAAGTTTGCTCCCGAGCTACAGACCGTTGATCCGGTACACCTCTATGAAGCCATGGTTACCGGCCCTCAGAACATGCCGGTGTTTAACGATGCCAACCTCACCCCTGAGGACAAGCGCGACATTATCGCCTCGATCCGCTGGATGACCGACAACACCTCAGCGGTCGGTGGCTACAACCTCGGCGGTATCGGCCCGGTTGCTGAGGGTCTGTTCATCTGGATCTTCGGTATCGGTAGCGCCACCGCTGCTGCCATCTGGCTCACCTCGCGCCCCAATTAGGCACCGCGAATCCAATAACTTCTGATTTCTGCTGCACCTCCTTCTAGAAAGGGAATTCCTCATGGCTCAAGACGAACACGGCGGGGAGCTTCGCACCGCCCATTCGTCGGACCGGTCGGTGAGTTCGGGGGCCGCAATCCTGCCGGATAGCGAGTTCACGAACCCCGGACTGCCCGACCACCACGAGCGGGTAACCGACACGCACCCCAAGAAAGAAAAGACCGCTGAGCGGGTAATCACCATCCTGTTCTGGGTATCACTCGCTTCAGCGCTCTTTGCAACGGTTGCCTACTTCGCGTGGCCGATCGACCGGAACGACATCACCTCGGTTCGCGGTAACAACTTCTTCCTTGGGCTCGGCATCGCACTCAGCCTGCTGACGCTCGGTATCGGCACCGTTGCCTGGGCGAAGTACCTCATGAAAGACAATGAGATGGCCGAGGCACGGCACCCCATTGGTGCCAATCCCGCCACTCGCCAGCGCGTGAGCGAAATCTTCGCGCAGGCCGACGAAGAGTCGGGTTTCTCGCGCCGCAAGATGCTGCGCAACTCGCTCATCGGTGCACTGGTGGCACTGCCGCTGCCTGGCATCGTGATGCTGCGTGACTTCTACAACGCCAACAACGAGAAGCCGGTGAAACTGCTCCACCAGACACTCTGGGGCGAGGGTGTGCGCCTGGTTCGTGACCCCTCCGGCACACCGATCAAATGGGCAGACATCACCATCGGTTCGGCATTCCACGTGATCCCCGAAACGCTCATCGAGCTCGAGGAAAACCACGACCCGAACTTCTTGAACGAAAAGGCCAAGGCAGTTGTGCTGTTGATGCGTCTGCCTGAAGAGCGCCTGAAGATCGACCCAGCTCGCAAAGACTGGTCATTCAAGGGCATCGTCGCCTACTCGAAGGTCTGCACCCACGTGGGTTGCCCGGTGGCACTGTACGAGCAGCAGACGCATCACCTGCTGTGCCCCTGCCACCAGTCGCAATTCGATGTGACCGAGCACTGCAAGGTGATCTTCGGCCCTGCCGGCCGTCCGCTGCCGCAGCTGCCCATCGCGGTCGACGACGAGGGTTACCTCATCGCCACCAGCGACTTCCACGAACCTGTTGGACCGACTTTCTGGGAGCGTCGTAATGACTACAACGTATAGTTCGCCCGTGGCCGAGGGCTCCCGGCTGGCAAAGGCGTCAAACTGGATTGATGAACGCACCAGTATCTCGGGTGCCGTTAAGGAATTTGGTCGCAAGATCTTCCCTGACCACTGGTCGTTCATGCTCGGTGAGGTGGCGCTCTATAGCTTCATCGCCATCCTTATTTCGGGTACCTTCCTCACCTTCTTCTTCGACCCGTCAATGACACACATGGTCTACGACGGCCAGTATGTGCCGCTCAAGGGCATGGGCATGTCGGCAGCCATGGCCTCCACCCTCGACATTTCGTTCGACGTACGCGGTGGTCTGCTGATGCGCCAGGTGCACCACTGGGCTGCACTGCTATTCGTCGCTTCCACCATGATGCACATGGCCCGCGTGTTCTTCACCGGAGCTTTCCGTAAGCCGCGTGAGCTCAACTGGCTCATCGGTCTGGTGCTATGGATCATCGCCATGCTCGAGGGTTTCAGTGGTTACTCGCTCCCCGACGACCTGCTCTCGGGTAACGGTCTGCGCATCGTCGACGGCATGATCAAGGCGATCCCCGGTATCGGCACCTGGATGTCATTCTGGCTGTTTGGCGGCGAGTTCCCAGGCGACATGATCGTTGGCCGGCTGTACTCACTGCACATCATGATTCTCCCGGCGGCACTCATCGCGTTCCTAGCCATGCACCTGCTGTTGATGGTCGTGCACAAGCACACCCAGTGGCCCGGTGCTGGTCACACTGAAAAGAATGTGGTCGGTAACCCCGTGCTGCCTGTGTTCGCCGCAAAGGCAACCGGCTTCCTGTTTATCGTGATCGGCTTCATCTACCTGATCGCCACGTTCTTCCAGATCAACCCGATTTGGAACTATGGCCCCTACGACCCCTCACCGGTGTCGGCCGGCACCCAGCCTGACTGGTATATCGGGTTCGGTGACGGTGCGCTGCGTCTGATCCCGCCGGGTTGGGAGGTGCCACTGGGTAACTACACGCTGAGCCTTGCGATACTCGTGCCGTTCCTGCTGATGGGTATCTTCGTGATCGGTCTGTTTGTGTACCCGTTCATGGAGTCGTTCATCACCGGCGACAAGCGTGAGCACCACCTGCTCGACCGTCCGCGTAATGCTCCCACTCGCACTGCTCTCGGTGCTGCCTGGGTGAACTTCTATGCCACGATGTGGGCTGCTGCTTCGTCAGACCTCATCGCCACCCACTTCCACATGGCGATGGAGCACGTGATTCACTTCCTGCAGTTTTGGCTCATCGTTGGCTCGGTGATCGTGTTCATCGTGACCAAACGCTGGTGCCTCGCTCTGCAGCGTCGTGACCGTTCATTGGCGCTCCACGGTATTGAGTCGGGTCGAGTGATCCGTCTCCCCCATGGTGAGTTCCAAGAGGTCGAGGTGCCTCTTGAACCGCACGACCAGTGGCAGCTTGTCTCGTATGAGTCGTATGCGCCGATCATCGCGCAGCCCGACCCGAAGACCGGAAAGGTGCGTGCCGGACAGAAGCTTCGCGCCACCCTCTCGCGTTGGTTCTACAGCGACCGTGTTGAAGCGCCAACGGCGGCTGAGATCGAGGCGGCACGCGCTGCACACCACGGTGAGATTGAGCAGTAGCTTGAATCACACCTGATGGCGGGCGGGATACTTTCGGGTATCTCGCCCGCAGTCGTATCCGGTTCGACCAATCAGTGCCTAGCCTGAGACGGTGTAAATGAACTACTTGGTTCGATCTCCGGCTTTGTTCAGACGCCCGGTGGATGTCATCGTCAATTCGCACTTTTGTTCGGGGGTGCGGTATTGTTTCCGACAGCGGATCTGTAGCTCAGTTGGTAGAGCGCCACGTTTACACCGTGGATGTCGTCGGTTCGAGCCCGGCCGGATCCACCACTTCTTTTCAGGGCCTGCTCGGCTTGTCGAGGGGATCTTCTGGCCCGCTGAACACACCCGCTATCTCAACCAACGGTCGCCACCTGGAGGCGCTATGAGTTCCACCCCTATGCCGGATGCCGAACGCCTTACCTCTGGTGCAGACACCGATCGGTATCAGTACCAGCAGCCGATTGCGCAATATTCAGACGCGCAGTGGCAGCAGCCTGGTGGCCACTGGCAGTATCAAGGTGCTCCGGGCACCGGTTACCCTCCGCAGTATGGGCCCGGCAATCCCACCAACCAGCCGATGAACCCCTACCACATTCAACCTCCGTCGGGCGGGAACGAAACCTGCCTGGGCTGCGGTTCAATCGGCTGCTTTGTCGTGCTAATCCTGTTGACGATGATAGTTGTCGGGGTGGCAGGGAGTATATTTTTTGTGTTCGCAACGGGTGGATTTTAGGCTGATTCGATGGCTGCACCCGCAGTGCGTGGTCACCGGCGCGACCGTCGTGTGGGTTAACTGGTTTTCCCGCAGGGAAGATCGATGTCGATCGTGGTTCTCACCGAGTAGTCAGTGCCAGAGCGCACCTCGCCACTAACGCGCAATCCGGTCTCATCAAACCGAAACTCCAAACCCTCGGCCTCCGAACCCGCCCACGAATTGCCTTCCTCGGTCAGTAGCAGCAACCACCGATCACCAGCCTTCCCGTGACCGGCAGTCAAACTCGGATACTGTTCTTTCGAGTTAACCGGCGACGCGATCAACCACGGCTCGTCCATGCTCAGCTTGCACCGCACCGACCAGCCGCTGCGTGGTTGGTGACTCGTACCGTTCACGCTGACCCGACCCGCAGCGACCGCCGCCTCAGTCACCTCGTGATTTTTCACGGTCGGATCGGCTCCGGACACTTCCCTACCGCAACCGGTAAGTGCGCCCAGCGCCATAACAGCGATAACCACTGCGGCAACACGGTTGCGATGCATCACGATCCTTTCGCTGAGTCGATCCTGACAGTAGAGCCAGTTTAGTTCGCGGCATCTGCGGCTATGCGCACCCCCCGTTCGTGGTCATGGCGTGACCTCGATACGCCGGCCGCGCTAGCCGCCACCTGTTTGACCGCACCAGCTGCGGTGATCGCGAAACTGCGACGTAGGGCCGTGCCCGCAACCTCGTCAAACGCGGCAAAACGCCGAGCAACAAGCCCGTGCGGCCAGTGGTCACTCAGCCCGATAAGCTCACCTGCGGGGTCTATCTGCCCGAGCCAGGCTCGCAGTGTGGCCGCGGTATCACAACTGATAACGAGCAACCGCACACCGAGTCGCTGAGCGAACTCATGAAGTTCAGCGAGCTCACGCACTTCGGAACCACATACGGGAGTGAAGGCAGCCGGAACAAACACCAGCACAGACGGCTTCCCCGGTTCGAAAAGATTGACCGTATCGCCGCGGTGCGTGCGCACCAGTAATGGCGAAACGACACCGGTTGACTCAATCAACTCCATCTTGGTTGCGCCCACCTTTACAACGAAAAATGCAGGGTCTGTTTGTTGAATGTGGCTAAGCTTGCAGCCGCATACTCTCACAACAGCGAGAGACCCCGTCAACTCTGACTCCGCTTCATGAAAGAGGTCACCAGTGGCTGTACACACGCAGGATCCCTACTCGGAAGATTTTGTCGATACCGATCCGCAAGAAACGGCCGAGTGGAAAGAGTCGCTCGACGCGCTCATCGACGAGCGTGGTCACCAGCGCGGCCGCGACATCATGCTCGCACTGCTCGAGCGCTCCCGCGAACGCCTATTGGGCGTCCCGATGGTCCCGGTTACCGATTACGTCAACACCATCGCTCCCGGTGATGAACCCGACTTCCCCGGTGATGAACAGCTCGAACGCACCTACCGCCGCTGGATTCGATGGAATGCCGCGCTCACCGTCCAAAACTCCCAGGATCCGGGCATCGCCGTGGGGGGCCACATTTCGTCGTATGCCTCACAGGCGACACTGTACGAGGTGGGTCTCAACCACTTCTTCAAGGGCTACGACCACCCGGATGGCCCCGACCAGGTGTATTTCCAGGGTCACGCATCCCCCGGTAACTACGCGCGAGCATTCCTTGAGGGGCGGTTGACGTCCGAGCAGCTCAACGGATTCCGGCAGGAGGCTTCTAAGTTCCCCAACGGGCTTCCCTCCTATCCGCACCCGCGCCTAATGGAAGACTTTTGGCAATTCCCCACCGTGTCGATGGGTATCGGCCCGATGAATGCCATCTGGCAGGCGAACTTCAACAAATACCTCACCAATCGCGGCATCAAAGATGTTTCGGGTTCGCATGTGTGGGCGTTCCTCGGTGACGGCGAGCTCGACGAACCCGAGTCGCGCGGCCAGCTGCAATTCGCCGCAAACAATGAGCTCGACAACCTCACCTTTGTCATCAACTGCAACCTGCAGCGCCTCGACGGCCCTGTTCGCGGTAACGGCAAGATCATTCAGGAGCTCGAATCGTTCTTCCGCGGAGCCGGTTGGAACGTGATCAAGGTGATCTGGGGTCGTGAATGGGATGATCTGCTTGCCCGTGACGAGCACGGAGCCCTGCGCCGGCTCATGAACGTCACTCCTGACGGTGACTTCCAGACTTACAAGGCCGAGTCGGGCAAGTTCGTTCGCGATAACTTCTTCGCTCGTGATCCGCTCGCCCTCAAACTCGTCGAGAACTACACCGACGACCAGGTGTGGGGTCTCAAGCGCGGTGGCCATGATTACCGCAAGATGTACGCCGCCTACAAGGCAGCACTCGAGCACAAGGGACAGCCCACGGTCATCCTTGCCCACACCATTAAGGGCTACGGACTGGGCACCCACTTCGAGGGGCGCAACGCCACGCACCAGATGAAGAAGCTCACCATCGATGACCTCAAGCGGTTCCGCGATGGTATGCAGATTCCGATTTCCGATGCCGAGCTCGAGCGCGACATCTACGATGTGCCGTTCTACCGACCCGACGACAACGATCCCGCGCTCGAGTACATGATTGAGCGCAGGCGCGCCCTGGGTGGCCCCATTCCCGAGCGCCGCTCAAAGTACACCCAGATCGACCTGCCCGACGACAGCACCTATGCGATCACCAAGAAGGGCTCGGGACACCAGGAGATCGCCAGCACGATGGGCTTCGTGCGCCTACTCAAAGACCTCATGCGTTCCGGTGAGTTTGGACGCCGAATCGTGCCGATCATCCCGGATGAAGCCCGCACCTTTGGTCTTGACTCGTTCTTCCCCACGGCGAAGATCTACAACCCGCGAGGACAGCACTACATCGCGGTCGACCGCGAACTGCTGCTTGCGTATCGCGAGTCGCCGCAGGGCCAGCTTATGCACGTGGGCATTAACGAGGATGGTGCCACCTCGGCGATGATCGCTTCGGGCACGTCATACTCGTCGCACGGTGAGATCACGATCCCGATCTACATGTTCTACTCAATGTTCGGTTTCCAGCGCACCGGCGATGTGTTCTGGGCGGCAGCCGACCAGTTGACCCGTGGCTTCATCATCGGTGCCACTGCCGGTCGCACTACGCTCACCGGCGAAGGCCTGCAGCATATGGACGGCCACTCACACCTACTCGCGTACACCAACCCGGCAGTGGTTAGCTACGACCCGGCCTACGTGTACGAGATCGGGCACATTATGCGCGACGGTATCGAGCGCATGTATGGCGGCCAGCACCCCGACCCGAACGTCATGTACTACATCACCATGTACAACGAGCCGATGCTGCAGCCGGCCGAACCTGAAAACCTTGACGTTGAAGGTCTGTTGAAGGGGATCTACTACCTCAACACGCCGCTGCGCGGCGATGGCCCCGAAGCCCAGCTTATGGCCTCTGGTGTTGCGGTGCCGTGGGCGCTGCACGCTCAGCAGTTACTGAGCGATGACTGGGGTGTGCGCGCACACGTTTGGTCGGTCACCAGCTGGAGCGAGCTGCGACGCGACGGCCTGGCTGCCGAGGAGTACAACTGGACTCACCCCAACGAACCCCGGCGTGTTCCCTACCTCACCGATAAGCTCTCGAACTCGAACGGTGTGTTCTTGGGTGTGAGTGACTACAACCACTCGCTCCCAGATATGATTCGTCCGTTCATCCCGGGCGACTATGTCACACTCGGTGCCGATGGCTTCGGTATTTCCGATACGCGTCCCGCGGCACGCCGCTACTACAAGATCGATTCGCACTCGATCGTCGTGCGTGTGCTTGCCGAGCTTGCTCGACGCGGCGAGGTTGACCCCTCGCTCGTGCAGCAGGCGATTGATCGCTACGACCTGCACAATCCCGCTGCTGGCCAGTCGGGCACTGCCGGTGGCGACGCTTAGTAGCGCACTGTCTGCGAGCTCCTGGTTCGAGAGCGCAGCTGGTTGATCATCGATTGACGATCTCGCCGGTGGTGGGGATGCTGACCACTTCCCCACCACCGGCTCGGCACATGACTGAACTCACTCAAGAAAAACAAGCTGCCATCACCTGGCTACGCAGCATCACCGGCGACCTCAGCACGACGGTGCACAAGCGTATGGAGCAGCAATTGCCGTGGTTTCTCGAAATGCCCCCGGGGCGCCGCTCGGCAGTGGGCCTAGTGGCACAATCGGGGATTGCCTCGTTCGTGCAGTGGTTTGAAAATCCCGGCACCGCCACCTGGGTTGCCCGTGATGTGTTCGACTCAGCGCCGCGTGAGCTACTGCGATCGGTCAGCCTGCAGCAGACCCTACAGCTAATCCACGTGGTGGTGGATGTTTTTGAAGAGCGAACTCTGAATGCGCCACAATCAATCCGCGAGGGTGTGTTGCGCTACTCACGTGATGTCGCATTCGCTGCCGCCGACGTGTACGCCCGCGCTGCCGAAGCTCGTGGTCTGTGGGATGCGCGGCTGGAAGCGCTGGTGGTCGATTCAATCCTCACTGGCGAGCACGATAGCGAACTGCCGAGCCGCGTCGCCGCTCTCGGCTGGCACGGACATGGCGAAGTCGCCGTGCTAGTCGGCACCACGCCGCGCCAGATTGAGGTGGATCAACTGCGGCGCACAGCCCGCCATAACCAGGCAGATCTACTGGTGGGCGTGCAGGGAAGCCGACTCGTGGTGGTGATGGGTAGATCTCAACCAACCAGCGAGATGGAAACTGAACCGGTACCGTTTTTGCAGATCGCCCAGGCGCTCGAACCGGGCTTCGGTGAGGGGCGGCTCGTGCTCGGGCCCGAAGTTCCCTCGGTAGTGCAGGCCTCGCGCAGCGCCCGTGCCGCACTGGCAGGGTTTTCGATTGTAGAGGCCTATCGCCGCAGCGAGCGACCGATGCTCGCCGACGATCTTCTGCCCGAGCGGGCGCTGGCCGGTGACTCGCTCGCACGCCAGACCCTGGTGCAGAACCTCTATCGGCCGTTGGCCGATCATCAATCAGATCTATTGCTGACGCTGTGGTGTTATCTCGACAATGGCCGCTCACTTGAAGCAACCGCACGTGAGCTATTCGTGCATCCGAATACTGTGCGCTACCGGCTTAAGCGCATCACTGATCTCATCGGCTGGGATGCCACTGGTGCCCGCGAGGCGCTAGTGATGCAGTGCGCCCTCATCCTCGGGCAGATCGCCGATTCGGGCACTGCCGAAACCCACCGGCCGGTTGCCCGCCATCCGCGAGGAGAGCGATAGGCCGCTGCCGCCAGCCACTGGGCGGTCACGACCGCGATTTTGTAGCCACCCACGAAGTTTCTGCGAGATTCTTGAACCAAACCACCAAGCAATTGCCCAGATTCCTGGAAAAATAGTCACTATGACCATTGCCGTGACATTCCCCGGCCAGGGTTCCCAGAAGCCGGGCTTCCTCGAACCCTGGCTTGATGAACCGCAACACCGCGAAACTCTCGAGGTCGTCAGCGACGCGATAGACATCGACCTCATCAAGCACGGCACCGAATCTGATGCGGAAACTCTCCGCGACACGGCGATCGCCCAGCCGCTCATCGTCGCTGCCGGCATCCTGGTGTGGGATGCCCTGACCGCTCGTTTTACCGATCGACTCAACGGGGTCGTGGTTGCGGGACACTCAGTTGGTGAAATCTCGGCTGCCTACGCTGCCGGCGTGTTCGATGCGGCAACTGCCGTGCGGTTCGTTGCTCGCCGGGCTGAGCTGATGGCAGCGGATGCGGCAAGCACGCCCACTGGTATGGCGGCAGTACTTGGCGGTGAACCCGATCAGATTGTCGCCCAGCTTGAGCGGCACGGTGCCGCAGCCGCAAACTTCAACGGCGGCGGCCAAATCGTTGCCGCCGGATCTCCCGAGGCACTCGCCGCTGTGCAAGCCGAGCCACCCGCGGGAAGCCGCGTGATCCCGCTCAAAGTTGCTGGCGCTTTCCACACGCACTATATGAATCGTGCTCACGAAACACTCGCTACCGAGATCGAACAGTTCGCCGCTAGCGACCCGCAACGTGCGCTACTCACCAATTTTGATGGCACGCGCGTCAACTCTGGTACCCGCTTCCGCCAGCTACTGGTCGACCAGGTGAACCAGCCGGTGCGGTGGGATCGGTGCATGAATACCCTCAGCGGGCTCGGGGTCACCGGCCTTGTTGAAGCGCCACCCAGCGGCACACTCGTGGGACTTGCCAAACGCGGTATGCGCGGCACCCCCACGGTCGCATTGGCTTCACCGGGCGACCTCGACGCAGTTGCAGCACTGCTCGACTCCGCCGCCGAGTGATCGACAGCTTTACGAAAGGATCGTTCCGAATGAGCGCACCAACCCTGAAACAGGCCGTTGGTCACCCCTACACCCAGATTCTCGGTATCGGCGCCTACCGCGGCGATACCGCCGTCGACAACCACGAGCTTGCCGGGCCGATTGACTCGAGCGACGAGTGGATTCAACAGCGCACCGGCATCATCACCCGCTCCCGTGAACGCGGCGGTAAGAACGTTATCGACATGGGCGTGATCGCCGCTCGCGAAGCAATTGACCGGACCGGTATCGACCCCGACCAGATCGGCGCGGTGATTGTCGCAACAATCACCAATGTGATGCAGACCCCCGCTGCAGCCACGCGAATTTGTGCCGAGGTGGGTGCCGGGGATGCCGCCGCCTACGATATTTCGGCCGGTTGCGCCGGCTATTGCTACGGCATTGCGCAGGCTGATGCGCTGATTCGCTCGGGAGTGGCCGACTATGTGCTCGTGGTGGGCTCTGAGAAGCTCAGTGACATCATCGAACCGACTGACCGCTCCATCTCGTTCCTGCTTGGTGATGGTGCCGGCGCTGCCGTGGTTGGCCCCGCAGATTCACCCGGCATCTCGAAGTCGGTGCTTGGATCAGACGGCAGCAAATGGGATGCCGTGGCGATGAGCGGCGAGTTGATGGCCTACCGGCGCGGTGAGGCTGAATGGCCCTATTTGCGCCAGGATGGCCGCACAGTTTTCCGCTGGGCCGTTTGGGAGATGGCCAATGTTGCCCGCCAGGCACTGGATGCCGCGGGCATCTCATCGTCGGATCTTGCCGCGTTTATTCCACACCAGGCCAATATGCGCATCATTGACGAGTTTGCCAAGCAGCTCGAGGTGCCCGAGAGCGTCGTGATTGCCCGCGATATCGCCACCACCGGCAATACCTCAGCCGCATCCATCCCCCTGGCTACACACGCGCTGCTGCAAGAGCATCCGGAACTTTCTGGAGGACTCGCGCTGCAGATTGGTTTCGGTGCCGGCCTTGCCTATGCTGCACAAGTGGTACGTCTTCCATGACGCACCACAGCTGGCATCGCACCCGGGCAACAGCTTAAATTGCTCAACGAACCCCTGTCCCGGCCGCGTCGCGAATAGACTGGCACGGCCACAATTCCATCAAGTAAGGAGAACCCCATGGCCTTCTCGAACGAAGAGATCCTCGCTGGCCTCGCCGAGCTCGTTAACGAAGAGACCGGTATTGCAGCCGACACTGTGACCGCTGAAAAGTCGTTCACTGACGACCTCGACATCGACTCGATTTCGATGATGACCATCGTTGTGAACGCTGAAGAGAAGTTCGACGTGAAGATCCCCGATGCTGAGGTCGAGAACCTCAAGACCGTCCAGGACGCTGTCGACTTCATCGCCGCTGCGCAGTCGAAGTAGTTTTCTGCTCGGATGTGGTTGATCGCCACGGACTCGGTCGACCACATCCAGCACCGGCGGGCAAGCGCTCGTTTCCAAAAGTCCGGCTTCCATTCGATGCTGCGCAGCTGCGGCATCGTTGAGTGAATGAAAGCAACGAATGAGTAAGAAGATCGTCATCACCGGCCTCGGTGCGTTCTCGCCGCTTGGCGCCACTGCAGCTGATAGCTGGGAGGCACTGCTTCGTGGCGGCTCCGGTGCGCGCACTATCCAACCCAGGGGCGTATTCGAATCAATTGAGCTTCCCGTAACTTTCGCTGCCACCGTCGCCCACGACCCTGCCGAACACCTCGAACGGGTGATTGCCCGCCGTCTCGATCCCTCGAGTCAGTATGCGCTCATTGCCGGCCGCGAAGCATTCGCCGATGCCGGACTCAGCGACGACGCAGTCGAGCCGGAGCGCCTGCTCGTCGATTGGGCGACCGGTATCGGCGGCGTGTGGTCACTGCTCGATGCCTGGGACACACTGCGTGAGCGCGGCGCTCGGCGCGTAATGCCGCTGACCGTGCCCATGCTCATGCCCAATGCTGCCGGGGCCGCCATTGGTATGCACCTCAACGCTCGCGCCGGTATTCGCACCGCGGTTTCGGCCTGTGCGTCAAGCACCGAGTCGATTATTCAGGCTTATGACCACCTGCAGCAGGGGCTGGCCGATGTTGTCATCGCTGGCGGTTCCGAAGCGGCAATCCACCCGCTACCGGTCGCCGCGTTTGCCGCCATGCAGGCGCTGTCGAAACGCAACGACCAACCCGAGGCTGCCTCGCGACCCTACGACATCGATCGTGATGGGTTCGTGCTCGGGGAGGGGGCTGCGGCGCTCATCCTCGAAACCGAGGAGCATGCCCGAGCGCGCGGCGCGAAGATCTACGCTGAGGTTGCCGGCGGCGGCATTACTGCAGATGCTTACCACATCACCGCACCCGAGCCCGAGGGCCTGGGCGCTTCACGGGCGATTCAACAGGCGCTGCGGCAGGCGGGTGCAGGCCCCGAGGATGTGGCACACATTAATGCCCACGCCACCTCAACGCCTGTTGGAGATATTGCCGAATACAACGCGTTCAAACGCGTGCTCGGTGCCCGCGTTGATGAGGTACCGGTTTCGGCAACCAAGGCTGCCACCGGGCACCTGCTCGGTGGGGCCGGCGCGATTGAGGCCCTCTTCACCGCCAAGGCGCTCTCGGAGAGCCTGCTGCCGCCCACCATCAACCTCGACAACCAAGACCCTGAGATCGGTCTCGACGTCGTTACGAGCCCGCGCGAGGTGACTGTCGAGAGCGGTTCGTTGGCGATATCGACCTCGTTCGGATTTGGCGGACATAACGCCGTGCTTGCACTGCGCAAGGTCTAGCAGCAATCTTCCGCATGCTCTCGTGCACAGCAGTGGCTCCCACCGTATTCGGCGGGAGCCACCGAGCTTTTGACTGCGGTGCGTCTCGACCACTCGTTATCAAGTACGCAGGCGCGGCACTTTGTGCCGACGCAGCGTCATTCGGCTAACTAACCCGATGCATCCACACCACCGGGCTGTCGTCACCGGCGATCCGGAACGGCTCGAGCTCTTCGTCCCAGGCCTGCCCCATCGCTAGCCGCAGTTCGCGATGCAGTTCGGTAGCGTTACCACCGGCTACCTCCAGCGCGTATCGGATGCGTTCTTCAGGCACCACAACATTGCCAGCAGCATCGGTTTGAACAAAGAAGATTCCGAGCCCGGGTGTGTGCATCCAGCGGCCACCATCGACGCCATCGCTGGGTTCTTCGGTCACCTCAAAGCGCAGATGTTCCCAGCCGCGCAGCTCAGAAGCAATCTTGGCGCCGGTACCCACCGGCCCTTCCCAGGCGTATTCGGCACGCAGGGTGCCGCTGATTACCGGTTGTGCGATCCACGGCATGGTGGTGGGCACACCGGTGGCGCGGCCGAGCCCCCATTCAACGTGCTGGCACAGCGCGCGCGGCGCGGAGTGCACGTAGAGCACACCGCGAGTGTTCGGTGCAGTCATGTTTCCTCCAGTTTCACGGTTGGTACGTCTTCCCCTACGACCATTCCGTGACTGCAAGAATTCGATCAGCACCTGTATGAAGTTGTCGACACGCTCACGCCGGAACGTTTCTGCTGTCACCGGAATTATGCCTGACGCTACCCCCGAATGACAAGGCTGTAATCCATTCGCTCGGCGTGTTGCCAGGCGATAGCGAAAAGTGGCCGGATGCCCCCGCTGCTGGATGCATCCGGCCACCTATCGGTGTGCTTGCGTTATGAGCGCGGGAACTGCACGAGCCCCATTTCAGCAGGCGAGCGCAACAGCGTGTGCTGCGGAACAGCGCGCACAGTGAAACCGAACTTGCCAGGCACATCAAACGGTACCTGCGCGACCCAGCGTCCCGGTTCGCCCTCCTCATCGCGGGTCATCGGCAGTGCCTGCGGTTTGTCGAGGTCACCAGACTCGTCTACCTCGCCAATCAGCACCTCGACACGAACGTCCTGTTCCTGCAGCTCACCCAGCTCGACGTGAGCGCTCAGCTGCACGTTGCCACCGGTGATCGGTTGCTCAGTCTCGTTGCGCACATCCCGCACCACCACCTTCGGCCAGGCCTCACGCACCCGCTGCTGCCATTCAGCAAATTGCCGCGGGGCCGAAAGGTCGCGAACGGCACGCGATGAACGCCCGGCGGGTATATACAGCTCGGTGCAGTAGTCGCGCACCATCCGCTCTGCGGTCACCTGCGGACCGACTTCCGACATTGAGGTGCGAACGCGGCTGACCCATTCCTTCGGCAGGCCGGTCGCGTCGCGATCAAAGAACATGGGCGCGATCTCAAACTCGATGAGGTCGTAGAGCGCTTCTGATTCGAGCAGGTCGCGCTGACGCTGGTCATCGGTGGGCACATCGGGAATGGTCCAACCGTAGCGGTCATCACGCAGCTCATCCCACCAGCCGTCGGAGGTCGACAGCGTGAGGCAGCCGTTCATAACGGCCTTCATCCCCGAGGTGCCCGATGCTTCCTGCGGGCGGATGGGGTTATTCAGCCAAATATCGCTACCGGCAACCAGGAACTTGGCCATGGTCACGTCGTAGTCGGGCAGGAATACGAAACGATCACGCACACCGGCCTCATCGGCAAAGCGGATAAGTTCCTGGAGCAGCTGCTTACCACCCATATCGGCGGGGTGCGCCTTACCGGCGATGATGAACTGCACGGGACGGTCGGCGTTGGTGAGAATGCGACGTAGACGCTCGGGGTTCTGCAGCATCAGCGTCAAACGCTTATAGGTCGACACGCGGCGGGCAAAACCGATGGTGAGCGCGTTGGGGTCGAGCATCGAACGCGTCCAGCCAAGCTCGGCCTCTTCAGCACCTCGAGCGAGCCACGACTGGCGCACCAGGCGACGAGCTCGGGTAACCAAGTCGGCACGCAACTCGTTACGGATGCGCCACAGCTCTTGGTCACCGACAGCGTCGGCTTCGTGCCAGTGGTTTGCAGTGGCAAGTTCGCGGCCACCGCTCATGGCAGCAACCACCGACTTCATTGAGCCACGGGTCCAGGTTTGCGAGTGTACGCCGTTGGTGATCGAGGTGATCGGCACCTCGTCAATGTCGAAGTTCGGGTAGAGGTTGCGGAACATGCTGCGCGAAACCGCGCCGTGCAGCTTAGCCACGCCATTGGCGTACTGCACCAGGCGCAAACCGAGATGCGCCATGTTGAAACGCGAAGGGTCTTCATCCGCGCCGAGTTCGAGGATACGGTGCACCGGCACTCCCCCGGCCACCAGTTCACTGGTGCCATGATCATTACCCTGCAGGTATCGCTGCACGAGATGCAGATCGAAGCGGTCGATACCGGCCGGGACGGGTGTGTGAGTGGTGAAGATTGTCGAGGCACGCACCGCTGCCAGGGCGGTTTCGAACGATTCGCCCTGCACCATGATCTGCCCGATCCGCTCCACGCCGAGAAAACCTGCGTGGCCCTCGTTCATGTGGTACACGTCGGGATGCGGCTGACCCGAGAGTTCACAGAAGCGCTGCACGGCACGCACACCGCCAACACCGAGCACGAGCTCTTGTTTGATGCGGTGCTCAACATCGCCGCCGTAGAGACGGTCGGTGATTGATCGGAAGTCTTCGGGGTTGGTGTCGATGTTGGTATCGAGCAGCAGCAGTGTTGCATTACCAACCACGACCTTCCACACGGCTACGTCGACCATGCGATTTTCGGGGAACTGAATGCCCACGTGCAGCTGCTTGCCCCGCTCGTCGAGCACGGGTGCTACTGCGAGGCCCTCGGTGGGGTGGGTGGTGTAGTTCTCTTGCTGCCACCCCTCACGCGAGAGAGTCTGTGAGAAGTAGCCGTAGGTGTAAAGCAGGCCGATACCGATGACCGGGGCGCCCAGGTCGGAGGCTGATTTCATGTGGTCGCCCGAGAGCACTCCGAGACCGCCCGAGTAGATCGGTAGCGACTGGGCGATACCGAACTCCATCGAAAAGTAGGCGACGGTGGTGTTGGCGTCTTCGGTGCCGCGGGTCTGCTTGGCGTACCAGCGGTCTTGTTCGAGGTAGCTTTCGAGCTCTTCGAGCTCTTGCTCCATGCGGTGCAGGAAATCGGCGTCGGTGGAAAGTTCGCGAAGCCGCGACGCGGGCAACCGCTGCAGCAGCTGGATGGGGTTGTGCCCGGTCTCACGCCACAGGTGGTCGTCGATTGAACGGAACAGTCGTTCCGACTGTGGCCGCCAGGTCCACCGGAGATTCATGGCGATAGTTTCGAGGGGTTTGAGCGCTTCGGGAAGCACGCTCTGGACGTCAAGAGAATTGAATGCCTTCACACCTGTCAGGGTAGCTAATCAAGTAAACGGCGGGTGGGCAGTCGGCGGCCAGTTGCTGAACACTCCAGGACGATCGGTGCGCCGCACGCTGATCCAAGCCCGAGTCGGTTACCGCGAAAGCTGTGGTGTTGTCTGGCGGGCATCCGGAACACCGTCAAAGAAGCTGGTGGGGTGGACGGGACTTGAACCCGTGACCGATGGATTATGAGTCCACTGCTCTGACCTGCTGAGCTACCACCCCGTGGACGTGACCATATTACGCGGTCACATCGATTTGCGTACCGGCTATGGCCGCACGTGACCGTCTCCGTGCACGAGCCACTTGGTGGTGGTGAGTTCGGTGAGCCCCATCGGGCCGCGCGCGTGGAGTTTCTGGGTCGAGATGCCCAGTTCGGCTCCCAGTCCGAACATTCCACCGTCGGTGAAGCGCGTGGATGCATTCACCATTACCACCGCGGCGTCCACCTCGGCGGTGAATCGTTCGCTTGCGGCGAGCGATTCGGTAATGATGCATTCGGTGTGCCCAGACGAGTAGCTGCGGATATGCTCGATCGCCTCGTCGATAGTGTCGACCATGCGCACGGCGAGCTCATAGTCGAGGTATTCAGTTTCCCAGTCGGTTTCGGTAGCCGCCGCAACATTCGCGCCGCCGGGGATGAGATTGCGGATCGGGTCATCGGCGTGCAGACTGACGTCGCGTTCGGTGAGTGCGGCATACATGCTCGGCACAAATGCCTCAGCCACATCCGCGTGCACCAGCAGTGTCTCAACCGCATTACACACCCCCACCCGCTGGGTTTTAGCATTGACCACAATTTCCAGCGCGCGTTCAAGATCGGCACTGGCATCCACATAGATGTGCACATTGCCGGTACCGGTCTCGATTGTCGGCACGGTCGACTGTTCTACCACCGTGCGAATCAATCCCGCTCCCCCTCGTGGCACCAGCACGTCTACGAGCCCGCGAGCACGCATCAGCACCACACCGCCCTCGCGACCGTAATCGTCTACGCTCTGCACAAGCTCACGGGGCAGATTGACCTGTTCGAGCGCATCGCCCAGCACTCGCACAATAACCCGGTTTGATTCCAGCGCCGCCGAACCGCCACGCAGCACGACAGCGTTGCCCGACTTCAGCGCGAGACCGGCCGCATCAACCGTGACATTCGGGCGTGCCTCATAGATCATGCCGACCACACCCATCGGTACGCGCTGCTGACGCAGTCGGATACCGTTTGCGAGCGTCGAACCACGCACAATTTCACCAACCGGATCGGGCAGCGCCGCCACTTCGCGCAGTGCAGTGGCAATGCTCGCCACCCGCTCGCCGGTGAGTTCGAGTCGATCGAGCAGTCCGGCGCTCATACCGCTATCGCGGCCGCGCTCCAGATCGAGCGCGTTCGCGGCGATGATTTCGTCGCTAGCGGCAATCAATGCGTCGGCGCAAGCGAGTAGCGCGGCGTCTTTGGTAGTGCGGGTGGCTGTGGCGAGCGATCGAGCGGCGATCTTTGCCTGCTTGGCGATTTTGAGCACGTGCTGCTCGATCTCGTTAGCGGTCAGATCGGTTTCGGATGCGGCGGCGTTGGCGGTCATATCAGGAGTCTAGCCATACCGGCCGCCGATGCTGCTATTGCGTTGTGTGCTGATTCCGGCCGACGATGACCATGTCGTCACGGTGCACGATGGCGCGCACTTTTCGCACCCCGCGCTGCTGGCTGAGTTCACCGCTTGAGCGGCCGAGCATCTCTGGCAGTTCTTCGGCGTCATAAGCGATGATGCCGTGCGCTACGGGTTCACGATCTTCAGTAATCACTTCGATGGGGTCGCCCGCGCTGAATGCGCCTTCAACCCCTCGAATACCGGCCGCAAGCAGCGATGCGCCCCGTTCGCGCAGTGCCTCGGCAGCACCCTGATCGATAATGAGCCGCCCGTTGAGCCCGGCAGCGTGTTCGAGCCAAGCTTTGCGGCGACTGGAGCGCCCCGCCTGCGGCACAAACCAGGTGCCCACTTCCTCGCCATCAATAAGTGCGCGATGTGCATTAGCAGCGGTGGTGAGCATCACGCCAATACCCGAGCTCGTGGCAATCTCGGTTGACTGCAACTTGGTGATCATGCCGCCGGTGCCGAATGACGAACCGCGACCGGTGACCTTCACCTCGCTCAGTGCACTCAGGTCGCTTACTAGCGGGATGCGCTTCGCCCCGGCCGTCACCGGCGGGGCATCGTAGAGGCCGTCGACATCGGTGAGCAGCACCAGTGCATCCGCGTGCACGATCTGTGCGACGAGCGCAGCGAGTCGGTCATTGTCGCCAAAGCGCAGTTCGCTGGTGGCAAGTGCGTCGTTTTCGTTGACGATCGGCACCGCGCCAAGCTCGAGCAGTCGCTCCATTACCTGCACCACGTTGCGGTGCCGGTCACGGCTGACGGTGTCGCCGGCGGTCATCAGAATCTGCCCCACCGTGATGTCATAGGCCCCAAACGCGTCGGTGTAGTGCGCCATTAGCGCCGACTGCCCCACGGCTGAAGCGGCCTGTGCAGCTGCCACCTCGGTGGGCCTGGCATCAAGCCCCAGCGGCATAAACCCGGCGGCAATACCACCCGAGGTCACCAGCACCACCTGTGTGCCACGCTCCCAAACTTGGGCCAACACATCCACAAGCTTGCGCAGTGCGGGAATGTTGAGTCGCCCGTCGGGGCGGGCCAGCGATGACGAACCGATTTTGACGACCAGTCGCTGGGCCCGTTGCAAAAGTGAGCGGTCGGCCGCTGAGGTGTCGGCTGCAGCTGAGGACTGGTGGAGATGGGAGCGCTGGACGGTCACGCCTCTATTGTGCCGTGTCGCGCCGCACCGTTGGAATCGAACCGGTTACCGCCTCCACCACGTTATCGAGTGAGTGGTCCTGTTCGTTTGCCGAATCTTTTGCCACATCGTCGGCGCTTTCGCCGCGGTAGAGCCGCTCGAACAACGTCATGGTGGCGTCGATATCGTGCATATCGACCAGGTCGTACCCGGCGCGCCCCAGTGCTACGCGCTGCTCATGCGGTGCATCCAGAACCCGCTGCAGCGCTGCCGCGCAAGCATCAACATCGTTCGGCGGGAAGAGGTAGCCGTTCACGCCGTCGTGCACCAGATGCGGTAGCGCCATCGCGTTCGCAGCGACAACCGGAAGACCCGATGCCATCGCCTCCATCGTCGCGATTGATTGCAGCTCGGCCGTCGAAGCGATCGCGAACACTGTGGCGTCACGATAGATGCCGCGCAGCTGATCGTCAGATATCCGGCCGTGGAACACGACCTGGTCGGCGACACCCTGCTCTTTGGCGAGACGTTCGAGAGCGTTGCGCAGATCACCGTCGCCAACGATATCGAAGCGCAGTTCGGCGCGGCCCGGCAGTTTCGCGAATGCCCTAATGAGCACATCAATGCGTTTTTCGCCGGTTACTCTCCCCACAAACACGATGCGTTTAACCGGCTTCTCGTTCCAATCGGCGGTGTAGTCACTCTTGCGCAACCCGCACGAAATGGCCAGCACATGACCAATGCCACCGTTTGATTCGAGGAAGTCGGCGGCGCGGCGAGTGGGGGTGGTGAGCGCATCAGTGGCGGCGTAGGTTTTACGGGCATCGGCCCACCAAATCTTGGAGCCAAGCCGCTGTAGCGGCTTGATCAGCATCGTGTGTTCGAGCAGATTCTCGAGCATGAGGTGGTTGGTGCCGATAACACGCAGATTCGGATAGGCGCGGGCTTCACGCACGACGGCTCGGCCGAGCACCACCGCCGACTGGTAGTGCACCACATCGGGTTGAATCTCGGCGAGTTTCTTACGCATCCAGTGCCGCGCCCGCCAGGGCTTCACATAGCGCAGCCAATCGTGAGGCCACCAGCGGTCGGAGGGCAGGCGGTGCACGGTGAACGTCTGGCCGTCATAGGTTTCTTGACCGGTGCCGTGGTAACGGTCGGCCGAGGGAACCACCACATGCACCTCGTGCCCTCGCGCAGCCATCCCCGCGGCAAGATTCACCGTGAACTTTGCCGCACCGTTGATGTTTGGCGGGAAAGTGTCGGCGGCGATCAGCAGCCGTAGTGGCTTGTGTTCTTCATCCCGGTGCTCGCGCTGCGCAGAAGCTGCGCCACTGTCTGGAGTTTCGGGACTGGTTGGTGCTGCGGGGCTGGTGGGCACTGGGTCGGTCCTTGTCTGGTTACGGTCGCCAGTTGATCTTAGTTCACCCGTGACACCGCACGGCATCGCACCCAAGTAGCAAAGTAATCTGTCGCTATGACAATTTTTCCCATCCAGATCTATGGCGAACCGGTGCTGCACCACGATGCCGAACCCATCACCGAGATTGATGATGGGGTGCGGCAGCTGGTTGCCGACATGTTCGAGACCATGGATGCGGCACCGGGCGTCGGGCTTGCCGGCCCCCAGGTAGGTGTGAATAAGCGGCTTTTTGTCTATGCCTGGGAAGAGCCGGGACTCTCGGTGCGAGATGTGGCCATCAACCCCGAGTTGTGGCTTTCGCCGCTTGTACCCGAGTCGCTCGACGAGGTTGATCCCGACACAGAATCTGAAGGCTGCCTTTCGTTTCCTGGTGAACGATTTCCACTACGCCGTTCACATCGGGTGTTCATGCGCGCAACCAATCTCGACGGTGAGCGATACGAGCTCAAAGCGGAGGGCTGGCTGGCGCGAATCCTGCAGCACGAGCATGATCACCTCAATGGCGTGATCTACATCGACCGGCTGCACGGCAATGATTGGCGAATGGCACAGAAGATCATGCGTAAACGCCGCTGGGGCGTACCCGGCTGCTCGTGGCTGCCCGGGATTGACAATCTCGAGGATTAAGTCCGCCACCACTGGCATCACGCACACCCGGCTGTGAATGGGCTTCACGTCGGGGGATTTTAGGGCTTGTATTTGCACCTCTCACTGCTATGGTGACCGCAACCTCGACAACGTTGTCGCCGGTTACCGAACGCGAAGGAGGCGTATGCCGCTTTACGAATTCAGGTGTCCTGATCGCCACGTATCTGTGGCGCTGCTGCCAATGTCAACCACGACTCGCGAGCGAGAATGCCCCGATTGTGGCGCTGTCGCCCAGCGTCGCGTGAGCGCTCCGGCAGTGTTTACCGCGAACCGCGCGGCGGTTTCAGCCATTGATGCAGCCAAGCGGAGCGCGCACGAACCGCAGGTGGTGTCGGCGCTGCCTAATAGCGGTGTGAAAGCGCCCGCGCGCCTGACACAGAATCCTGTACACCGCGGGCTTCCCCGCCCTTAGCCCATCCCCTTCTCTACAGAATCCGCTCGCTCAAAGGAGAGACATGCCGAAGAATCTGTTCCCCCTCGACTCATCCAAAACCTTCCCAAACCAAGACGTCGTTGGCCACAACCGCTGGCACCCGGATATCCCGGCAGCGGTGACCGTGAACCCGGGAGATTCGTTCCGGATTGACTGCCGTGAGTGGTTTGACGGTCACATCAAAAATGATGACAGCGCCGAAGATATTCTCACCGCACCGGTCAGTAAGGTGCACGCGCTATCTGGCCCGTTCCATGTGAAGGGCGCCAAACCAGGTGACCTGCTCATTGTCGATATCCTCGATATCGGCGCCATTCCCCAGGAAGAGGGGCCACTGGCGGGCCAGGGCTGGGGCTACACCGGTATTTTCGCGAAGAATAACGGCGGTAGCTTCCTGGTCGACCAGTTTCCCGATGCGTATAAGGCCGTGTGGGATTTCAACGGCCAGACCGCAACCTCGCGTCACATTCCCGGTGTCTCGTTCACTGGGATTATCCACCCCGGCCTGATGGGCACGGCACCATCGCATGAGCTGTTGGCGAAGTGGAATCAGCGTGAGGGTGACCTCATCGCCACTGATCCGAACCGCCTGCCACCGCTGGCGTTGCCGCCCGAACCGCAGGATGCGATATTGGGCAGCCTCACCGGTGCCGATTACGACCGCGTAGCTGCCGAGGGCGCCCGCACCGCTCCCCCGCGTGAAAACGGCGGTAACCAAGACATTAAGAACCTGTCGAAGGGCACGCGAGTGTTCTACCCCGTGTATGTGGAGGGAGCGAACTTCTCAGTTGGTGACCTGCACTTCTCGCAGGGTGACGGTGAAATCACCTTCTGCGGTGGTATCGAGATGGGCGGCTATATCGACGTCCACGTCGACGTCATCCCGGGTGGTATGGACAAATACAACGTGAAAGAGAACGCCATCTTTATGCCGGGTAATGTCGAACCGCGCTACAGTGAGTGGCTCTCGTTCTCGGGTACCTCAGTCACGCTCGATGGTGAGCAGCGCTATCTCGACTCGCAGCTCGCCTACCAGCGTGCCTGCCTGCACGCGATCGATTACCTGACCACGTTTGGTTGGACGCCCGAGCAGGTGTATCTGCTGCTCGGTGCCGCACCGATCGAGGGACGCTTGTCCGGTGTTGTTGACATTCCGAACTCGTGCGCGACGGTGTACATCCCAACCGCGATCTTCGACATTGATGTGCGTCCGAGCGCTGGCGACATCCCGAAGATTGACCCCGGTATTGGGGCGCCAACCGCGGCAAATCGCTAGCGGCGTTTGAGTCGTGCACCACGAAGCGGCCCCGATGTGCACTCGCACCGGGGCCGCTTTAGGTGTTCGCGTTATTCCGCAGTCGGTTCGTCTGCGGCGTTAGGCGCTGTCTCTTCCGCCGCGGTCTCGGCTGCCGTGGCTCCGTCACGGTCGAGGTGTGCGCCAGCTCGCTGGTGCACACTTGCGCCTGCCGCTCCGAGCAGATCGTCAATTGTGCCCTGGGCAGTAGTGGCATGGGCGGATGCACTGCCCTCGGCCAGACCGCGCCCCACAGCGCGCCCCTGGATGACTTCGGCGAGGTCGAGACCGGTCGCTGCCTTGACTCGCTCGAGCACGCTTGCCAGCGCCAGCCCGCTCTCGTCGGCGAACTGTTCGCCGGCGCTGCCGGCACCACCAACGACGGTGATCGAGCCGATGCGTTCGTAGCCCTTCGCAAATTCGGTCATCAGCAGTGGCAGCTGCTCGAGTGCGCGCTGGGCGAGCAGCGCATCCTGGTTCTCACGCAGTGCTTCAGCTTCTGCCTTAATCTCGGCAGCCTTTGCTTCACCAGCGAGACGGATTGCGTCGGCATCTGCTTCGGCACGCAATCGCACCGCCTTCGCCTCCTGTGCGGCGACGGCAGCATCCGCCTCCGCTTGCTTCATGCGTTCGAACGCCTCGGCCTGAGCGGCCTGCTCGCGGCGGTACTTCTCGGCGTCGGCGACACGCTTCACGTCAGCATCAAGCTCGGCCTGACGGTTCTCGGCACGCTGCTGCAGCACGCGCTGCTCAGCTTCTGCCTTGGCGAGCGCTTCTGCCTGTTCTGCTTCGGCACGGGCCTTACCCACCTGAGCATCGGCATTGGCGCGGTTCGATTCGAGTGCCGTCTGCTCAACGAGGTTCTTCTCTTCGTTGGCGATTTGCTCCTTGGCGATGGCGCGTTCAGCGTTGGTCTGTGCAATCTCGGCCGCCTGGCGCTTTGCTTCAATTTCCGGAGCACCGAGCGAGGCGATATAGCCGACCCCGTCGGTGATGCCGCGGATCTGGAAAGAGTCGAGCACCAGACCCTGCTTTTCGAGCTCGGGAGTAACGATGCCCGCGATCTCTTCCGAGAACTTCTTGCGGTCGCGCATGAGACTAACCACGGTTTGCTGAGCGATGATGCCGCGCAGCACACCCTCGAGCTGGTCTCGGGTGAAATTTTCGATCGCCTTGTCCTGCGAGGCAAATCGCTGGGCAGCCTTACGGACCTGGTCGGGTTCGCTGCCAATCTTGACGAGTGCCACCGCTTCAACCGAGAGCGTCACATTGTCTTCGCTCTGCGCTTCGGCGCGCATGCTCACCTGGCGTGAACGCAGCGAGATGACTTCGTGTCGCTGTGTGAGCGGATTCACGAGCGCCTTGCCGTTGACAATGACCGACACCGGTGCCTGTCCCCCGGCTGCTCTCCGCTGCGTCTTCCCCGACACCACCAGCGCTTCGTCAGCGCGGGCAACCTTGATCCAGGCACGCATGGCAAACATCATCAGCAGGCCGCCGAAGAGCAGCACCACGAACACGACAACGATGGCGACCAACAAGCCGCCAGTGAGAAGCAATTCCATGTCGCCATATTATCGCGATGGCCGTGTCTGCCGACTCCACCGCAAGGCTGAACCTGCGGCTCTGCTCAGAAAGAAGCGAGGCCCTCACTCCGATGAGTCAGAGCCTCAGTGGCTCCCCGAGTTGGACTCGAACCAACAACCTGCCGGTTAACAGCCGGCTGCTCTGCCATTGAGCTATCGGGGAAGGCAACCACGCCAGATTAGCATGCCCGCTAAGACAAGTGAAATCACCTCGAAACGGCGTGTCGAGGCAACCCTGGCTGACATTCAGCGCAGCCCGAAACGCCGAGATCCACGCCTGCGGCGGATGGCCGCGTGTTGTTGAGCAATAGACCCTGTCGAGCTGAGACTAATAACCACGCACCGGGTCGGCGATACCGACAAACTCGCCGGTGTTGAGGAATGCGTCCACGTTCAACCGAACACGTTCGGCAAATAGCGGCGCAACCTGCTCGGGAGTATCAGCGGTGTGCGGCGTGATCAAACAGCGATCGTTCTGCCACAGCGGATGCTCGGCAGGCAGCGGCTCGGGATCGGTCACGTCAAGCCCGGCACCATAAATCTCGCCCGCATCCAGTGCTGCGGACAGCGCATCACTATCAACCAGCGGCCCACGGCCAACGTTCACCAGCACCGCCGTCGATTTCATCGCGCGCAGTCGCTCAGCGTTAATCATGTGGCGAGTTTCGTCGGTGTTTGGCGCGGCAAGCATCACCACATCCGCATCCGGCAGCACCTCGTCAAGCTCGGCAAAGGTGATCGTGCGGTCGGCACCGGGCACTTCGCCGGCACTGCGGCGCACAACTGTTGTCGTGCATCCAAATGGTGCGATCTGGTCGAGATAGGTGAGTGCAATGCCACCCGCCCCAACAATGACAACATTGTTGCCGTACAGCGACAACCCACCGTTTTTACCCCACTCGGTGGCCCGCGCCCGCTGCACCACCAGCCGCTGCATCGCCAGTGTCATCATCAGTGCATGTTCAGCCACCGGCTGCGAGTAGGCGCCCTTCGCCGAGGTGAAAATCACACCGCGTTCGGCATGCGGTACGATCCGCTTCGCGTAGGCGTCGATGCCAGCAAACGGTAGCTGCACCCAGCCGATATTCGGATGCTGTTCGAGCGTCTCAACGAGTGTGTCGACATTGCTGTATGACGTGTAGACGATGCCACGGGTTTCGTCGCTCAGCGGCCCAACAGTGCCGCCAGCCGCCGTAATCGCAGCATTCTCGTTCTGTTCACGTCCGCGTACCGGCAGCACGGCAATCGGTCCAGGTTCGGGCCGCTGGTTGTCGGGCAGCACGGTGGGCGCCACTGCGATACGGGCAGCGTGCTGTTGGGTATCAGCAGATGAGGTCACAATTACTCCTTAACGCTTCCAGTCTCGGATGCCGATTCGCTCTCGGTTTCGGCGGGGAAAAAGCGAGCAAACTCTGGACGGTTTTCGATGAGCTGTTCGCGGGCTGCTTCCTGCGCGCGCTCGCGCTCATCTTCAGCGCTGAGCTCAACGAACAGCCCCTCGACCACTCGCTCGGCGGCAGCGACCGTTTCTTTGCTGACGAGCCCCGGCAGGGGTGCCCGCGAGAACTCGCGTGCGTCGCGCAACCGGCGCAAATACCCGTCGGCCGAGCTGCCTAGCGCCACATCAATATCTCCCTGGGCAAGAACCGTTCCCTCGTCCACAACCAAAATGTTTCGGGTGAGCCGTTCGATTGTGGCCAGGTCGTTGCTGATCACGATCATGGTGAGTGCCCGCGCACGATTAAGCCGCTCCAGCAGTGAGAAAAGTGCCGGACGGGCGATAATGTCGATCCCCTGAGCGGGTTCGTCAACGATCAGCACTGCAGGCTCAACAATGAGCGCTTTAGCGAATGCCACCCGCTGACGCTGACCCCGCGACAGTTCGTGCGGATAGCGGTTGAGTACGCCCAGCTCGAGATCCACCGCGTCGATGAGCATGGCCGCCGCACGCCCCAGCGAAGCACGATCAAAGTTGCGATCGCGGCTAAGAATCGGTTCGGCAATGTTCTCGGCAACGGTGAGATCAACACGCAACTCATTCCCTGAATCTTGCGCGAGGTAGCCAATATCCAGACTCAAGCGGCGCAGATCGTCCGCGCTCGGATGACGCAGGTCGATACCCGCCACCTGGGCGCTGCCGCCCGAAATCCAGGGCCAATCAGGGTTGCGCCCCAATAGACCGCGACCGCACAGCACTCGTCCGAGTGCTGTCTTACCGCTTCCTGCGGTGCCGACGATACCGAGAATCTCACCGCGTGCGAGCTCAAACGACACCCCCGAGAGCACGCGCTGTGATGCGTTCGCACGCCTTGGGCCATAAGAAACTGACAGGTCATCGGCGATGATTGCCGTTCCGGTAGCTGCCTGAGTTGCCATGACTCGACCCTACCGGGCGCCGGTCACCTTGACCCTCAGCGAATCAACATCCGACTCTGCCGAACACCTGACAGTGTTGCTACTGCTGTTCGGCAAGCGCCCGTAGATCGCGCTTACGCTGTTCGAGTTGCACAAGCTGTTCACTCAGCTGCCGGTGCTGCTGCGGATCATCATCAATATCAGTGCGCTGCAACTCACCCATCAGTTCAGCCTTACGACGCAGCAGATCTCGCTCCACGAGTGCCGCCGCAACCGAACGCACATAGGCGGTGAGTTGCTCCTCGCCCGCCCCTGCCGGAATCGGAGCCATTGTGAGTTCGGCAACCAGTGGCAAGAAAGTACTCGGCACCTCCTGCTGCACCTGCGGCACCCAATTCGCGGTGCCGAGACTGCCGCGCGTGGCCACAATCGCGTCGCGCACGGTCTGCAGTGATGCATCCGAAAAATCAGCTGCCAAAACCGCGTCGATCTGCGCCTCGGCAAGCAGTCGCGGGTACTGTAATAGCGCGGCGAGCGCATCGCGTTCGAGGCGTGTCATTGGGTCGTTTGGAAGATCCCGCAGCCGCACAGTGGGAAGTGCGTACTCCCCCGACGGCCCCATGCCCGGCTCGAGAGCGCCCCCGTACGGATCGTTTGAGCGAGCGCCACTGTGCCGTGAAGCGGTACGCACCGCCCGCTCGACCACGTGCATGTCCATCCCCAGCCAACCGGCAAGCTGGCGCACATACTCGGGTTGCAGCGCCCGGTCACGAATCCCCGCCACAATCGGGGCTGCCTCACGAAGCGCCGCTACTCGGCCCTCAGCGGTGCGCAGCGAATGCCGCCGCAGCTGCTGCCGAATCACGAACTCGTACATCGGTTGCGGTTCGTCGATGAGTTCACGCACCGCGGCCTCGCCGTGCGTGAGCCGCAGATCGCACGGATCAAGACCGTCCGGCGCAACCGCCACAAACGTTTGCGCCACGAAGCGGTTTTCTTCGGCGAAAGCACGCATCGCGGCCTTACGGCCGGCTTCATCCGGGTCGAAGTTAAAAATCACCCGACCACGGTTTGATTCGTCATCCATGATCCGACGCAGGATCTTGATGTGCTCCACCCCAAACGCCGTGCCACAGGTGGCTACCGCGGTCGTGACACCGGCCAAGTGTGCGGCCATCACATCGGTATATCCCTCCACGACAACCACCTCATGTTGTCGGGCAATATCCCGTTTGGCAAGGTCGAGCCCGTACAGCACCTGGGCTTTGTGATAAATGTCGGTTTCGGGCGTGTTGAGGTATTTGGGCCCTTTATCATCTTCACGCAGTCGGCGCGCACCAAACCCGAGCGTCTTACCCGAGGTGTCGCGAATCGGCCAGACGAGCCTCCCGCGAAACCGGTCGTAGCTTGAACCGCGATCGTTTGTTGCCACAAGCCCCGCACCGCGCAGCTCGTCGATCGAGAATCCCTCTCCACGCAGTTGCTTTGTCAGCGCATCCCACGAGTTAGGGGCGTAACCAACACCGAATCGCGCAGCTGCTTGCGGGTCGAATCCTCGCTTCCCCAAAAAATCGCGCGCGCACTGTGCCTCAGGGCTGCCGAGCTGGCGTTGGAAAAATCGTTCGGCTGCCGCATTGGCTTCCAATAGTCGCACCCGGGTGGAGTGGTCGGTGCTCGGGCCTGCGCCCTCCTCATAGGTGAGCTGATAGCCGATCCTGCCCGCGAGCCGTTCCACCGCCTCTACGAAGGTGACGTGGTCCATCTTCTGTAGGAAGGTGTAGACATCGCCTGACTCACCGCATCCGAAACAGTGATAGAAACCCAGCTGCGGCCGCACATGAAACGACGGCGTGCGCTCGTCGTGAAACGGGCACAAGCCCTTCTTCGAACCGACACCGGCGGATTTTAACGTGACGTAGTCGCCGACAATGTCCTCGATGTTCGTCCGGGCACGAACCTGCTCGATATCGGCTTTGCTGATGCGAGCCATACGCGCCAGTTTAGATGGTGGTTTCGACTGCGCCGCCGGTAATGGCTGCGTGTAGGGCCAGGGCTGCCTGATCGGTGAGCGAGGCGACCTGATCGACAACCACTCGGCGACGCTCGTGATCGTTGGCGGCCGCGCGCCATGCCTCACCAAAGGTCGGTTCGAGATACCGGTCGCCGGTGCGCCACAGCTGTTCGAGCAGCTCGTGCAGCAGTTCGCGTTGCCGTGCATAAACCGGTTGGCGCACCGGTAGCGACATCACAAAACCCGCAACCGCTCCCTTGAGCAGCGCTATTTCAGCGGCGATTGTTCGCGGAATCACCACATCGGCCTGGTAGCGCAACAGTCGAGCCTCGGAATCATAGGCCGCGAGCGTCGCGTTGATGGCCGATTGTGCAAAACGGCCAATCAGCTGCGAGGTGAGATTTTTCAGTGCCGCACTGGCCGCCATCGAGCCGTCGAATCGATGCACCCAGTAGGGTTGCCCCACCAGCCGGTCAAGTGCCTGGCCAAGTTCGTCGGCACTGTATTTACCGCCCGACCAGTCTTCGGCACTAAACAGAATCGCGTCACGATTCTCGCTCAGCTCCAGCTCGTGAATTGGCAGATAGCCGGCCACAACCGCGTCTTCGAGGTCGTGCACCGAGTAGGCGATATCGTCACTGAGATCCATCACTTGGGCTTCGATGCATTTGCGTTCGCCGGGCGCTCCGGCTCGCAGCCACGTGAATACCTCGAGGTCGTCGTCATAGACCCCAAATTTACTGGTACCGCGCCGCTCGGCCGCCTCGCGATCCCACGGATACTTGCAGCTGGCATCGAGGCAGGCGCGGGTGAGGTTCAGGCCGAAACTGCGCCCGTTCACGATCACCTTCGGTTCGAGTCGCGCGATCAATCGGAGTGATTGCGCGTTGCCTTCAAACCCGCCGATTGCGGTCGACCATTCGGCCAGTGCACGTTCACCGTTGTGACCGAACGGCGGGTGACCGATGTCGTGAGCAAGGCAAGCAGTATCAACCACATCTGGATCGAGTGCCAGCGAGCTGGCGATCTCGCGCCCCACCTGCGCCACCTCGAGCGAGTGCGTGAGCCGGTTGCGCGCAAAGTCGAGACCAGTTGTCGGTGAGAGCACCTGGGTTTTCTGCGCCAGTCGACGCAGCCCCGAAGAGTGCAGGATACGTGCTCGGTCGCGAGCGAACTCGGTGCGCCGACGGTCTTCGTGATGCTCGGGATGGAAGCGGGCCTGAGCGTGTTCGTCATAACCGGTTTCGGGGCCGGCCAATGGGATGCGTGGCATCGTTACCCTCCCGAGTCATCCAGTTCGGCGTCGGCGAGTCCGCAACGCTCCGCATCGGCCAGTAGCGGTGATGCCAGCCAGCCGTCGGGAAGATGTGCTCGGCGAGCTCGCCCGGCTCGGCCACGCTGACCGGTGGCGCTCTTACCGGGCCACGGTTCATCCGGTAACTGTGCCACTAGCTCACCCAGCTCGGTCAGCGAATCGATCAACGCAAATTCGCGTCGCACCTCACCACCAACCGGATAGCCCTTGAAATACCAGGCAACATGTTTGCGAAAATCGCGGCAGCCACGGAATTCATCCTCAAAAAACTCCACCAGCAGCTCAGCGTGACGAATCATCGCTTCGCCAACTTCTCGCAGCCCCGGCCGGATGCGTTCGGGGCTCCCCGCCAGCGCCGCCTGCAGATCGCCAAACAGCCACGGCCGCCCCAGCACGCCACGGCCCACCATGATCCCGTCGCAGCAGGTTTCGGCCATCATGCGCACACCGTCTTCGGCTTCGAAAATATCGCCGTTACCCAGCACCGGAATCGAGGTGATGTGCTGTTTTAACGTCGCGATCGCCTCCCAATCAGCCTTACCCGAGTACTGCTGCACGAGCGTGCGACCGTGAAGAGTGACAGCCTGCATCCCGCTATCTTCGGCAATCTTGGCGGCGGTGAGATAGGTGAGGTGTTCGTCATCAATCCCTTTGCGGATCTTCACCGTCACCGGGATATTGCCGGCCCGCTTGACTGCTTCGCGGCAAATCGACGCAAAAAGATCCTGTTTCCACGGCAGCGCCGAACCGCCGCCCTTGCGAGTCACCTTCGGCACCGGGCAACCAAAGTTCAGGTCGATGTGATCAACCCGGTTCTCATCCACAAGCTGTTGGACGGCGCGCCCCACGGTTACGGGATCGACGCCGTACAGCTGAATCGAACGCAGCTTTTCGCTGGGATGGTGACGAATCAACCGCATCGTGGTCGGGTTGCGCTCAACGAGTGCCCGGGTGGTCACCATTTCGGTGACATAGAGCCCCGCGCCGTATTCCTGACACAATCGCCGAAACGCCTCATTGGTGATACCCGCCATAGGTGCAAGCACCACCGGTGAGGCAAGCTCAAGCGGCCCGATGCGTAACGGCCGGGCTGAAAACTCCGTGGTTTCGGCACTCAACGTGGCTAGCAACCCCGCAGCCGCTCAGCCAGGTAGCCGTAAAGTTCATCGATGCCAACGCGCTCCTGCGCCATCGTGTCGCGTTCCCGAACGGTCACCGCGCGGTCGTCGAGCGAGTCGAAATCGACAGTGACACAGTACGGGGTGCCGATCTCATCATTGCGGCGATAGCGACGACCGATCGCACCAGCATCATCAAAGTCGATGTTCCAGTTACCGGTGCGCAGCTGCTGCGCCACCTCACGGGCCAGCGGAGTGAGCTTCTCATTTCGTGACAGCGGCAGCACGGCTGCCTTCACCGGCGCTAGACGCGGATCGAGCTTGAGCACAGTGCGCTTGTCGACACCGCCCTTCGAGTTCGGGGCCTCGTCTTCGGTGTACGAGTCGATGAGGAAGGCCATGAGTGAGCGGGTGAGACCGAACGACGGTTCGATGACAAACGGCGTGTACCGTTCACCGGCCGCCTGGTCGAAGTAGGCGAGCTCGGTGCCCGAAGCCTTCGAGTGCGAACCGAGATCGAAGTCGGTGCGATTGGCCACGCCCATCAGCTCGCCCCACTCGCTACTTTGGAAACCAAAGCGGTATTCGAAGTCGATGGTGCGGGCGCTGTAGTGCGCACGCTCGTCTTCTGGTACGTCGAATTGGCGCATGTTCTCGGGGTTGATGCCAAGATCAATGAACCAGTTCCAGCAGGCCTCCACCCACTGGTCGAACTGTGAGGCTGCGTCCTCGGGCTTGACGAAGTATTCGATCTCCATCTGTTCGAACTCACGAGTGCGGAAGATGAAGTTCCCCGGCGTGATTTCGTTACGGAATGACTTACCCACCTGGGCAATACCGAACGGCGGTTTGCGGCGGGCGGTGGTCACCACATTGTTGAAGTTGACGAAAATACCCTGTGCGGTTTCAGGGCGCAGGTAGTGGAGGCCCTCTTCGTCATCGACCGGGCCGAGATATGTTTTCATCAGCCCCGAGAAGTTGCGTGGTTCGGTCCAGTTACCGGGCTGGCCGGTTTCGGGGTCACGAATATCGGCAAGCCCGTTCTCGGGTTCGTGGCCGTGCTTGGCAACATATGCCTCGATGAGGTGGTCCATGCGGTAACGCTTATGGGTGTGCAGCGACTCAACCAGCGGGTCGGTGAAAGTTTCGACGTGGCCCGAGGCCTGCCACACGGCGGTGGGCAGGATAATCGACGAGTCGAGGCCCACCATATCGCCACGGCCGCGCACAAAAGCACGCCACCACTGCTGCTTGATGTTTTCTTTCAGCTCCACACCGAGCGGGCCGTAGTCCCACGCCGACCTAGATCCGCCGTAGATCTCGCCCGACTGATAAACGAATCCACGTCGTTTTGCGAGCGCAATGATCTGGTCGAGTTTCGATGCCGCCATGGTGTGGTGTCTCTCCTGAGCTGTGGCCGGGCGCCGCCGGATGCGGTGCCGGAATCGGCTCTCGTTATCCTAGCTGGCGGCGGCGTGGCCAGCCGCCATCACTCGCTCGTGAGCCGCACATCTCCGACAGGATTCTCGCCCGCAAACTCGGGCTTTCGGGCCACAATACTGGCGGCTTCTTGGCGTGCTGGCTGCTCGGTGGCCAGATGCTGCAGTTCGTTCGGGATGGGCCTGCCGAGTTTGGTCATCACCTGCGCCCACAGCTTGCCCGCGCGGTACGACGAACGCACCAGTGGGCCGGCCATCACAGCCTCGAAACCCAGCTCACGCGCATAATTGGCGAGATCGATGAACTCCTGCGGTTTCACCCACCGATCAATCGGATGATGCAGGCTGCTCGGTCGCAGGTACTGCGTGAGTGTGAGGATATTGACCGAGTGGTCGCGCAGATCCCGCATCGTAGCCTCGATCTCGCCACGCTGTTCACCCATGCCAAGAATGAGGTTCGATTTTGTCACCATGCCGAGTTCGCTAGCACGAGCGAGCATCTGCAGCGATCGCTCATATCGAAACGCTGGCCGAATTTGCTTGAAGATGCGCGGCACAGTTTCGAGGTTGTGCGCAAACACCTCTGGTGCCGCGTCACAAACCGCCTTGATTGGGGCATCGCCACCGCGGAAATCGTCTACCAGTAGCTCCACTCCCGTACCCGGGCTGAGCTGACGAATCTGCCGGCAAGTTTCAGCAAAAAGCCACGATGCTCCATCTTCGAGATCGTCGCGGGCGACCCCCGTCACCGTTGCGTAGCGCAATCCCAGCTCACGCACTGATTCGGCGACCCGACGCGGCTCATCACGGTCGTAGCCGGCGGGTTTTCCGGTGGCAATCTGGCAGAAATCGCAGCGCCGGGTGCAGTGGTCACCACCGATTAGGAAAGTCGCTTCGCGGTCTTGCCAACACTCGTAGATATTCGGACAGCCGGCCTCCTCACACACTGTGTGAAGCCCTCCACTGCGGGCGATATTGCGAACTTCCTGGTACTGCTCACCCACTGCCGCGGTGGTGCGGATCCAGTCGGGTTTGCGTTCGATGGGGGTCTGTTGGTTCTGCGCCTCGATGCGCAGCAGCTTACGGCCATGCGGCTCGATTCGCCCGAGGTTCGTCGCGCTCATGCGATGTCCTTTGTTGGGGCACGGAATCGTGCCAATTGAGTTTCAAGGTGCGGTATCAATCGAGCCGCAACTTCTTCGAGGGTCTGTTCGATCCCGAGATCCCGCATCGACACCACACCCGCATCACGAATACCGCAGGGCACGATTCGGCCGAAGCCGTCCAGGTTGGTGGTGACATTGAGTGCCAGCCCGTGCATGGTGGTGCGGCGGCTAAAGCGCACCCCGATCGCACAGATTTTGCGATCAAACTCCCCGGGCCGCTGAATCCACACGCCGGTGCGACCATCGATGCGGTCGCTTTCGATTCCGTATTCAGCAAGCAGATTAATCACCGATTGCTCGAGTGCGCGCACATAGGCAACCACGTCTTGACGACCATGCACGTTAATGATCGGGTACACAACTAGCTGTCCCGGACCGTGATACGTAACCGATCCTCCGCGATCGATCTGCACCACCGGCACACTTGCATCTGGAATATCTTCCGATTTGGTGCGACTGCCCGCCGTGTACACGGGTTCGAACTCGATGAGCATGAGCGTATCCGGGGCTGTGCCAGCAGCGACGCATTCGTGCAGATCTCGCTGCCGGGCATCCACCATCGCGTAGTCGCTGCGGCCTTCGCTCAAGAGATTCTCAATCTGCACAAGACTCGACCCTAACCGCGTCGAGGCGGAAAACCCTGACCGTCTACTCGGTTTCGGGCTGATCTACCGCGCCACCAAAACGTCGATCACGCCCCGCGTACTGTTCGATGGCCCGCCAAAGATGCTCGCGAGTGAAATCGGGCCAGAGCGTATCGATAAACACGAACTCGGCATAGGCAGACTGCCACAGCAAAAAGTTCGAGGTGCGCTGTTCCCCAGAAGTGCGCACGAACAGGTCGACATCCGGTAACTGCGGCAAGTAGAGGTGCTTCTGCACCGTCCGCTCGGTAATACGGTCGGGATTGATTCTCCCCGCGGCGGCATCGGCGGCGATGGCGCGCATCGCGTCAGTGAGTTCAACCCGACCACCGTAGTTGATGCACATGTTGAGAGTCATGCGGGTGTTGCTGCGGGTCAGCCGTTCAGCCGCGCGCAGATCGCTAATCACGCTGCGCCACAGTTTTGGTTCACGCCCGGCCCACTGCACCCGCACGCCCCACTCATTGAGTTGATTGCGCTGCCGGCGCAGCACCTGCCGATTAAAGCCCATCAAAAACCGCACCTCTTCGGCCGCACGCTTCCAATTCTCGGTTGAAAAGGCATACACCGACAGGTGCTTCACCCCAACCTGCAGGGCCCCGGCAACCACGTCCAAAAGCGCTTGCTCGCCAGCTCGGTGCCCCTCAGTACGAGGTAGTCCCTGGCGATTTGCCCAGCGGCCGTTACCGTCCATCACAAGCGCCACATGCGCGGGCACCTCGGCCGCAGTGAACTCTGGTGGATAAACGCCTGTCCAGTCAACGGGCTTATACACGGATGTAGTGGGAAATGACTCGTTCATCGGTTCCTCAATTGTTCTTGAGCCAAGCCTAGTTTGGGCCGTGCCGTCGAGCAGCATCAGCGATTCTCGTGGCCCGCAAACTGTGTTCGAGATGATGCTCGGCGTAGGCGATGACCACGTCGCCCGCGCGCTCACGCACCACCGTGCCGGAAGCCAACTGCACGCGACGATTTCCTGCAAGCAGGGCCCACAGGTGTCGCATCACCTCGATATCGACGGTCACGGTGGCCCCCACCGCAATTGCGCAGCTGTCGCACACAGCACCACCGGCCGCAAACGAGATGCGAGCGTGCGGGCCGGGCACGTTGCAGCGCGCACACTCGTTGAAGCTCGGCTGCCAGCCGGCAAGTGCGAGCGAACGCAGCAGATATCCGTCCATCACCAGCTGCGCCGGAAGCTCATGTGCGGCTAGATCACGCAAGGTTCCCACCAGCAGCACCCACTGATCTGGCGCTGGAGTTTCGGTGAGCATTTGCAGTGCCGCCTCGGCCACCACCGCGGCAGCGGTGTACGTCTCATAGTCGGCAACAACCTTCGCGGCGAAAGGATGCACGGTCACCGCCTGGGTGACCGTTTCAAGGCCGCTGCGTCTACGGAGATTGCGGGCATACAGTTGCACATCAACAACATTGAAAGGTTCAAGCCGGGCCCCAAACTTAGATGAGGTGCGACGCACTCCGCGGGCGACCGCACGCACCATTCCCCGTTCGCGACCAAATAGAGTAATAATGCGGTCAGCCTCACCCAGAGGCGCCGCCCGCAGCACCACGACCTCATCCGCATACACCGGCATCTAACCAGTATCGCCCGTGGTCGTCGCGGCCGAGTAAGCCGCGCCCGATTTGCCCGCCATAGCCTGCCACTCACTGCGAGTGCCCCAACCGAACGGAAGACTGGTTTGCAACCGAATCTCTTGCACGAGCTGCCAGCGATTCCGCTGTGGCTCGACCTCACGGCGGTAGCTTTCGGTGCGCTTTCTGCCTCGGCTACCGCTGAGAGACTGCAGCGACGGGGGCGGCGAATCGACTGGCTGGGGGTCGCTATCCTCGGCGTTTCAGTTGGTCTCGGTGGCGGTTTCATGCGCGACCTGCTGCTGGGCGTACCGCCAGCCACCATCCAAAACAATTGGTATGTGCTCACCGCCGCGCTCGCGGCGCTGTGCGGTATGTGGTTGTCGCACGCACTCAAGCGCATCAATATGGTCGTCACCGTACTCGACGCAATGTCGCTTGGCGTGTTTGCTGTCGTTGGCACCTCGAAGGCAATCGGTTACGGGGTCGAACCGCTACCGGCGATCATGATCGGCACGGTGGCCGCCGCTGGTGGGGGCGCCGTGCGTGATCTCCTGCTGCAGGTACCGGTGGGCGTGTTGTACGCGGGCACGTTCTATGCCGCTGCTGCGTTCTTCGGCGCCGCCTCGTATGTTGCGCTCGATCTGCTGGGTGTTACGAGCGTTGCCGGCATGATCGTGTGTTTTGCGGTGACCGTCGCGATCCGGATGGCCAGTGTGTGGTGGGGGCTATCGCTTCCCGAACAAATGGCACTGCGACTACCTCAGCGAGCACGGGAGCACGGTCGCAATCGGGTGCTGCTGCGTGGGTGCAAACACGGCTCGACACCTTCCACGCGACCAATCACGACCACCGAATCGGTGCGTAAACGAAAGCACCGCCCCAAGACCGACTAAATGCGCCTGCCGACTGCCGTTCATGCAGTGTCTGCGTGCAATGCTGTCGATGGCGAGCGGTTGTGCTGGAACGGTAGAACCAGCACAACCGCTCGGTGGTCGAGGGCTATGCCGTTGTTTTCACCTCGACTACGCCGTCACGAATCGCGCGGTTCATACCCGAAACGATCGCTTTGAGCGACGAGGTTGAGATGTCTGGATCGATGCCCACACCCCAAAGGCGCGTGTCACCGATTTCGATCTCAACGTATGCCGCCGCAAGCGCGTCGCCAGATGCCGACAGGGTGTGCTCGACGTAGTCAAACAGGCGAACGCCATAGCCGCGCTCGTTGACCGCGTTCAAGAAGGCATTAATCGGGCCGTTACCGCTGGCGGTCACAACACGGGTTTCGTCACCGTTGCGGAGCTTGACGTCCAGCTGCGTGGTTCCGTCCATCTCGGTCGAGGTGCGGGTGCCAAAAATTTCAATCTGGCCCCAACGCTGGTCGGCAGTCTCGCTGGGCAGGTATTCGTCTTGGAAGATCTTCCAAATCTCGGCTGCCGAAACTTCGCCGCCCTCGGTATCGGTACGCTGCTGCACGAGCTGCGAGAACTCAATCTGCAGCCTGCGCGGCAGGTCGAGGTTGTGGTGCTCTTTCAGCAGATAGGCCACACCTCCCTTACCCGACTGCGAGTTGACGCGGATAACCGCTTCGTAGGTTCGACCCAGATCGTGCGGGTCGACCGGCAGGTAGGGAACCTGCCATTCGATCTCGTTGACGGACTTGCCCTCGGCTTCGGCTCGGGCTTCGATCGCTTCGAACCCCTTCTTGATGGCGTCTTGGTGCGACCCAGAAAATGCCGTATACACGAGGTCACCGCCCCAGGGCGTGCGCTCACCAACACGCAACTGGTTGCAGTATTCGACCGTGCGACGAATCTCATCGATATTGCTGAAGTCGATCTGCGGGTCGATACCCTGCGTGAACAGGTTCACGCCCAGGGTCACCAGGTCGACGTTACCGGTGCGCTCACCATTACCGAACAGACACCCCTCGATACGATCGGCTCCCGCGAGGTATCCGAGTTCGGCAGCGGCAACAGCGGTGCCTCGGTCGTTGTGCGGATGCAGTGACAGTAGAATCGAGTCACGGCGAGCGAGGTGACGGTTCATCCACTCGATCGAGTCGGCGTACACGTTCGGAGTGGCCATCTCGACGGTTGCCGGCAGGTTGATGATCATCTTGTGCTCGGGGGTGGGGTCGAACGCTTCGATCACCGCGTTGCAGACCTCAACGGCGTAATCGAGTTCGGTGCCGGTATAGCTTTCTGGCGAGTATTCCCAGTAAATGTCGGTGCCCTCGGCCAGGTGCGCAAAGCGCTGACACATGCGCACCCCCTCGAGCGCGATCTGTTTAACTCCCTCGCGGTCTTGTCGGAAGACCACTTCGCGCTGCAGCGCCGAAGTCGAGTTGTAGAGGTGCACGATGGCGCGCTTTGCGCCCCGCAGCGATTCAAAGGTGCGCTTGACCAGGTGTTCGCGGGCCTGGGTGAGCACCTGGATGGTGACATCGTCTGGAATCAGGTCTTCATCGATCAGCTGGCGGATGAAGTCGTAGTCGGTCTGGCTTGCCGACGGAAAACCGACCTCGATCTCTTTGTATCCCATCCGAACGAGTAGTTCGAACATGACCTTCTTACGTTCGGGCGACATCGGATCGATAAGCGCCTGGTTACCATCACGCAGGTCAACCGCGCACCAGCGGGGAGCCTCGGTGATCACTCGGTCGGGCCAAGTGCGATCAGGCAGGGTGACTCCGAACTGATCGTGGTACGAACGATAACGATGCACTGGCATCGTTGATGGTTGCTGAAAGTTCTGCATTTTTCACTCTCTGCACTGCCGACACGGATACCGACAGCGACTTCTCTTTCGCCGGCACCTGTAGGGCGTCAGTTAACTCGCTCCAGATGCATCTGGCTGGTTCTGTTTCCGATTGCTGTTCAAACTGGCCTAAGCCAACGACACACTCCGCGACGAGGAAGGCTTAGTTACTAAGCCTCGTCGCGGCAACGAAGAAGAAGGGTGCCGTTTCGGAACATGTCGCCATCCTAGCACTGCTGTGGCCGGGCCCACCCGCGAGGGATCTAGAGCAGGCCGTGTTCGTAGGCGTACACCACCAGCTGCACGCGGTCACGCAGCGATAGTTTCGCGAGGATGCGCGAAATATGCGTCTTAACGGTCGCTTCCGAGAGAAACTCTTTCGCGGCAATTTCACTATTCGACATGCCTTTGGCTGCCAGAAAGAACATTTCTCGTTCGCGCTCGGTGAGTGTGGCGAACTCTTCGGGTTCGCCACCGAGACGGCCCGGTGCCTGCGAAAATCGGCGGATGAGGTCGGCGGTCGCCTGTGCCGCGAACACTTCTGAACCCGAGTGCACGGTGCGGATAGCTGCCAGGAGAAACTCTGGATCAGCGTCTTTGAGCACAAATCCGGATGCACCAACGGCAACGGCCCGCACCACCGCTTTGTCGAGATCAAAGGTGGTCAGTACGAGCACCCGGGTATCGAGCCCACGCGCGACAATCTGCTGGGTTGCTTCGATGCCGTCCATATTTGGCATTCGCACATCCATCAGCAGCACATCCGGCTTCACCGTCGCAGCCAGCCGAATCGCCTCGATCCCATCACCGGCCTCACCAACGAATTTCATATCGGGCTGACTCTCAATCAGCATCCGAATACCACCGCGGAAAAGCTGCTGGTCGTCAACGAGCGCAACAGTAATTGGGGTTCCCGAAACGGGAGTCGAGGTGGTCACGTGGTTCTCCGTCCTGATCGGTACGCCGAAATATCCACGTTCATTTTCGCATGCCGACCCGCTACCTTGCAGTCGAGCCGCCTCGCTAGCGATTGTTTGTGGTGTGTTTGGGTGGTGCCTGCCGCTCGAGCGACGCCGAGATCGTGGGGGCGGCAAATCTCGAGGTTAAGTCACGGTTATCGGTGACCAGACTGGCTCCCTGGAATGGTACTCGTGCGCGCACCACGAATTGATTTCTTTCGGTACCCGCACTCACCAGTCCACCAATCACCAGGATGCGTTCGCGCATCCCGATCAATCCGTGGCCGGCACCCGAGAGCCTCGGTGCGCGAGTGGTGAGGTCATTGCGCACCGTAATGTCGAGGGCACTACCCCAGTCGAGTTGCACCGTGGTTGGTTTGCGACCGTCCCCATACTTGAGCGAGTTGGTGAGTGCTTCCTGGATGAGTCGGTACACCGCAAGCTGTGTTGCCGCGCCGAGCGACCCGCGCTGACCGGTCTCAGAAATGGTGACCTGCAAACCGGCGGTGCGTAGCCGTTCGATGAGACTGTCGAGATCGGCCATCGATTGTTGCGGGCCGCTCGGTTGCGTGTGGCGTAGCTGAGCCAACAGCGCTCGCACTTCGACAAGCGCCGAGCGCGCCGTATCGGCAATAGTGCCGAGCACCTGCGCCGACTTTGCGGGGTCGGTCTTGGCCAGGTAGCGAGCGCCGTCAGCCTGGGCCACCACCACCGCGAGCGAGTGAGCCACCACATCGTGCATATCGCGTGCAATCTGGTGTCGCTCTTGCTCGACCACAAGTTTTTCGCGGCTGCGCTCATATTCGAGTTCTACCAGCTGTGCTGCGTGGGCTGTTTCGCGGCTGAACACCTGCACCCGCTGCACGAGACCCGCGAGCCAGAACATTCCGGCAACGGCAGTAATTGGCAGCCCCAGGTACAGCAGCGACTGCACAAACTCACCGAAGTCGCCGATACCCCGGCCGGTGAAATTGCCAATCAAGATGAGGTCGGAACGCGGGAACATGGCCAGGTGCAGCGCATAGATGATCGGATAGGTAACCGATGCCAGCGCACTCGTCACAAATCCGCGGCGGTAGGCTTGCGCCGCGCAGGTGTAGTAGACCATCAACAGGCCTATGTCGTTACCGTGCGGAGGCGCACCGGTAACGAGCTTGACCAAGAAACCGATCGACACGATCGTGAACGCGATCTCGGGCGAGATTCTCCGCAGCAGCATTCCGGCTGTAAAAAACGGCCAGGTGGCGGCCACTGCCCAGTCGAAATAGAAGCTCCAGTCGCTACTGAGCACAAACGGGAAGCCCACGGTGAGCATCAATGCGAGACCGACCACAAGATCGGTGATCCATACCTCCCGCGGTTGTGGTCGGATATAGGCGCGCAGATAATCAATCATGATGTTCAGCAGCCACCATGGTTAAAAGCCGAGTTTGCCGAGCTGTTTTGCGTCGCGCTGCCAATTGTTCGCGACTTTCACGTGCAGTTGCACGCGCACTTTCTCGCCCGCAATGGCCGAAATCTGTTTCGCTGCGCGTTGCCGCACACGCTTGAGGCGACTGGCTCGGTGACCGATCACAATCCCCTTTTGGCTCTCACGTTCGACAAACAGGCTCGCATACAGCTCGAGTGCGCCGTCCTCGTCCTCGTCAATATCGTCAATCAGCACGGCAATTGAGTGCGGTAGTTCCTCGTGCACACCCTCGAGCGCGGCTTCGCGAATCAGTTCTGCCGCCCGCTGCTCAAATGTCTCCTCAGTGATCATGTCATCGGGGTATAGCTGCGGTGACTCTGGCATGGCAGCCAGCAGCTCTCCGACGAGCGGTTCGAGATTGAAATGCTCGAGCGACGATACCGGCACAATCGCATCCCAATCGCGCAGTTCTGAAACGGCCACGAGTTGTGCACCGACTTTTGCTTTTGCGACCGTGTCACATTTGGTCACAATCGCTATCTTGCGCGCCTGTTTCGCGGTATTGAGCTGTTCGTTAATGAATCGGTCACCGGGACCAATTGGTTCGCCCGCGGGTACACAAAAGCCGATCACGTCTACGTCGGGGAGCACTTGTTCAACCAGGTCGTTAAGGCGCTGCCCCAGTAGGGTGCGGGGTCGATGAATACCGGGAGTGTCGACGATGATGAGCTGCCCGTTGGGACGGTGCACGATGCCCCGCACCGTGCGCCGGGTGGTCTGCGGTTTCGATGAGGTGATGACAATCTTCTCACCCACTAGCGCATTAGTCAGCGTTGACTTTCCCACGTTCGGACGGCCAACAAAAGTGACGAACCCAGCCCGATACGCCTCGGGATTTGTTTCAGTCATAGCCCCACTCTCTGTCTGAGTTAGCAATCACTTCGGGTTGCGATGCTCGCACGCCGCGGGTGGTTCGGTGGTTATCGGTCAATTATGCGCCGAGTTCACCACTTCGCGGGTGTCGGGTGCGGCGCGGCTCGGTGGTGCCATATCCCTCATCAAGCACGTGCTCGAGCGAATCAGGCAGCTCGCCATACTCGTCGGCAGCGTCAGGGTCACCCACTGAGCGCACCAGCACGGTCGTCACGCGCCGCCGGCGACCGCTCCGCTCAGCGCGCAGCTCGAGCCCGTGCGTCACCACCGTATCGCCAGGCTCAGGCACTTTGCCGAGTTCTTTACCCAGCAGCCCACCCACCGAATCAACATCGTCATCCTCAAGCTCAATGTCGAATAGCTCCCCCAGCTCGCCGGTAGACATGCGTGAGGGCACTCGCAGCGACCCATCCGCAACCAACTCTGTCTCATCACCACCGCGGTCGTACTCATCGTCTATATCGCCAACGATTTCTTCGATCAGGTCTTCCATTGACACCAGCCCCGCTACCCCGCCATATTCGTCAATCACGATGGCGAAGTGCACGCTCTCGCGGCGCATACGCTGCAACAGGTCGTCGGCGGGCAGCGACTCGGGCACGATTAGCGCCGGTCGCAGATGCTCGGTAATCCCGGCATTACGGTCGCCCTGTTCGTCAAGCAGATAGCGCGACAGGTCTTTCTGATAGGCGATACCGCGCACATCGTCACCGTCGCGGCCAATCACCGGAACTCGTGAAAACCCGGCGTTAAACATAATCTCGAGGGCTTCGGCCACGGTTGATTCCGCATCCACCGAGACCATATCGGTGCGAGCCACCATGAGTTCGCGCGTGTAGTGATCACCAAAGGTAACCACTGAGTGGATGAGTTCACGATCATCTTCATCAAACACCGCAAGTTCGGTGGCTTCATCAACCATCGACAGCAACTGTTCTTCCGAGGTGAGCCGGCCCGCGCGCGCCGGCCGGCCGGGGGTAACCGCATCACCGATGGTGACCAGCAGGTCGGCAATCGGCCCCACCACCACTCGACAGCCGCGAATCAGCCAAGCGGTGAATCGCAAAGTAGCTTCGGGATGTGCCCGACCGATTGACCGCGGGCTTGAGCCGGTCACTACAAACCCAACCACGAGCATCACGGCGCTCGCGAGCACGAACGCCACGAGATCGTCATCGAGCGCCCTTGCCACCGCGATAGCCACGGCGACGCCGGCCATTGTCTCAAGCGCGACTCGAGTGAACACAATTGCTGTTGCATGCGCGCCAATATCGGTGGCGACGTGCTGGGCCGCTCCGGGGCGGCGCTGTAGTTCAGCAACCTCTTCAATATCTGAACGCGAAAGTGAGCCAAGCGCGGCCTCGGCTGCTGACAGCGTGGCGGTGACGGGAACCACCGCAACTGCGATCGCTGCGATCAGTATCCAGATCACCGGCGGTGCCCTCCCCGCCGCTCCGATTCGGCGAAACTAGCGAGCAGCTCTGCCTGTAGCGCAAACATTTCGCGATGTTCTTCTGGCTCGGCGTGATCAAAACCCAGCAGATGCAAGGTGCCGTGGGTCACCAGCAACAAAATCTCATCGATCGGGGTGACCCGGTGCTCAAGCGCCTGCGCTTGCGCTACCTGCGGGCACACCACCACATCTCCCAGCAGCCCCGGCGGGGTGCGACGCTCAATCGATCCGGGCCGCAACTCGTCCATCGGAAAACTCAGCACATCTGTGGGACCGGGTTCGTTCATCCACTGCACGTGCAGCTCTTCCATCGGGCCCACATCAACAAAAACAATATTGAGTTCGGCATCGGGATGGATAAAGAGCCTGTCGAGCACATGCGTGGCGAGCCGCAAAATCAGTGCCTCGTCAACGGCCATATTTGATTCATTGTTGATTTCGATACTCATCGCTAGTTCTTTCGCCGCGAACGCTGAGCGGCGGTACGCTGCTGCCGCGTATCCCATGCCGTGTAGGCATCAACGATCTCACCGACAAGCGTGTGTCGCACCACGTCCTCGCTCGTGAGCCGAGCAAAGTGCACATCCTCGATATTTCCAAGCACCGATGAGGCATGTTTGAGGCCTGAGGCACCGCCAGGTAGGTCGATCTGCGTGATGTCGCCGGTGACCACCATCTTCGACCCAAAGCCCAGCCTCGTGAGGAACATCTTCATTTGTTCTGGAGTGGTGTTTTGTGCCTCATCCAGAATGACAAACGCATCGTTGAGTGTGCGCCCACGCATATAAGCCAGTGGCGCCACCTCAACAACGTTGGTGGCCATGAGTTTCACCACAAGATCGGGGTCAAGCATTTCTTGCAGAGCATCAAAGAGCGGCCGCAGATAGGGGTCGATCTTGTCGTTGAGCGTGCCGGGCAAAAAACCAAGCCGCTCCCCCGCCTCAACCGCCGGTCGGGTGAGAATCAACCGCGCTACCTCCTTGCGCTGCAACGCTTGCACGGCTTTGGCCATTGCCAAATAGGTCTTCCCCGTGCCCGCCGGCCCAATACCGAAGGTGATGGTGTGCTCGTCAATCGCGTCAACATAGCGCTTTTGCCCCAGTGTTTTGGGGCGAATCGTCTTTCCGCGCGAAGAAACAATAGCCTCACCAAGCACCTGTGCTGGGGCCGGTGCGCCCGGAGTCGCCAACAGCTTCGCGCTGCGAGACACCTGCTCGGGCTCTACCGGAATACCTTGACGGGCCAATTCGAGCAGCTCGTCAACGAGCTGTTGGGCGGCTTTTACCTCGTCTTCGGCGCCGCGAAAGGTGAGTTCGTTACCGCGGGCCAACACGGTAACTCGAGGGTGTTCACGTTCGACCGTTTTCAGCAAACGGTCGCCGGGGCCGAGCAGCTGCACCATTGGCACACTCTCAACCACCACTGTTCGTTCGATAAGTTCTTCTTCGCGCGTGGTGAATCGCTGATTCGCAGAATTAGGCAAGTGATCCCTCTTCAAGGCCACCGGCGAGCACATGCGCGTGCACGTGGAACACGGTCTGCCCACCGCCGGCACCGGTGTTGAATACAAGTCGAAAGTCACCATCCGCGTGTTCGGTGGCGATCTGTTTGGCAACCGTAACCACGTGCGCAAGCAGCTGCGCATCGCCGCTGGCGAGTTCGGTTACGTCACGGTACTGTTCGGTTTTTGGCACCACGAGCACGTGCAGCGGCGCCTGCGGAGCAATGTCGCGGAACGCGATCACCCGATCGTCTTCAAACACGATGTCGCTGGGGATTTCGCGCTGGATAATTCGAGTAAAAATGCTGGGCTGGGTCATGGCTTCGAGTCTAGTTGGCTCCGCCATATGAACCGCAGAACGCCGATCTCGAAAGCCATTACCAGTGGCCAAGTTTGACCTGTAACACCGCGATAGCGGCCGGACCAGCCGTTGAGCTGCGTAGCACTTCATTGCCGAGACGAACTCGCTGCGCGCCAAACTGTGTAAACTCATCGAGTTCGTGCGGCTCAATACCACCCTCGGGGCCCACGACGAGCACGACATCGTCGCCGGTGCAATCAATCTCGCTCAGCCGTTTTTCAGCTCGCGGATCGAGCACGAACACCTGTGCAGCAGGCATCCGCTGCATGAGTTGCGGCACGCTCACTGCAAGTTCGGCAACGGCAGGTAGTCGTGATGCCAGTGATTGCTTCGCGGCCTCGCGGCAGATACTCGCCCAGCGATCTCGCTGCCGGGCCACCTTCTCACCACGCCACTGCGAAACCGAGCGGTGCGCCTGCCACGGTGTTACCGAACTGACACCGAGTTCTACCGCGGCCTGCACCGCCATCTCGTCACGGCCGCCTTTGGCAAGCGCTTGCACCAGGTGGATGCGCGGATTCGGCTCAGCGTCCCGCGTCACCTCGAGCACGTGCACTTCGAAAGCGCTTGGCGACACGGCAATAGTTTCACACACCGCGCGCATGCCCTGCCCGTTCAACAGTTCAATCTGTTCACCCACCCGCAGGCGCGCTACTTTCACCGCGTGTCGCGCCTCATCACCGTCAACGGTGATTTGCTCGCCGGCAGCGGTATCGGCGAGCCACTCCACCAGATACGCGTGTGCCATTAGCGCCCGAATCGTTCCCGCATCTTCGAGAACAAACCGTGTTTCGTGGCTGCGAGTTTAGGTTTGGCTGAATTGCGGTCGCGTTCGGCAAACTCGCGCAGCAGCTGCTTTTGTCGGCCATCGAGCTTCGTCGGAGTGATCACCTGCACGGTTACCTTCACATCACCGCGCTGGGTCGATTGTAGGCGGGTGATGCCGCGCCCAGCCACGGTGAGCACCTCGCCCGACTGTACTCCGGCGGGGATATCGAGTTCGATATCCCCGCCGAGTCCCGGCAGCGTAACGTGCGCGCCGAGCACCGCGTCAACCATGCCCACTTCGAGCAGGCATTCGAGATCGTCGTCCGAACGATGCCAAACCTCATGATCGCGAACCCGAATCTCAAGATACAGATCGGCATTGGTGCCACCCGCGGGGCCTGCCTCCCCCTGACCGGGAAGCCGGATACGCAGACCAGAGTCAACGCCCGCGGGAACATCAACCGGAATCGTGGTGCGCGCCCGCACTCGACCCTGGCCGTGGCAGGTGTTGCAGTGTTTGTCGATCACCGTGCCGTAGCCGTGGCAGGTGCCGCACGGTGAGGCGGTGATCACCGGCCCGAGCACCGAACGCACCTGGCGGCGCACCTCACCGGCACCGCCACATTCTGAACAGGTCTTCGGTGACACGCCGTCGGCGCAGCAGGTCCCGTCACAATCGGGGCAGCGTTCAGCGGTGTTGACCTCAATATCGCGGTGCGTGCCAAACATCACCTCGTGCAGGTCGAGATCGACGTGCACCAGCGCATCCTGTCCGCGCTGCGCACGCGACCGCGGACCGCGACCACCCGCTGCACCACCAAAGAAAGCGTCGAAAATATCACCAAAGCCGAAGCCGCCGCCGGCGCTCGGTCCGGCATCGTACTGTCGCCGGCGCTGCGGGTCACCGAGCGTGTCGTAGGCCGCGGTTACATCCTTGAACTTCTCGGCAGCTTCTGGTGACGGGTTCACATCGGGATGCAGCTGCCGCGCAAGCTTGCGATAGGCCCTCTTGATTTCGTCCTGGCTCGCATCACGGGCAACACCGAGGGTTTCGTAGAAATCTGCCAAGTTAAACGGCTCCTCATAACTGTGGTTGAAAGGGGGTGCAACGTTCGGTCTACAGTGCGGAGCGGATCAATCGTGGATGTCGTCGATCAGCCGCGAGAGATATCGGGCAACCGCACGCACCGCGGCAATATTGTTTGAGTAGTCCATTCGTGTTGGGCCCAGAAGTCCCACGCGCGCCGCACCACCCTCCGCTCGATACTGGGTCGCTACCACGCTCGCCTCTTCAAGCGTGGCGTCTTCATGTTCGTGACCGATAGATACCGCCACCTCGCGGTCGTTGATATCGAGTTCGGTGAATAGGCGAAGCAGCACCACCTGCTCTTCGATAGCTTCCAAAAGCGGCAGGATGGTCGAAAAGTCTCGTTCTGAACGTGCCAGGTTTGCGGCACCCGCGATCACTAGGCGGTGATGCTGATTCGCCAGCACCTGGTCAACGAGTGCGGCGGCCAGCGGGGTGCCCGCTGCCACATCTTCAGGTGTGAGAAACTCATCGGGGTTGCGCAGCAGCGCCGCCGCATCCCGGAGCGGTTTGCCCACCAGCTGTTCGTTGAATCGATCCCGCAACCGAGTAAGCAGCTCGGCAGTGGCGGGCGCGGGCAGTTCGGTAATACGCTGCTCGACGCGACCGCTATCGGTAATCAGCACCGTGAGCACCCGCCGCTCGTGCAGCGGCACGAGCTCAATACGGTGCACATCAGTGTTTAACAGCGACGGCAGGTGTCCAATGGCAACCGATCCCGTGAGCTGAGCGAGCATTCGCACCGATCGGTCAAGCAATTGCTCGGGGTCGAGAGTGCCGGCCATAAATTGCGAAATCGCCCGACGTTGCGCCGGTGATAGCGGGCGCACCTCGGCCAACCGGTCAACGAACACGCGGTACCCCTTGTCGGTCGGGATACGTCCCGACGAGGTGTGCGGGGCCGTGATGAGTTCAGCCTCTTCGAGCACCGACATATCGTTTCGAATCGTTGCCGCCGACACATTAAATCCGTGCCGATCAACAATCCGTTGCGACCCTACCGGTTCGCTGGTGGCCACATAGTCCCCGACAATTGCGCGCAGCACCTCGAGGCTCCGCTCGGTAATCATCAGTTCACCACCGTTCTGAGTTTGCACTCCAACACGTTGACTGCCAATTGTACGCCGCCAGATGGGTACATTGGCCGTTTCGCTGCCCGCGTAACTGACAACTGGGCTCGCTGCTCGACACACTGCTCGTGTTAGCTGTAACGAAACCGATCCGCAGCGGAAGGACAATTCAAGATGACTTCGACTCCCGACCAGTCGCAGCCCGGCAACGGCTCCCAGCCGCAGACCCCCTACGGCGTCGGCCAGCACGGTCAGCCGGGTCAACCGCCATCGACGAACCCCAATACCTCGCTCATCTGGGGCCACCTGTTGAACCTCGTCTCGGTGATCGGCCCGCTCGTGTACTGGCTCGCAACGCGCGAAACCAGTGAAGCTCACGACCGCGAGGGGAAAGAGGCCCTCAATTGGGGCATCACCGTGACAATCGCCTCGATTGCCTGCGGCATACTCTCCGTCATCCCGGTTATCGGCGGGATCATAGGCGGCATCCTGCTCAGTGCCGTGTGGCTAATCAATGTCATCTTCGCGATCTACGCGACCATTGAAACCAGCAACAACGGCGGCTACCGCTACCCGTTCACATTGAACCTCGTGCAGTAGTCACCGCACACTTCACAAAGTGGGTCGCGAACTCGACAGTTCGCAACCCATTTTTGTGTATTTCACCCCATCATTATGAGTAATGGCACGAGTATGTCTAGGCGAGGGTGCGCGCCACCACGTCTGCCAGCAGCCGTCCGCGCAGCGTCAGTACGATCCGGCCCCGCATCGCCGCCGCCGCATCCACCAACCCATCAGCAATGAGTTCTGGCACGCGCGAACGGTCAGGTAGCTCGATAACCGGCAACCCCTCGCGCAACCGGGTACGTAGCAGCACCCGCTCAAGGGTGCGTTCTTGCGCGCCGAGCACCTCCCTACCCTGAGCGGGTGAGACTCCCGCTGTGAGCCGGTCACCATATGCGGCCGGGTGCTTCACGTTCCAAAACCTTACTCCGTCAACGTGGCTGTGCGCGCCGGGCCCGAAACCCCACCAATCGGTGTCGTGCCAGTAGGCCAGATTATGTCGCGACGGATGTTTACCGCCGAGCGACCAGTTTGAGATCTCGTACCATTCGAATCCGGCCTCGCCCAATCGCGCATCAGCGAGTTCATACATATCGGCCTGCAGATCATCGCTAACCGGGGCGAGTTCGCCGCAGCGGATGCGCCGAGCCAGGGCCGTGCCGGGCTCCACGATGAGCGCATACGCAGAAATGTGGGTGGGTTCTAGGGCAATTGCCGCCTTCAGCGAACACTCCCAATCGGTGAGTGTTTCTCCGGGGGCACCGTAGATGAGGTCGACCGAGGTTTCCAATCCGGCCGCTTTCGCCGCTGCCACCACCTCGGGCACCCGTTCGGGTGTGTGCGTGCGATCGAGCGTTGCGAGCACGCTCGGCACAGCCGACTGCATTCCAAAACTCACCCGGGTTACACCGCCAGCGCGCAGTGCGGCAAGTTTTTCGGCATCCACGGTGTCGGGATTCGCTTCGACGGTCACCTCGGCATCCGAAGCAATGCCAAACGTGTCGCGCAGCGCCCACAGCACAGCAATCAGATCGTCGGCGGGTAGGAGTGTCGGTGTACCGCCGCCGAAAAAGACGGTCGAAAGCGGTTCGTGATGTCCCGCGCGTTTCAGCACACCGTGCGCCAGTGCGATCTCGCGTAGCACCGAATCAGCGTAGTTACCGCGACTCACCGAACCGAGCTCTTCAGCGGTGTAGGTGTTGAAATCACAGTAGCCGCAGCGCACCCGACAAAACGGAATATGCACATAGGCACCGAACTGGCGACCCGCCGACACTGATTCTAGCGGTAGCGCACCGTCGGCGGGTACCGGTTCTCCCACCGGCGGCGAGCTAGGGGGCAACGCGACCGTTCTTGTCGAAGGCCTCGGCCGTTACCGGCATCAGTTCGCGCCAGAACGATTCCATTTTTTCGGCCACCATCTCGATCTCTCGCTGTGGGAATGACGGGAACGTTGAGTCGTCTCGCTTGGTGCGCAGCGAGAGAAAGTTCATCAACGAACGCGAGTTCATGGTGACGTACATGCTCGAGTAGATGTTCACTGGCAATACCGAACGGGCCACCTCGCGTGCAACCCCTGCCGCAAGCATCCGCTGATACGACTCATACGAACGGATAGACGACTCGCGAATTTCGAGTTCTACCAGCTCGTGCTGTTCGGGGGTGCCGGGAAAGAATTCGTACTTACCGGGGCGCCCCTCCTGCACGAGCATACGGTCGCGGTTCGGCACGTAAAACACCGGACGCAGCTGCCGATAGCGGCCCGACTCTTCGTTATAGCTTGCCATCCGGTGTCGTTGAAACTCACGGAACACAAAAATTGGCGCGGAAACATAGAACGTCATTGAGTTGTGCTCGAACGGAGTGCCGTGCCGGTCGCGCATCAAAAAGTTAATGAGCCCGAGGTCACGTTTGGCGAGCTCTCCCGATTCCGTGGCCTGCGCATCAGTTACCAGGGTCTGCTCACCCACCGTCGAGACGCGGGCCGAGTACAGCACATCGCTATCACTTGCCTGGGCACGAACCAACTCAACAGTTACATCATCACGGAATTCAATCGCGTCACTCACGCCCACAGCCTACCCTGCCTGTTGGCGCTCGGCATGCTCCAAGCTGATCGCCTGCCGCATTGCGGCACGGGCACGATGCGAGTCACCCGCCGCTCGGTAGGCGAGCGAAAGCCGTGCCCACGCAGCCCACGCTTGTGGAGTTGCCTCTACCTCGTTCTTCCACCGTTCGAAGTCAGCATCGGCAGCTTGACGTACCACACGCCCGCTGGGGCGCTTTGGCAGGTCGTCTTCGGGCAGTTCATGGGCCTCGGCCAGCTGTTGCAACAAACGATTTCCTTGCATCGCAAACAGCAAATCGCGCGCGACAAACACCGCACCAAACAGCGGAAAAACGATAAGCGCCGCACCCATAATGATCGCGACAGGGTCGCCCGAGGTTAGGAGCCCCCAGGAGATTCCGACAACCACAACCAGATATAGAGCGGTGAGTAGCGTGACAAATAGTACGCCCCACATGGCCGGTGGCCAACGTTTCATTGGGCGTCGCTCCCCCGCGCGTCACGGCCATTAAGCCCCAGCAGTTGTTCGAGCCCGACGGTTACTCCGCGCACCTGAGGCGCAGCGTGCAGCGCCCTAGTAATGCCGTAGGCATAGGCGTCGGCTGAGAGGGTTTCATGGCGGATCTCGAGCGTTTCACCCACACCGCCGAAGATCACACGCTGGTCGGCAACAACCCCACGCAATCGTAACGAGTGAATGGGCACTCCGGCGACCACTTCGCCCCGAGCCCGCTGCTGCACAAACGGTGGCGCAAGCGGTGTTTGGCGTGCGTGAGCAATTGCCTCGGCGGTACGCACCGCGGTGCCCGAGGGCGAGTCAATTTTGCCATCGTGATGTGACTCAATGATTTCCACCGATTCAAAGAGCTTCGCCGCCACTATCGCAAGCTGAGTGCCAAGCACCGACCCGATCGAAAAATTGGGCACGATAATAACGCCTCGGTCGGCTGGCAAGCGCGATTCGAGTTCGGCAATGCGATCACTATTCCAGCCGCTGGTGCCGACAACCACGTTACTGCCGTGGTGCACTGCAAAATCGACCACGCGGCGGGATACCTCATAGTTCGTAACATCAATCACCACGTCGGCGCCGAGCATCTCATCGAGGTCACTTGAGCTATCAAGCTGCGCGTGCAGCGCAAACTCGTCGCTCTGTGCAATCAGGTCGCTGATCAGCCGCCCCATCCGTCCGGTGGCGCCGGTAATGGCAATTGAAATGGTCATGTTTTTTAGCCTAGGCCCTCACTACCTGCCGCACGGCGCACTCGACAGCACCACTAGATAGCCGGAAACCACGACAGTCCGGTTCGCTCCGTCGGCGGCAGATGAGACACGTCCCCAAATAGCACCAGCTCACTCGGTTTTCCGCTGCGCAGGCGAATCACCGTCAGCGCGCAATTACCGGTGCCGAGCGCGAGCCAGCGCCATTTGGGAAGCTCCAGGGTGCGGCGCACAAACTCACCGATGACAAAATTGTGAGTCACCAGCAGCGTGTGCCGGTCTTCTCCCGAGCGAGTCAACCAGGTTTCGGCAGCATCATGCATCTGCGCTTCCCCTGCCTCGATATCTTCCTCGCTGACCCCCGAGAAGAAAGTTTCATAAACCTCGGGTGCGCCCTCACCCGATGAAGGGATGCAGTCAAACAGCAGATTTGAGCGCTCGATCGCTGGCCCCTGCGTGTAGTTGTCTAAGATCGCGGCGGTCTCCACCGCGCGTTCCAGTGGCGAGGTAAACGCCTCATCAAAGGGCACCTGCCGCAACCGGGCGCCGAGCGCGTGGGCCTGACTCTGACCGCGCGGCGACAGCGGACCTTCATCTATGCCGAACTCGGCATTCTCCTGCTGCCCGTGACGAACCAGATACAGGTAGTGGCTCATAGTGTCTGCTCCAAACGAGTTCTTGCGGCCGCTGCGAGCGGACCGATCACCGACACCGTGCACAGATTTGCAACCAAATCTTGGGCGAGGGCCTGCACCTCTTCGCGCGTCACCGTTTCGAGCCGGGCCACCGCAACATCGAGGTCGCCAAACTCGCCGAGCACCGTTTCGGCGCGGCCCAGCCGATGCATCCGGGTGACATTTGATTCGAGTGCCAGCGCGCCGGCACCGGCGCCGGATGACACAGCATCGGCTAGCTCACTTTCACTCACCCCGTCATCGGCAATTCGCTGCAGCTCGGCAACGGCCACATCCACTGCCTCAGCGGCTCGGTCGGGACGGCATCCCACGTAAACACCGCCAATACCGGCATCGGTGTGCCCGGCGCAAAATGAATGCACCGCGTAAGCAAGCCCGCGCTTCTCGCGAACTTCTTGAAACAACCGTGAGGCCATACCGCCACCGAGTATGTGGTGCAACATCGCATTGGCGGTGCGGCGCTCATCGGTGGCGTGGATGCTGGCTCCAGCGATCACGATATTGGTCTGTTCGAGCGCGCGGTCGATATGCGTGAACCCGCCAGCCGGGCGCACGAGCGCCCCGCTACGACGCGCCACCGGCGACTGCCCGGTAGCAGACGACCATCCACCCGCTTCGAGCCCGGCAGTAAGAATCTCGAGAGCATGATCATGATCGACACGTCCGGCGATGGCGACAACGAGCCGGTGCGGCTCATAGTTGCGGCGATAGAAGTCGTAGACCTCATCGCGATTCACGGCCGAGATCGAATCGACGGTGCCAGCAATCGGGCGGCCGAGGGGATGCTCACCAAAGTGGGTGGCCCACGCCGTGTTCCAGAGCACATCAATGGGGTCGTCGTCGCTCATCGCGATCTCTTCGAGGATCACCCCGCGCTCGGTGGCAAACTCTGTCGCATCCAGCAGCGATGAGGTGATCATATCGGCGAGCACGGTCAGCGCCATCGGCAGATCGTGATCGCGCACCCGGGCGTGATAGTAGGTCTGTTCGCGCGATGTGGCCGCGTTAAAGTCACCGCCGACACGTTCAAACTCGGCAGCCACATCACGTGCGGTACGGCTGGGGGTGCCTTTAAACAGGAGGTGTTCGAGGAAGTGGCTTGAACCATACTCGGCACCCGATTCATCGCGAGAGCCAAGCGGAACAAAAAATCCGACCGTTGCCGAGGCAGCACCTGGCACATCTTCGGTGATGAGTCGCAGGCCGTTCTGCAGCACCGATCGACGCAGCCGGGCACCACCGGCAACCTCGGTGTCGATTTCGGGAAGCGAGAGCGGGAGTTCAATGGGCGTAGTCATGATGATCGGCGATCAGCCTACCCGCAGCCCTCGACATTCGCCCCATACATCTCCAGGATTCATAGATTCCCGCGTGGCAGCGTAAGCCTCAGGTATTACCGACCATTTATGACTGCGAGGTATGACGTGACTCTTCCCACCAGTAACCCTTATGAGCAGCTCCCCCAGGTAGCCAAACTGCAGGTGTCGGCAGGCTTCGCCGATGGCGACACGCTTCCCATGACTCATGTGGGTGCTACCCACGGTGGGTCCGAACGCTCACCTGAGCTGCGCTGGCAGGCCGTGCCCGGGGCAAAAAGCTACACCGTCACCTGTTACGACCCCGACGCACCCACCATGTCGGGTTTCTGGCACTGGGTGGTGTACAACATCCCCGCCGACTGTCACGAGCTGCCTGAAAACGCGGGCACCGGCGACCTTGCCGACCTGCCCGCAGGTACGAGCCTCGGCTTTAACGAGGCGCTCAGCCGCGAGTACATCGGTGCAGCTCCCCCGGCCGGTCACGGGCCGCACCGCTATTTCTTTACGGTGCAGGCGCTCAACACCCGGCTTGATCTACCCGCTGACCTGACCGCGGCTCGAGTGCACTTCATGCTCCGCGAGCACGTCATTGCCCGCGGCCACGTGATGGCGGTGTTTGAGCAGCCCGCTCAGTAGCCCTAAGTGCAACAAACTGCACCCCACCGATCCTAATGATCGATGGGGTGCAGTTCAGTGAGTAGCGGCTACGCCCCTGGCGTCGCCCGTCTCGTTTACTACTGTGCCGAATCTTCGGTTTCGGCCTTGTTGTCGGCTTCATCCTCGTCGAGCACCGGTTCGAGCGAAAGCTTGCCGCGATTATCGATCTTGGTGACGCGCACAAGCAGCTTTTGCCCCACCGAGAGCACCGACTCAACGTCGTCGATGCGCTTACCGCCGGCGAGCTTACGAACCTCAGAGATGTGCAGCAGGCCGTCTTTACCGGGCAGCAGCGAGATGAAGGCGCCGAACGAGGCAATCTTCACGACAGTGCCGAGATACTGTTCGCCAACCTCGGGAGTTTGCGGGTTGGCAATCTGGTTCACGGCATCGCGTGCAGCCTCAGCCGAGGGGCCGTCGGTTGCGCCGATAAAGACGGTACCGTCATCTTCGATCGAAATCTCAGCACCGGTGTCTTCCTGAATCTGGTTGATGACCTTACCCTTGGGGCCGATCACCTCGCCGATCTTGTCGACCGGGATCTTCACGGAGATGATGCGCGGTGCGGTGGGGGCCATCTCGTCTGGCTCATCGATCACGGCATTGATTGCCTGATCGAGGATCTGGATGCGAGCGTCGTGCGCCTGCTGCAGTGCTGCATCAAGCACCTCACTGGGGATACCGTCGAGCTTGGTGTCAAGCTGCAGGGCAGTAATGAACTCGGCGGTACCGGCAACTTTGAAGTCCATGTCGCCGAGTGCATCCTCGGCACCGAGGATGTCGGTGAGCGCCTGGTACTTCATCTGGCCGTCGACCTCTGCTGACACTAGCCCCATCGCGATTCCGGCAACCGTAGCGCGCAGCGGCACACCGGCGTTCAGCAGCGAAAGGGTTGAAGCGCACACCGATCCCATCGAGGTCGAGCCGTTCGACCCGAGGGCTTCTGACACCTGGCGGATGGCGTACGGGAACTCTTCGCGAGCGGGAAGCACCGCGATTAGCGCCTTCTCGGCAAGGTTGCCGTGACCGATTTCGCGTCGCTTCGGTGACCCCACCCGACCAGTCTCTCCGGTCGAATAGGGCGGGAAGTTGTAGTGGTGCATGTAACGCTTGCTCTCAACGGGCGAGAGCGAGTCAATCTGCTGCTCCATCTTGAGCATGTTCAACGTGGTGACCCCGAGAATCTGAGTCTCGCCGCGCTGGAAGATTGCCGAGCCGTGCACGCGCGGAACCACGTCAACTTCGGCATCGAGCTGGCGAATATCGGCGACGCCGCGGCCATCCATGCGCACTCCCTCGGCAAGGATGCGGCCACGCACCACGTCTTTGGTAACGCTCTTGTAGGCCGCCGAAACCTGTTCGAGCGAGCCCTCAGGCAGCTGTTCAGCCTCAACCTTGGCCGCGATGGCTTCTTTGACACGCTCCTTGAGCGCGTCGTCAGCGTCCTGACGCGCGATCTTTTCGGCAATCTGGTAAACGTCACGCAGCTCAACCTCGGCGAGCGCACGCACCTCATCGAGCACCTCTGGGGTGTAGGCCGGGAAGGTCGGGTACTCGGCAACCTGCTTATTCACCTGGTCGGCAACCTGTTGCTGGGCGCGGACGAGCTGGGCGATAAACGGCTTTGAAGCCTCCAGACCCTGCGCCACAACGCGCTCGTCGGGTTTCTGTGCGCCAGCCTTAATGAGGTCCCAGGCATTGTCGGTGGCCTGTGCCTCAACGGTCATGATGGCGATGTCTTCACTGCCGTCCTTGCGGGTGATCAAGCGTCCTGCCACAGTCAGCTCAAATACGGCTTCGTTCAGCTGCGAGTGCTTCGGGAAAGCCACCCACTGACCGTCGATCAGCGCGATCCGCACCGCACCAATCGGACCCGAGAACGGGACACCTGAGATCTGCGACGACATCGACGCCGCGTTTACCGCGAGCACATCATAGGTTTCGTCGGGTGCGATCGAGAGCACAGTGACCACGATCTGCACCTCGTTGCGCAGACCGTCGATGAATGACGGTCGCATCGGGCGGTCGATCAGGCGACACGCCAGAATCGCCTCGGTCGAGGGCCGACCCTCACGGCGGAAGAACGAACCGGGAATCGCGCCTTTCGCATAGGCACGCTCTTCAACATCAACTGTTAGCGGGAAGAAGTCGAAGTGATCTTTCGGCTGCTTCGAAACGCTCGTGGCTGACAGCAGCATGGTTTCGCCGTCGAGATAGGCCACTGCCGATCCCTGCGCCTGCTGGGCAAGACGGCCGGTTTCAAAGCGGATGGTACGAGTGCCGAACTTACCGTTATCAATCACGGTCTCGGCGAACTTGATTTCGGGACCCTCCAAGGTCTCCTCCTTCTGTCGCCCGCACAGTGTTGCCGTATCTCAACACCGGTCGGTGCTGAGCATCCCGCGCTGACCATCAGTAACCAAGTTCTGGAATCGGTACCAGCCCTCCGCCACCGACAATCAGCCGCGTAGGCACTGTGCGGATGGATACGGACTGACCCAGTCTACCGCGAGAAACGGCAAAACTGCCGGTGTACCGGGTAAACGTGAGTCGCCGCACAAAATTTGCGGCGGCTCAACGCCGGTGCGTCAACGATCATGAACTAGCTGCGGGCAGCATCCAGACCGCGCTGTAAATCGGTGATCAGATCAACGACTGGTTCAATCCCAACCGAGATACGCACCAACCCGTCGCTGATCCCGGCCGCCTGCCTGGCTTCGGAGGTCATGGCCGCATGGGTCATCGTTGCCGGATGCGCCACGAGCGATTCGGTACCGCCGAGCGACTCGGCAAGACTGAATAGCTGCAGTGCGTCAACAAATCTGCGTACCGCGTCGATTCCACCGTCGAGTTCGAGCGACAACATGGCGCCGAAGCCACGCTGCTGCCGAGCCGCGAGTTCATGCTGTGGATGCGCTGCAAGCCCCGGAAAATTGATGCGCTTGATTGCCGGGTGATTGGCGATTGCTGCGACAATCTCCTCTGCATTGCGCTGATGGCGTTCAACACGCAACTCGAGCGTACGCAGCCCCCGCAGCACTTGATGCGCATCGACCGGCGATGCGGTAACACCGAGCACATTGCCCCACCAATCAAATAGTTCGGCGTGCTCGGCCGTTTTTGCAACCACCGCCCCCTGCACCACGTCCGAGTGGCCGTTGAGGTACTTGGTCACCGAGTGCACAACAACATCGACCCCGAACTCAAACGGCTGCTGCAACAGCGGAGTGAGGAATGTATTGTCAGCTACCACGAGCGACTCGGCAGCGTGGGCGGCAGCCGTTACGGCCCGCAAATCGGTAAGCCGCAGCAGCGGGTTTGACGGCGTCTCAAGCCATACGAGCTGGGGTCGCAGCTGCTGCAACCGAGTGGCAGCAGCATCGGGGTCGGTGAAATCTACGGGTTTGAAGCGATAAAGCCCCTTACTTGCCAGCTGTTCAAACTGCCGCCATGAACCGCCATAACAGTCGTGCGGATAGGCCACCGTGTCGCCTGCGCGCAGCAGTGCAACGAGGGGAAGCAGCACTGCCGCCATACCGGTGGCGACAACAGTAGCGCCGGCACCGCCTTCAAGTTTTGCGATCGCCTCTCCCAGCAGTGCACGGGTCGGATTGCCCGATCGGGTGTAGTCAAACTTCCGGGGTTCGCCGAGCGCGGCGAATGCGTAGTTGGTCGAGCTGTACACCGGGGGCACGACAGCTCCGTAGTTGCGGTCGGTTTCAATTCCAGCCCGTACGGCCTGGGTTAGCGCGGTTGGCTCGGTCACTATTCGCCTCTTTCATATCTTCCAAAGCCGGCGGTTTCGGTGCCGACAGGGTGAGGCGAACCTATTTGAGGATGCGCGACAGGCGCCACTGCGGCGCAGTAGTGCGTCACACGGCGCCATATCGCGTCATATTGCAGCTCGGGCCGGTGGGTGCCGACCCGAGCTGCGCAGGTTTAGGGGTGCACGTTCGGGAACTCACCCGCGGGCTGTTCACCCTGGTCGTAAATTTCGCGCGGCGAACCGACAATCTTTGGATCGGGTTCACCAACCACACGAATGTCTTTGCCCGGATAGTCAAATAGTGATAACACGTGACGCATAGCTTCAAGCCGCGCACGCTTCTTATCGTTCGACTTCACCACGGTCCAGGGCGACTCAGCCGTGTCGGTGTAGAAGAACATTGCCTCTTTAGCATCGGTGTAGTCGTCCCATTTATCGAGCGATGCGAGGTCGGTCGGTGAGAGTTTCCATTGGCGCACCGGGTCATCACGGCGCGAGGCGAAGCGTGACAGCTGCTCGGCACGTCCCACCGAGAACCAGAACTTGATGACGTGGATACCCGAGTTCACCAGCATCCGTTCAAACTCGGGTGCTGAACGAGTGAACTCAAGGTACTCGGTGGGAGTGCAATAACCCATCACGCGCTCAACACCGGCACGGTTATACCAAGACCGGTCGAATAGCACGATTTCGCCACCCGAGGGCAAGTGCTCGACGTAGCGCTGGAAGTACCACTGGGTCGCTTCTTTTTCGGTGGGTTTCTCGAGTGCCACAGTGCGGGCGCCACGCGGGTTGAGGTGTTCCATGAAACGCTTAATCGCGCCACCCTTACCGGCCGCATCGCGTCCCTCAAAAATAATGATGATCTTTTGCCCGGTTTCTTTCACCCAGGTCTGCAATTTGAGCAGTTCGATCTGCAGCAACCGCTTCTGACGTTCGTAGACACGACGGGTCAGTTTCTTGTCGTATGGGTACCCCTGGCGCCATGCATCCGGGTCGGCACTGCTGTGGCCGCGCAGTTCGCGCAACTCGTCAACCTCGTCGGCCATATCAGGAAGACCTGCCTGATCGAGGCGATAGGTGGATGCATCGTCGGCTCGCAGCGAATCGAGCGTGGTGAAAGTAGTGGCCCGCTTTGCAGCCGCTCCGGCTGCAGCCTTCTTGTCGTGGCTCGGTTTGCTGCCCGAGGTGGACTTGGTGTTGGGCTCTTGATCCTGACTCATACCCCTAATTTTATGCCGTTCATAACCGGTCTGGAAATCGCCCACCTCGAGCAAACAACTGTGCCCCACCGATTCACCGGTGGGGCACAGCGAAACAGACTCGTTTTGCGACTAGCGGCGCAGCCCCAGACGCTCAATGAGCGAACGATAGCGCTCAATGTCGACATCGGCAAGATAGCTGAGCAGGCGACGACGCTGACCAACCATCAGCAACAGGCCACGTCGCGAGTGGTGGTCGTGTTTGTGGAATTTGAGGTGCTCGGTGAGTTCTTTGATACGCGCGGTCAGCAGTGCAACCTGCACCTCGGGGCTGCCCGTGTCGCCCTCGTGGGTGGCGTATTCGGTAATGATTTCGTTCTTCTTCTGGGCATCCAGCGCCATGGGCATCCCCTTCGTTCGCTGCGCGGCGCGCCTCACCCGTTGTGGGCGCTCTCTCTTTCCGCGGCCGGTTACACGGCAACCTCACCACTATACCCAGCAATCGCAATTGCACACAAATATCGACACTGGCAGCTCACCCGTGGTCGAGTATGAATGGGCCGGCACGCATATGCGAGCCGGCCCATTCATCGAAACAAACAACTACTTCACGCCGAGCAGGTCGATCACAAAAACCAGCGTGCGACCCGAGAGCGGGTGACCACCGCCATTGCCGTAGGCGAGCTGCGGCGGGCAGATAAGCTTACGGCGACCGCCGACACGCATGCCGGGGATACCTTCTTGCCAACCTTTCACGAGCATCGCGAGCGGAAATTCGATCGGTTCGCCACGCGACCACGACGAGTCAAACTCGGCACCTGATTCGTAATCGACACCGAGATAGTGCACGTTGACAATGCCACCGGCCTTGGCCTCGTCACCGTCACCAACAGTGATGTCTTCGATAACGAGTTCGGTGGGTGCTGGCCCCTCGGGCATATCAACTTCTGGCTTCTGCAGTTCAGTCATGCTTCGATGCAACCACACTTGTTTGGGCCGCACCTGCGTGACGCTGCTGCTGCGCACTATTGAGCACCTCGCGGTGCCGGCGAGTTGCCTCAAGAAGAGCCTGTTCGAGCGGCCGCCGCAGTGGATCTCGCTTATCGATCGCGGCGTGTTCGCGCGCGAATGCGAGTCGGGTTGCGCTGCGAATGAATCCGCGCATTGCGTCGGCGACATGCGTTGGTTGTTTGCGCGCCCAGCGAAGCGCTGCGCGGCGTGTCTTCCAATCGGTGATCATCCGCACCTCTTCGACGGTAAACCAGCCCGCTCGCCGATACTCATCGATCCGGCGCCGCAGCACTGCCACATCCCGATCTTGCAGGCGCATCAGTAGCCACACCACCACCCCAAAAAGTGGTACCTGCACGAGCAGGTAGTAGATCACCCACGAGAGCGGGTTATCGGGTTCGATGCCAAGCAGCGGCAGCACCAGCACGGCACCACCGTTCCACAGCGCGTGCAGTCCTATCGCCAGGAACAGCCCGACAGCACCGGCCACGAAAAACCGCCACAGCTCGTGATGGCGCGCCGCCCACCCCATTGCGAGACCGAACACTCCGGTAAACAGCACATGGGCAAACGGTGAGAGGATGCATCGCACCACCAGCATCCACATAAACTCGGTACCGATTGCCTCGCTCGAGGCGAAGTAAATAATGTTCTCAGTGAAGGCGAACCCGGCACCAATCATGGCCGCATAGATGAACCCATCAAGCGGGCCACTCAGCTCTCGGCGCGCGATGAACAGGATCAGCAGCACCCCGAGTGATTTCATGGCTTCCTCGAGCACTGGTGCCTGCACGAGCAGTGAAAACACCGCCTGTTGAAGTTGTTCGGTGGCGTAATTTTCGGCCACATCCACCAAGAAGTTACCGGTGAGCAGCGTCCCTGCTACCGCCGCCCCTGCCCCGTAAAGTGCCATGAGTGCAAGCAGCAGTGGTGGCTCGGGTTCCCAGCGGTCAAGGTAGGCAACTCCTGCCAGCACCAATGAGAGCGGGATAAGCGCGGGCAGCACCATGATGAGCGCGTTGACCTGCCAGGTCGACAGCAACCAACCGAGTGTGATGAGAGCAATCAACACCAATAGTGCCAACGCAATCAGCCAAGCTAGCGGCACCAATCGCGCACGGTTGCGAACTCGTCGAAGCCGTTCATCGAGTTGCATCGAACGGTCGCTGAGCTGTTGCGCGGGCATTTCTGGGGCATTCTCCTCATCGGCGGGACCGGCATCGTCCGGCTTGCTGCGGCTCACCGCATTGGCAGCATCAGGCGTGCTGCCGAATGCGTTCTAGCGTAGACCGAGCCGCCGGTATTCTCCCTGACGACTCGCACTCAGCCGACACAAGCAATCCCAAGCTAGATTTGCTGCATGGGCAACAAACGATATGTGAGCGTGCGGAGAGTTTTGTTCGTGACCGGGCTGGGTGCTGGTTATGTGCTCGGCGCACGTGCCGGGCGACAGCGCTACGAACAGATTGTCAGTCTCACCAAACGACTAGCCACCTCTGCTCCGGCACAGCGAGCTGGCGATTTTGCTCGCGAGAAGCTCGATAGCGCTTCTGAAAGCATTGCCCGGTTCACCGGTCAGCTCGAAGAAAAATCACGAGAGATCCCCGGCAAGTTGGTGCACACTGCAGAGTCGCTGCGCGCCGATCTGAAGCGCCGCGCCGCAGGGCTCAGCGACAGCATCGACGACGCCCAGGCACAGCGATTGCTCGATGCGGCCGAGCGGCACGCGGATGCGATTGACGAACTCGAGAGCGAAGAAGACTCGATGATCGACACAGCTAACGCTGACGAACGGAACCTCAACCAGCCGTAGATTGTGGCTGCGGCGACCGCAAGTTTGGCACGGCAGCAGACACCTACGGCGCGGGCCTCTCGAACTATTCGAGAGGCCCGCGCCGTGTCCGGTGGAGGGCTACCGATTAGGCCACTTCGATGCGATCAAGATCGACCATGTCGAGCGAATCGATCTGCCGCTCGAGTTCGGCAACCTCCTCATCGCTGAGCAGCTTGCGGTCACCGAGGGTTGGAATCTTGCCGGCAAGCTGCTCAGCCTGCAGCAACTGTTCGACCTGCTCACGAGTGAGCAAACCCTCTTCAACGGCAATATCAGCAACCGATTCGCCGGTGCGCTGGGCGCGCTTGGCGATCTTCGACGCCGCAGAGTATCCAATGACCGGGTTGAGCGCCGTAACGAGACCGATATTGGCGCGCACCTGGCTCTCGGTGTGCTCACTGTTCGCGGTGATGCCGTTGACACAGTTCACGCGCAGCGTGCGCAGAGCGCGACGTAGCCAGGTCGAGTTCTGCATTAGCGTGTGCAGCATGACCGGCTCGAATGCGTTCAGCTGCAGCTGACCGGCCTCGACCGCCATTGACACGGTGACGTCGTTACCGGCGACAACATACGCAACCTGGCTGACTGCCTCGGGAATAACCGGGTTGACCTTACCGGGCATGATCGATGAACCGGCCTGGCGTGCGGGCAGGTTGATCTCGTTGAAACCGGCCTGCGGGCCAGACGAGAGCAGGCGCAGGTCGTTACAGATCTTTGAGAGCTTCATGGCGGCACGCTTCATTACGCTCGAAACCGACATGAACACACCAGTGTCGCTGGTGGCCTCGATGAGGTCACTTGCGCCGCAAATATCGTCGCGTCCGGTGATTTTACGCAAGTGCGGAACCACTGCGGCGGCGTAATCGGGGTGCGCGTTAATACCGGTACCGATCGCGGTGCCACCGAGGTTGAGCTCGAGAACAAGCTTCTGAACCTCAATGAGGCGGTCAATATCTTCGCTAATGGTGGTCGCCCAGCCGTGGAACTCTTGGCCGAGGGTCATCGGCACCGCATCCTGCATCTGGGTGCGTCCCACCTTGAGGATGTGGCTGAACTCGATGCTCTTCTTGAGGAATGCGTCCTGCAGCAGGTGGTACTCGGCCACAAGGTTCTGCATCGAGTGCACGATGCCGATTTTCACCGACGAGGGATAGGCGTCGTTGGTCGACTGCGCCATGTTGACGTGATCGTTGGGCGAGATGTACTGGTATTCGCCCTTCTTGTGACCGGCCAACTCGAGAGCGCGGTTGGCGATCACCTCGTTCGCATTCATATTCGAGCTGGTGCCAGCGCCACCCTGAATAACACCCACCACGAATTGGTCATGCAGCTTGCCGTCGATGATCTCCTGGCAGGCGGCATCGATGTACTTACCGATTTCAGGGTCGAGCTGACCGATTTCAACGTTCGCTCGACAGGCAGCCTGCTTCACCTGAGCGAGCGCCACGATGAAGTCGGGGTACACGCCAATTTTGCGTCGAGCGATATCGAAGTTTTCGACCGCGCGTGCGGTGTTGACACCGTAGTACGCGTCAGCCGGGATCTTCATCTCACCGATCGAATCTTGTTCGATGCGGTAGTCCTGAGCGTCAACCATTGACCGCGACCTTTCCTCTGTCGAAGCTGTAGCCGCTACGATGCGGCCATTTGTCCCCTCAGCCTATCGCAAGATGAACCGCATTCGTTTTACGTTCGCACAGAGTTTGCTGGTAGTCGTGGTGCATGCCCGCAGCTGTGCCGGTCAGCGGCTGCGCAAAGCATCGAGCATCAGTCCAACCAGCGCATCTGCCTGTAGGTCGTCGGAGTGCACGAGGTCTTCATCGCTACCGTCAAGTGCTCGCGCGGCGAGCCCCTGCTTCGAGTCGATGAGCTCGGCCACATGCGCGTCGATCGTCTGCGAGGCGATGATGCGCCAAGCGGTGACCGGTGTTTCCTGTCCGATTCGGTGCACCCGGTCGATCGCCTGCGTCTGTTCGGCAGCCGTCCAGCTCAGCTCAGCCAACACCACGTCGCTGGCCACCTGTAGGTTGATCCCCACGCCGGCCGCGAGCAGTGAGCACACCACGATCTTCACCTCGGGATCGGTCTGAAAAGCCTTCACTGCACGGTCGCGAGCTAGCTGCGATTGCTCACCGCGAATCGACACGGTGCGAATTCCCTCGGCTGCAAATGCTGCTTCGGCACGGTCGAGTGCTTCGACATGCTTGGCGAAGTACACGACCTTGCCCACCGAGTGCGCCAGCTGGGCCGTGTACTGGGCCGACAGCTCTGATTTGGCCACCCCGATGCGGTGCAACATCGCGAAAATCGAGTCTCCGGCGCTTGATGCCTTCGATTCCTGCACCTCGTGGTGAGCCACCATCTGCAACCGTTTGAGATCGATCGTTTCGGGAGGCAGATCACTCGCGGCTAGGATGCGCGCGTACCGAGCCAGCAGCCGCTCCACCAGCGCCGCCTCGGCCTTGCGAATCGACGATCCTTCTTCACCATCGAGCTCGATCGGCATATCAATAATGCGCTTGGAGGGCAGCGATTTGGCCACATCAACTTTGCGACGACGAACGATTCCGAGGTCAATTACCGTGCGTCGCGCCGCAGCCATGAAACCAGGGTCGCATGGGACCAGGTTCGTTGCATCGAGTCGGTCAAGCAGCTCCTGTGCAGGCCGATACTCCCCCACCTGCCCTGGAATCTCTTCAATCCAACCCAGAAAATGCCAGATCGATTTGAAATCTTCCACCGAATTGATCAGTGGCGTACCGGTGAGTGCCATGAGCAGCGGCTTGTCACCCGGAATCTGGGTGCGTAGCGTGTTCGCCAACTGCGTTACCAGGCGCGAGCGTTGCGAGGTGGGGTTCTTGATGAAATGCGCCTCATCAACCACCATGCCGCGCAACCCGAGTTGTTGCAGCCAACCCACGTGCCGGTCAAGAATCTCGTAGTTGATGATGAACACGTCCGCGAAGGCATCGACATGCTCACCATCGCCCGAGATCACCGTGGCACGGCGGCCGGGAGTCCAACGCGCAACCTCCTGCGCCCAGTTAGTTTTCACCACGTTAGGCACCACGCACAAAAGCGGATAGGCCCCGGCTACCGAGGCTGCGAGAACCGACTGCGCGGTCTTCCCCAAACCGGGTTCGTCAGCGAGCAGAAACTCTCGATGCCCCAGCCGCACCGCCTCGACTAGCTGCGCCTGGTGCGGCATTAGCGCGCGCCCGGCGGGTGCTACCCGGTCGAATCGCGGTGGATCGGGCAGCTCCATCGAGGCAGCCCCGCCACCAGCACCTGTTTCAAAGGCCTTCAGGATGGGATCGATCACTTCCCAATCGTGAAGCTGTGAGTAGTGGCTTGGTGACGGTGCGAGGTTTTCGAGTTTGGGTTCGAGGAAGGGCTGCGAGCGCACGCGAGCTTTCACCCCAACCGGCATAACCTGTCGCTCGCGTAGTTTCTCGGGTACCACCGCGCCGGTGACGGGCACATCTGGTTCGTCATCCACAACCATGTCGATTCCGCCGGCAAAGAGCATCTGTTTGCGCATCGCCCGAGCCTGGGGTGTGGTGGCCGTTTCAGCTTGCAGCAGCCTGATGAGTGAAGTGTCGCGAGCGGCAGTTTTCGCCATGATTGCGGCCAGACCATCAAGTCGCTTCATCGCGTCATTGCGTTCGGCATCGCTGATGGTTTGATCGGCCTTCAAACGCGCCCGCTCTTCACGCATCAGTAGCGCAACCACCTGAAACTTGGTGCGATTTGTGGCCGACACGTGTCCGCGCATCACCGCAGCCTCGACCTCGCGAACGGCTCTTGCAAGTTGGGGGATCACACCGGTGTTGTCAACTGCGGCTCGCTTTCGACGTGCACCGTACTGCCCGCGGTGGGTATTCGACACCATGACTCCTTCACTGGCCAGGGGTGTGTGCTGCTGGCGGTTCCGATCACAGAAACTGATCGGGCGAATACATCAACGAATCGAACGGTCATCTCAGATCGATTCGAGCGCGGACGCTGAGTGTCCAGATGCTCAACCGTCGCAGGCGCACGGTTCATTCTAGCCGCACAGGCGCGGTCAGATGCAATAATGAACCGCGTGACCGCCAATACCGCCGACCCTTCCCAGCCATCAAGCTCGCAGCCGTTCTCCCGTCCGCCCGCAAAACTCAGCGGCGACTGGAGCGCGCACATTGCGACCACGCTTGACCGGCTCACCTTCATGCTAGCCGGCCTCGACAGGCAGGCATGGGATGCACCGAGCCACTGTGCACAGTGGCGTGTGCGCGATGTGGTCGGCCATATCCTCTGGCGCCTGGGCTCGAATAGTCGACAGCTGGTCAGTAGTGGCCTGGGGGCGGCACTCACCAGCGCGTTCAAACCAAACTCGGCAATAGCAAAGATCGCAATCGAAGTTGGTGCAGCACCCGAGGCCGAGTTGCTATCGGGCCTCGAGGCACTGTCTGCCGACAAGATGGCCGGTATCGGTCGCAGCACCGTTGTTGAACTCACCGAAGCGGTGGTACACGCCTATGACATCACCGATGCCCTCCAGCTACCGCTGCGGTTGAGCCCGCGCTCTACTAGCGCGGTGGCGCTATCGCGGCTGCGCGTTGGTGGCCGCAACGCGAAAATCGCCCGCAAGCGCTCACTGCGCGCTATTGATGCTGGCTGGCAGATCGGAAACGGCCCGGCGCTTGACGCCACGGCGCAAGAAATCATCATGCATCTTTTCGGCCGCACGCAGCTGGCGCCCGACCAGCAACCAGCACAGTAGCCCCAGCAGCAGCCAGCACCGCTGTCGCTCAGCGACCCGCCGTAAAGTGCCGGGTCTCAAGTGTTTCGGCCCGCATCCGCAACCGGGTGCGAGTCTCAGCAACATCGTGGCTCATCCGCTCAATGAGCGCATCCAGGCTGGGAAACTTTTCCATCCCTCGAATCCGCTGCACAAACGCGATATCCACCGACTCGCCATACAGGTCAAGATCCACGTCCAATAGATGCGCTTCGACCTGACGCTGCGGCACACCCTCGAAAGTGGGGTTATTCCCCACCGATACGGCAGTGGGGTACACCTTGCCGCCAACGCGAAACCAACCGGCGTACACACCGTCAGCCGGGATCAGTCCCTCAACTGTGGCGGGATCGAGATTCGCGGTGGGGAACCCAAGCTCGCGGCCGCGTTTTGCCCCGTGCACCACAGTGCCCGACACCACGTGATAGCGGCCGAGCATCTGTGTTGCCAGTTCGACATCGCCCGCGCTCAGGGCCTCACGCAGCCATGTGGATGAGGCTCGCCGCCCGGTGGGGCCCGGGATATCGTCTGGGATGATCACCTCGAAACCGCGTTGCCGTCCCATTCGCTGCAGCAGCTCAGCGTCGCCCGCTCCCCCGCTGCCAAAACGGAAGTCACGGCCAACGATCAGCAATTTGGTCTCGAGCTGGTTGATGAGCACACGCTCGGTAAACTCTTCTGGCGATAGCTTCGCTAGTTCGCGCGTAAACGGCAAAACGACCGTGGCGTCCACACCGAAAGCTGCCATCTGCTCGAGCTGCTGCCGTGGTGACAAAATCGGCGCCGGACAGCGCTCGGGGGCGAAAAGCGCCAACGGATGCCGATCGAAAGTTACCACCACCGCGTGCAGGCCGCGCCGATCGGATTCGCGCCGCACGAGCTCTAGTAGCGTTTGGTGGCCGCGGTGCACACCATCAAACTTGCCAATCGTCACCGCCGCGGGACGCATCGTGGCGGGAAAATCATCAGGTTCGTAAATGGTGATCATGTCGTCGACGGCTTCATTCGGGTTGCTGGGCGTGATTCGAGATAGGCAGCACCAATAAGTGGCAAGACAAAAGGAATGTACAGGTAACCGCGACCAAATCCACTCCAAACGGTATCGGCGGGAAAATACTCGGGATGCACAGCCGAAAGTGTGCCCACCGCCAGCACTCCAACAAGCTCAAACCCCACCGCTGCGGCGGCAATAGCCTGCCAGATGCGGTTGCGATGTGCCAACGCAATAGCGATTCCAGCAAGCAGATACACCGCCGCGGCAACCGCGCTTAGCGTATAGGCAACCGGTGCCACGTCGAAGTCGCGCACAATTTGGACGACGCTGCGGCCAGTTGCCCCCACAAACAGCACGATATACACGGCAACCAGCACCGGCGACGCCTGTTCGGGGCGACGCGACTTTCGCGGCTCGCCGATGCTCGTGGATTTCGGAAGCGCACCCAACGTTATTACTCCCTATCCCAATAGTGGCGCGTTTCCGAGCCAAATCTGCTGCATTCGGAACACCATTACCGAAACCGAAAGCGCCGCGATCCCCAGCACCGCATTCGCCCATCGACCGCGGTCGATGAGTGCCCACAGGATGCCGCCGAGTGGGAAAATCACCAGCGCCACCTGATACATCCAAAACTCGAGTCCATCGCCAAGGCAGGCGTTACCCCACAGCGGTGTGACGATTGCCAACACCAGCTGCACAATCGCCAACAGTGCGACGAGCGCCACCGATCCGGCGGTGAAATCGCCCGGGGGTTGATTGCGAAAGGCCTGCACCAGGCAGATGATGCCCGCAAGAGTTCCAATCCCAAACTGTAGCCAGGTATACCACTCAATCATGCAGTGCCTCCATTACGTTCGGGAAAGTTCATCAGGGTCTTCGTGCGCCCACCACGGATTTCTACCAGACCAATGGCATCTCCTGCGTCGGTGAGTGCGGCCACCGGTGTGCCTACCGGAAGTTCAGCGACTGAAAGCGTTGACAGTGGCTGATCGACCATGGGGCGTGGGGCAATAACGGTTGCGGGAGCCGGGATACGCTGCCCGTTACGCAGTGCTCGACCTCGGTCGGCGTCGCAGCGCAACTGTGGAAAACGCCGAATCATCAGTTCGGTCGGTGACAGGAGTGCTGCCTGCAATCGTCGCGATTGTTCGGCTTCAGCTTCACTGTTAGTTGCGGGACGTTTGGCAGCGATTTCAACCGCGTCGTCAACATGCAACTCACCCACGCTAGCGCGTCGCAGAAAACACAGATGCGCCGGAACTCCAAGTGCCCGCCCCAGGTCTCGACCGAGCGCCCGAATATAGGTGCCCGACGAACATGAAACCCGAACATCCACATCCACAATCGTGCGGCCGTCGACCTGGCCGTGAGCAATGCGACGCACTTCAAGCTCGTGAATCGTGACTCGACGCGGGGCCAATTCGACCTGTTCACCATCACGAACTCGCCGGTAGGCGGGTTTGCCGTTAACTTTGATGGCCGATACCGCGCTTGGCACCTGATCAATCTCGCCGATGAACTGCGGCACCACGCCCTGCACCTCGGCGGGCGTAATTGCCGAGACCGCTTCGCTACCGGCCACTTCAGTGATCTCGCCATCAGCATCCTCGGTATCAGTGGCAACGCCGAGTCTGATGGTCGCTTCATACTCTTTGTCGTCGCCAACGAGATAGGTGAGCAGGCGAGTCGCATGCCCCACCCCCACCAGTAGTAATCCGGTTGCTGCGGGATCGAGTGTGCCAGCGTGACCGACCTTGCGGGTGCCCAAAGCCCGGCGAACTCGAGCTACGACATCGTGGCTGGTGATACCGGCCGGCTTGTCAATAAGCAGCAGGCCGTGCGGGCCGGTTGGTGACGAAGACATACTGCCAAAGAGTCTACCGGCAGGCGTGGTGAAGCAGGCGATACGAACTGCATCTGGACAGGCCGGTAGGCTGGCCGGGTGCGAACGAGTGTTATCGGTGTTGGTGCGGTGGGTGGTGCTCTGGCGGCGTTACTCGATCGTGCCGGGCACGAGGTCACCGCAATCGCCCGACCGCAAGGCGCGGCGGCTGCAAGCATCGCACGCGATGGTTTGCGTTTGAGCGGCGCGCGCGGCAGGCACCTCGCCCGTGTCTGGGTTGCCGATGAGTTGCCCGACGATACCGAGCTGGTGATCGTGGCTACCCGCAGCTATCAAACCGAGCAGGCGCTGCGTCACCATGCCCGGAAGCTAGGCCCTGCTGGATCGCTTTCGAGCGTTCCAGTGGTGATCGTCCAGAACGGCCTCGACGGTCCACAACGCGCCGTCACTGCACTCGATCGCGCAGACACTGGCGGCGTATTCGGTGCCCTGGCAATGTTTGCTGCCACCCATCGAGCGCCCGGTGACATTGTGCTTACCGGTGACGGCGCTGTGCGCCTGGCTCCCGTTCACGCCCGGCAGTTCGCCATGGCTGAAAAGCTCGCCGCGGTGATTGACGATGCTTTTCCCACGCTCGCGCTGCCGCAGCTGGGCCCGGCGCTCTGGAGCAAGCTACTTGTCAATCAGGTGAATGCGCTCCCTGCCATAACCGGGAAGAGCGTGCAGTTGAGCTGCCGTCACCCGGTCACATCCACCCTCTTGGCGCGCTCTCTCACCGAAACCGTCGCAGTGGCCGATGCACGCGGCGTGCGGTTCATCAATATGGGCATCCTTGCACCGGCCCACGCGCGCATGATCCGAGCCGGTAATGCGCTGAGCGTGGTTCGTTCACGACTGGCCACGGCATTCGGTGTGCGCCCGAACCCGGCGTCGACGCTGCAGGCAATCCGGCGGGGCCAGCCCACCGAGATCGATGATCTGAACGGTGCGGTGGTTCGGGCCGCAGCCGAGGTGCGAGTAGCTGTGCCAGTGAACAGTGCACTCACCACGCTCGTACACGAGGTGAGCCACACTGGTCGGCATCTCACGGTCACCCAGCTGCAACGTCGAATCGAACTGTTCACTGGCCACGGCATTGTGCCGCCACCCGAAACGCTACCCTGCAGTGATGACCGATAACCCGCTAGTAACCGCAGTGGTCGACTGGTATCGCACCGATCACCGGTCGTTCCCGTGGCGAGACACCGATGTCACGCCCTGGGGCATTCTGGTGAGCGAGGTCATGTCGCACCAAACACAAATGTCGCGGGTGGTGCCGCGCTGGCGGGAGTTTATGCACCGCTGGCCCACACCGGCTGCGGCAGCATCAGCATCGGATGCACAGATCTTGCGGGTTTGGGACCGCCTCGGCTATCCGCGTCGAGCACTGGCGCTGCGCCAGTGCGCTATCGCCATCGTTGAGCGGCACGGCGGCCGAGTGCCAGCCGATCGTGAGGCGCTACAGGCACTTGCCGGTATTGGCCCCTACACGTCGGCGGCAGTGTGTTCGTTTGCGTTTGGGATGCGGGTGCCGGTAGTCGACACGAATGTGCGCCGGGTGATTGCTCGCGCCGTACACGGCGATGAGGTTGCCTGGCGTCCGCACGCTCGCCGTGACGAGAACGAGATGGTGGCGCTTCTACCCCGCGCGGCTGAAGACGTGCAGCCTTGGAACGCCGGGGCTATGGAGCTGGGTGCCACGATTTGCAGGCAACGAAAACCCGATTGCGCGCGCTGTCCCATCGCCGAGCTGTGTCAGTGGCGCGGTGCCGGCTATCCAGCACTGCCCGCCGCCGAGTTTGAGCGACGGCAGGTTCGGCAGGCGAAATTTGTCGGTAGCAATCGTCAGCGTCGCGGCCGAGTCATGGCGGTCGCGCGCGGTTCGCACGGTGGCCTCGCAGTCGACCAGCTCTGGGAGCGCATCCTGCTCGACACCGATTTTCGGGCACCGTCAAAGCCCGCAGAACTTTTGGTTGAACGCGAGCAGCATCTGGCAGCATTAGACTCGCTGATCGCTGAGGGGATGCTGGAGCAGCGTAACAATTGGCTCTCGCTTCCGGGTGATCCGGGCCCCCAAAATGACGAGTGCCCCGTTCACTCGAATGAGTGACGGGGCACTGCCAGAGGTTCGAAACTGTTACTCGGTTTCGGCCTCGCTATTGCGGTAGGGGTCAGACTCACCGGCGAACGACTTGCCCTCGCGTTCACGAGCCACCCGCTCATCGGCCTCACGTGCCTGCGCGAGTAGGTCATCAATGCGGCCAGCGTTTTCGGGAAGCGCATCGAGAACAAACTCAATGCTGGGGGTGAGTCGGGTGTTGAGCTGTCGGCCAATCTCTGAACGAATCATGCCGGTTGCCGACTTCAACGCTGCAGCGGTGCCCTTTTGTTCTTCTTCGGTGCCGTACACCGTGTAGAAGATCGTGGCGTGCTGCAGATCGCCGGTGACTCGCACATCCGTGACGGTGACAAAACCCAGACGCGGATCTTTCACTCCCCGCTCGAGGGTCTGCGCCACCAGGACGTGGATGCGTTCAGCGAGTCGAGCTGCACGTGGATTCTCAGTCACGGGGTTTCTCCACCATCTCAATTGTCTCGATCTCGTCGCCGACCTGGATATCGTCGAACTTACCGAGACCGATACCGCACTCAAAGCCCTCACGAACTTCGGTGACATCGTCCTTGAAGCGGCGCAGCGATTCGATAGCCAGACCGTCTGCCACCACAACACCCTCGCGAATGATGCGCGCCTTGGCGTTGCGGGTGATCGTGCCCGATTGCACCATACAGCCCGCGATATTGCCCCACTTGGATGAGCGGAAGATCTCGCGAATTTCGGCGACACCCGACTGGACTTCTTCGTACTCCGGCTCGAGCATGCCGCGCAGCGACTTCTCGATGTCTTCGATCGCCTGGTAGATGACCGAGTAGAACCGAATGTCAACGCCCTCACGGGCTGCGCGTTCGCGAGCCTTGGCATCGGGACGCACGTTGAAGCCGATGATCACCGCGTTGTCGACGGTGGCCAGCGATACATCCGACTCGGATATCGCGCCCACTGCACGGTGAATGATGCGCAGCTGCACCGAATCGTCGATCTCGATCTTGAGCAGCGAGTCTTCGAGCGCTTCGACGGCACCCGACACGTCGCCCTTGAGGATGAGATTGAGCGACTGTACCTTGCCTTCTTCGAGCGCACGCGTGAAGTCTTCCAGCGACATCCGTTTGCGGGCCTTGGCCAGCTGAGCGTTTCGCTCGGCCGCCTCACGCTTCTCGGCAATCTGGCGAGCGGTGCGGTCGTCTTCGGTCACGATAAACGTGTCACCGGCGCGCGGCACCGAGCTGAGCCCCTGCACCTGCACCGGCCGCGAAGGGCCGGCTGCCTCGACGTCATTGCCGTTCTCGTCGAGCATGGCTCGCACACGTCCGTACGCGGTACCGGCCACGATCGAGTCGCCCACGCGCAGCGTGCCCGACTGGATCAGCACGGTTGCCACCGAACCACGACCGCGGTCGAGCTTCGCTTCGATAGCGGTACCACGGGCGTCACGGTTGGGGTTCGCACGCAGGTCGAGCGCAGCGTCAGCGGTCAGTAGCACGGCGTCGATCAGCTCAGAGATGTTTTCGCCCTTCTTCGCTGAAACATCCACAAACATGGTGTCGCCACCGTAGTCTTCGGCCACCAGACCATACTCGGTCAGCTGCGAGCGCACCTTCTGCGGGTTGGCGCCGTCAACGTCGATCTTGTTGACCGCCACGACGATAGGCACGCCGGCGGCCTGTGCGTGGTTCAACGCTTCAATGGTCTGCGGCATGATACCGTCGTCGGCAGCAACCACCAGGATCGCAATATCGGTGACATTCGCTCCACGAGCCCGCATCGCGGTAAACGCCTCGTGACCGGGCGTGTCGATGAAGGTGATCGCACGGCGGACGCCCTCGTGCATGCCGGCGACCTGGTAGGCACCGATGTGCTGGGTGATGCCGCCGGCTTCGCTGGCGCCAACGTCGGCGCGACGGATCGCGTCGAGCAGCGCAGTTTTACCGTGGTCAACGTGTCCCATCACGGTCACCACCGGCGGACGCGGCTCCATATCTTCTTCATCTTCGATCTCTTCGGCCTCGAGGTCGATGTCGAACTGTTCGAGCAGCTCACGGTCTTCGTCTTCGGGCGAAACGATCTCGATACGGTAGCCGAGCTCTTCGCCCAGCACCTCGAAGGTTGCCTCGTCGAGCGATTCGGTTGCCGTTGCCATCTCACCGAGGTGGAACAGCACGGTTACCAGGTCGCCGGGCGATGCCTCAATCTTGTCGGCGAAGTCGGCGATCGAGGCGCCGCGACGCAGCCGGATGCGAGTCTCACCGTCACCGTGTGGAACTTTCACGCCACCAATAGTGGGCGCTTCCCGCATCTCGTACTCGGCGCGTTTGGCCCGTTTCGACTTGCGCGACTTCGATTTGCCACCGCCGCGACCGAAAGCACCCGCGGTGCCACCGCGCCGACCGCCGCCACCACCTGGACGGCCGCCCGGACGACCTCCGAAGCCACCACCGGGGCCACCGCTGCGGCCGCCACCGCGACCGCCGCCACCGGGGCGACCGACCTGCTGCGGTTTTTCACCGGGCAACACGCGGGGCTGACCGGGTCGCGGAGCCTGCATACCGGCAGCGTGCATCCCCGGACGCGGACGGTTACCGCCGCGGTTGCCGGGCTTAGCGCTGAACGGGTTGTTCCCCGGACGCGGCGATCCCTGCTTACTCGAGAAGGGATTGTTTCCCGGACGCGGGCCGCGCGGACGCGGCATATTGTTCGGGCCGGGTTTAGGGGCGTTAGCCGCACCGGGCTTGGGCGCTCCGGGTTTCGGCGCTGACGCAGGCTTCGCGGCTGCGCCAGGCTTCGGCGCACTAGCTGCAGGCCTTGCAGCGGGTTTTGCGCTCGGCTTCGGGTCTGCCGGTGTGGGCGTGGGCGTTACCCTCGAACGGGTGGGGCGGGCGGCTGCACCCGGCCCCGGCGTCGGTGTGGGTTTGACGCCCGAACGCTGCGGCCGAGCACCGGGGGTTGGGGTGGGTTTCACACCCGAACGCGGAGCCGGTTTTGGTGCCGCGGGCTTGGCAGTTTTACTCGCCGCCGCTGAGCGCTTCGAAGCAGCGGCAGAGCTCGGCTTTGCTGCCGGTTTAGCCGCCGGAGTCGCTGACTTGGCGGCGGGTTTGGCATCTTTCTTGTCGACCGCTGCCTCACCGTCGGCCTGTGCCGCGCGCCGCGCGAGCTCATCGCGCAGCCGGCGCGCGACGGGCGGCTCAACGCTGGAAGATGCGGTTTTTACAAACTCGCCCATCTCCTGCAGCGTCTGCAGGGCGACTTTCGATTCGACGCCCATCTCGGCGGCGATCTCATGTACGCGTGGTTTTGCCACTGTTCTCCTTCACCGGGTCTGATCCCCGGTGGGGAGCAGACCGTTTAACGTCGGTTGTGTCTCATCGTGAGCCACTCATGACTTGTCCATGGTCCGTTCAACCTTTGCTGTCGCGCCGTCGGCTGATTCCGACGACAGTTGACTGACGTACGCACGCAGTTCGTGGTCGTCGAGAGCGTTCACTCGCAGTGCACGCCGCCAGGCGCGCTGGTCAAGTGCTGCTCTCGCACATTCCGCGGATGGATGCAACCAGGCGCCTCTTCCCGGAGCCGAAGCTGATGTGTCTACCACCAGCCGATTCTCGACCACCACCACTCGCGTGAGTGCAGATCTTGGGGCGCACGATCGGCATCCAATACACGTTCGCACCCAACCCATACTACCCCTCGGTGCTGGATATTTCCGGACACCGGGCGTAGCGATGGTGCTACTCGTCGTCTTCGAGGATACTATCGGGCTGAATATCGATGCGCGCACCGGTCAGCTTGGCGGCTAACCGCGCATTCTGTCCCTCTTTTCCGATGGCGAGCGAGAGCTGGAAATCAGGCACGAGGGCTCGCACAGCCTTCGCTTTCTCATCGAGCACGAACGCACTCGAAACCTTGGCCGGGCTGAGCGCGCTCGCCACAAAGGTTGCCAGATCGGGACTGTAGTCGACAATGTCGATCTTCTCGCCGGCAAGCTCGTTTGTGACCGCGCGTACCCGAGCACCGAGCTCACCGATGCAGGCACCCTTGGCATTAATCCCGGGCTGGTTGGCGCGCACTGCGATCTTGCTTCTGTGCCCGGCTTCGCGGGCCACCGACACGATATCGACCATGCCGCTGGATATTTCCGGCACCTCCAGCTCGAAGAGTTTACGCACCAGCGCCGGGTGTGTGCGCGACACCGTGATCTGCGGGCCGCGCTTTCCGGCACCGCGCTCAACCCTGGTGATGAACACGCGCATCCGGTGCCCGTGCGGATAGTTCTCACCCGGCACCTGTTCTTCTGGCGGCAGAATACCTTCGACCGTGCCCAGATCAACGTGGATCATGTTGGGGTTCGGTCCCTGCTGAACAACGCCGGCGACGATGTCACCCTCGCGAGCCCGGAACTCACCGAACACCCGATCATCGCCGATATCGCGCATCCGCTGCGTGATGACCTGTTTGGCAGCTGTTGCCGCGATCCGGCCAAAATCTTCGGGATGCTCAATCGCCTCGCCGATGACATTGCCCTCATCGTCGAGTTCGGGAACGAACACATTAATCTCACCGGTCTGCCGGTCAAGCTGCACACGCGCCCCCTTGGGCGGCTCAATACCGAGCTCCTGAGTCGCATGCTTTTGGTAGGCCATCAGGATGGCCTGCTCAATAATGCCGGCCAGCTCTGCCTGGGGAATTTCCCGCTCTGCCTCGAGCAGCCGCAGCACTGCGAGATCGATCTTCATGTGTTCGCTCCCCTATTCAAATATGTTTCTTGTGAACCGCCTATGCTACCCGACGCCGTTCAAGCAGCGACGAGATTACCTCATCGGCGGGCAGTTCAATGCGCTCATTGGTGCGACGGTTCCAGAGCTCAACGAGGCCCTCGCCCGCTTTCTTACCCGCGATGATGATCCACGGCATCCCCAGCAGCTCAGCGTCACCGAACTTTACACCCGGTGAGGTTTTGGGCCGATCGTCGACGAGCACGTCGAGCCCGGCGGCATCTGCTTCAGCGGCCAGTTTTTCGGCGAGTTCTAACGGGACCTCACCCTTACCGGTGGCCACAATCTGCACGTCGAAAGGTGCCACCGACTCGGGCCAGATCAGGCCTTGATCATCGTGGTTCTGTTCGGCAATCAGCGCCAGGTTACGGGTGACACCAATTCCGTACGAGCCCATGGTCACCGTGACCAGCTTGCCGTTGGGGTCAAGCACTTTCAGCCCGAGCGCTTCAGCATATTTGCGCCCCAGCTGGAACACGTGACCGATTTCGGTGCCGCGCTGCGTGGTGATGACCCCCGCCCCGCCGGGAGCCGGGTCGCCATCGCGCACCTCGGCCGCTTCAATGCGTCCATCGCACTTGAAGTCGCGACCAAACACCAGCGAGGCGACATGGTGCTCGGCGCGGTTGGCTCCAACGATCCAGTTCGATCCCTCACCGATACGCGAATCGACAAAATACGGGATGCCGGTGATCGACTCGGCGCCGAAGAACTGTTCGCCGTCTCGCCACGGGCCGATAAAGCCCTTCACAATGTCGGGATGTGCGGCAAAGTCGGCCTCATTCGCAGGCTCAACCTCGCGAGGCTGAAAGGCAACCTCAAGGCGTTTCATATCGACCTCGCGGTCGCCCTCGAGCGCGATCACGGCGAGCTCGCGAGCGCCATCGTGGTCGACGAGTGCGACAACGATGTGTTTCAGCATGTCGCCGGCAACCCATTGACGTCCATCGGGGTGCGGGTAGTTCGCATTTGCCCAGTCGACGAGCGAGTCGATTGTGCTCGCGCCCGGGGTGGCCACCACCTGCGGTGCCGCATCCCCGCTGGGGTCGCGTGTCGGCGCCGCAGTGGCCCTGTAGGCCTCAACGTTTGCCGCATAGCTACCATCTTCATTGCGCACGAAGATGTCTTCACCAACCGGGGTGGGGTGCAAAAACTCTTCCGACTTTGAACCGCCCATCGCACCCGAGTCGGCGGCCACGATGACGTATTCGAGCCCGAGCCGCTGAAAAATGCGCTCATAGGCGTCGCGCTGACGCTGGTAGCTTTCGTCGAGTCCGGCGTCTGAATAGTCGAACGAGTAGGCGTCCTTCATGGTGAACTCACGGCCACGCAGGATGCCAGCGCGCGGACGAGCCTCGTCGCGGTACTTGTCTTGAATCTGGTAGATCGTCAGGGGCAGGTCTTTGTACGACGAGTAGAGATCTTTCACCACGAGGGTGAACGCTTCTTCGTGCGTCGGCGCCAGCACCATCGGCACATCCTTGCGGTCGGTTAGCCGGAACATACCGTCGCCGTAGTCGTCCAAGCGTCCGGTGGCCGCGTACAGTTCGGCCGGCAGCAACGCCGGAAACAGCATCTCTTGGGCTCCGGCAGCGGTCATCTCTTCGCGCACGATGCGTTCAACATTGCGCCGCACCCGCAACCCCAGCGGTAACCAGGCGAAAACGCCCGGGGCCTGACGGCGGATATAACCGGCACGCACGAGCAGTTTGTGGCTCGCGACTTCGGCATCTGCAGGATCATCGCGCAGGGTGCGCACGAACAGCGTAGAAAGACGTTCAATCACGGGTGTAATGCTACCCGCAGCCGTGAGCACCCACCGCAATCACTACCAGGGTTTATCGGCGCCGCCGCCGAAGTAATCGCCGTCGAGTTCGTCTTCACGCTGATCACGATTCTTTTCGAGGTCTTGCTCGATCTCGTCAAGCGAATCCGGTTTCGGGTCGCCTGGCTGCGGTTTGTCGTTACCGCCCTCCTCATTCGGTTGGGGCTGGGGTGGCGACTGTTGTTCGAGGCGGCGAATTTTTTCGCGGATGCGCGGTTCGCTCTCGCTCATCGATCCGGCCGCGGTCGAGTCGACGCAGGTGGGATCAGCCTCGGTGATCGCGGCGAGTGCTTCGACGTACCGTGCGTGGGCGTTTTCGAGATCTGACTTGAAATAGGCGTCATCACCCTGCGATTCAATGGTGATCGCCAGGTTGGCGCGAATCGGGCACTGTTCTCGAGGCGGCGCCAGATTCAATGAGCGTTCAAACGCCTCGCGCGCTTGGTCGTAGGCTTTCGCTCCCAAAAGGCTCGTTCCGGTGTTGTAGTCGGCTTTCCACGTTTCAACGACATTGAGCCAGTGCAGCTGCGAGGCCGTATTGAGCGCCCCCTCAAAGTCGCCGTGGGCATATTGCTCGGTCACCACATTCGCGACGATATGCTGCGCAATCAATTTGCACCCGGCAAACCCCATCAAGGCTGCCAACGGCACCGCCACCAACACAAAGATGCGCCGCTGACGCCGCCGCCGACGCTCGGCCGCAACTTGACGTTCGCGACGTTCGGCATCGCTCTCCCGCAGCTTGGTAAGCGCCGCCACGCGACGATCAAACTCGGTCTGTTCGTCGGCATCTTGCGTGCCGTTTTCGCGAGTCATTCGGCCACCACCTTCGCTGCTGCAAGTTCGCGCTGCTGACGCACCAGCCAGCCGCACTCCACAAGCATCCACCCGGCCGCTACCAGCGCAAACACCCAGTACACCGGGAAGGTCGTCACTCCCCCGCGCTGTGCCGCACCTTCGCCGCGCTCCGGGTGGATATCCGCTGCCTGCGGTTCACTGTCAGCGTCACGATGCTGATACTCCACGCCCAGATCGTCGGCGATGTCTTGCAGATTGTCCTCGTCAATTTTTGAAATACCGTCTTGGCCGTAGCGATCACGAATATATTCGCCCCGGCTATAGGGGTCGGAGTCACGCATCCGGCCACCGTTTTCAGTACCGTAACCAAACACTTTCCCGCCCTGGATCAGATCGGCTGAGCCACGGTACCGTTCGGGTGTGGTGTCAGAGGTGATCTCCCCATCACCGAGGTAATAGACCACCCGCAGCCGTTCGGGGTTGTAGTCGATCGAGTTCATGAGCACCTGCCGCAGCTGCTCAGCTCCGGCTCCGATAGATGATCCCTGGCTGCGAGCCGATGCCTGCGGCTGCGCCAATCGCACCGCCTGCTGGAGCGCGGTTGTATCGGTGGTAAATGGCAGTCGGTACTGGGCTTTGCTGTCGAATGTGATCAGTGCAAACCGAGCGCCGGCATGCTGCAACGCCAGTTGTTCAATATCGCTGCGCATCCCGACAAGGCGCGGTTCATTGCCGTTCCAGTCTTCGGCACCTGCCGAACCACTCAGGTCGACCACGAACACCACATCGAGTTCGGTGTTGGCGGCGCTGGTCGCCACCGACCCCACACCCGGCCGCAGCGCCGCAATGACCACCGCACACACCAGTAGCAGCCGCCCGATCCACATGCCGCGGTTATCTTTCGGGGCCGTGCACATCCCCAGCAGCACCAGGGCAACAATTGCGGCACCAATCACCAACAGCAGCAGCGGATGCACGAGCGGATTGAAGGTCATAGTCGCGACCTCCAGACAATCGTTAGATAGATCGCCGTACCCCCGATCAGCAACCACAGCCACAGCTCGGGCCGGTCGGTGACGATCAGCTGCGGCGCTCCGCGGATGAGGCTCGTCTGCTCTGAGGTAATGGTGTCGACAATAGTGTCAACCTGGGTGCCATCGGTGAGCGGGAAATACGTGCCGCCATTGTTCTCGAGTGAGATGCGGTATTCCTCCGCGTAGGCATCCTGATGTTCACTCGCATCAAGCCCGTACACCGAAATCGAATTGTGGCGTGCATATTGCAGCGCCTCGGGAAGCGTCACGGTCTGAGCGCCGTTCACCTGGTTGTCGGTGGCAAGAATGATCGAACGCGAGCGGCCGTCACTGATCGGTTCTTCCTCGTCGGAAGGCGCAGCCCCTTCAAATTGCATCACGCACGCTGCCAACCCGTCACCCACGAGCGAAGCACCGGGCCGTTCAAGTGTGCCGCTATGGATGAGCTCAGAGTAGCTGCCGAGCTCCATCGCGTCGCGCATCTGCTCGAGCTGTTCTTTCACGAATGCGTAGTCGTCGGTGAGCGGAAAAATTGGCACTGCTGACGAGTTCCACACCACCAACGACATGCGTTCACCATCAAACCCCGGCAGCATCTCGAGGTAGCGGTCGATCACCTTGGCGTCGTAGTCGACCATCGAGCCCGAAACATCCAGGCACAGCACAATGTCGCGGTTGTATTTCTCGGGCGTCACCACGTTCGTGTACACCCAGCGCGCACCGCCGATCGTCGCAACCGTGAGCGCGAGCACTGCCGTAACAAGCCCCACCCAAACCCGCTTGGATGCACGCCGCACCGCAACGCCATACTCGGGCAGCTGGGTCAGCCGCGATGAGTTCGCAATCGGGGTACCGTTTTGCCGACGGACAGGCTTGTGTAGCTGCTGGCCGATAACCACGACCACCAGCAGTGCTAACGCGACGATCGGCACCCACCACAGCACTAGTGACATCCCGACATCACCTGCCTTGCGGCGCGCACCGATTCATCAAAGTTTTCGGGCGGTTCGGCGGCAAACACCGCCGGATAAAACTTAGCCACTGCCTCGGCGGTGCCCCGCAGGGACGACTGCTGCAGCTGCGTCAGCGTCATCTTATCGGCGGGGATGCCACTGGTGGCGGCGACATACTTTCGCACTGTTCGTGAGAGCGCTTCAGTGGCCTCACGCTGACCGAGCTTGCCGTTTCGCGCTCGGTGTTCAATCGCATCTACCTGCTGTCGCAATTGCTCACTCAGCGTCGCAAGATCGGTCGGGGGTGTTTCAACCTGCTGCCGTAGCCGTGTTTTACGGCGGGTTAATAGCGCCGTCCCGGCGAAGTAAGCGACGATCAGTGCTAGTAGCAGCAACCCCAGCACCAGCCACACCGGTGAATATCCGGTAGGTGGCATCGGTGGGCTCGGTGCGGGCCAGTCACCATCTGGTTTCAGCAGTGGCACCGCTGCGAAGTTCAGTGCAAAACTAGTGCCGGTCATACTGCCTCGTTTTCAACATCTCAAGCAGTTTCGATGCCAGCTCATCACGCCGTTCAACACGCGTGTGTGAGGCGCCGCCTCGCCGCAGCAGCCCCAACAGCCGCTCATCTCGGCGCTCACTGGCACGTGATACCGCAGCTTCAAGCTCACTATTACCCCGCAGCATTCGCGGCAGCACCCACTCGCCTGACACATCAAAACTTCCCTGCCGCCGAGCGTTCTCCAGCCCCAGCGGGTGGGCATCCGCCAATTCAATCCACAGCAGCTCGTGCTGGTAGCTCAACGTAGCGATCAGCTCTTCCAGTTCGGCACTCATCGCCACCTCGTCAGCAACCACGACCAGCAGCGACCTTCGCCGCTCGCGGTCGCGCACCTGCCGCAGTAGCGAAAGCGGGTCGCTTTCGGCGGCATCGAAGCCACCATCACTGTGGATACGTTCGAGCAGCCGCTCAAGCGCACCTTCACCCACACGGAATGGGAACCGATCACTGTGCTGTGCATCCACAATCAGCGCGCCAACCTCGTCACCGTGCTGGAGCGCCAGCCAACCCAAAATCCCCACCGCTTCGACGGCAAGATCAGCTTTCCTTTCGCCGGCAGCAGATACAGCGCCGAGGTTCCGGCCACCGGTAACCGCAAACAGCAGCCGGTGTCGGCGTTCGGCGCCGTACCGCCGCACCATGACCGAGCTGTGCCGAGCACTGGCCCGCCAATCGATATCGCCCACCTCATCGCCAAACTGGTATTCACGCAGGTCGTCAAAATCGAGGCTGCGTCCCCGATGCATTGACGCGTACTGGCCTTCAAGCAGATGCGCCACCGGGCGGCGGGCACGAACATAGAGCCGTGATTTCACACGGCTCAGCAGCGATTGCGAACTCGATTGCACGGGCACTACGGAGTCCGAATTGCGCCGAGTACCGCATCAACGTAGTGGTCGGCTGTCACACCGGTGGCTGCCGCCTCATAGCTGAGCACGAGCCGGTGTCGGAGCACCCGCGGCGCAATCGAACGCACATGCTCGGGAAGCACCTGCGCGCTGCCCTCGATCAGTGCCAGGGCGCGAGCGCCGGCACTCAGTGCGATAGCCGCACGCGGCGACACCCCCACTTCGAGCAGTCGAGCAAGCTCGGGCGGCAGATACTGTTCGATGTGACGGGTTACATAGGTGATCGACACGATATATTCGGTGATCGCCGGATCGATATACACGCGCTTGACGAGTTCTTGTAGCTGCTGCACGTCGTCGAGCGTGGCAACCGGTTTTGGTTCGGCCGTGAACCGCCCCTCGTCAATGCGGCGCAGCACTTCAGCCTCTTCAGCGGGCGTCGGGTAGTCGAGCACGTCTTTCAGCATGAACCGGTCGAGTTGGGCTTCGGCAAGCACATAGGTGCCCTCCTGCTCGATCGGGTTCTGGGTGGCAATCACCATGAATGGTTTTGGTAGCGGATATTCTTCGCCGCCGATGGTGGTTTGTCGCTCTTGCATCGACTCGAGCATCGCCGATTGGGTTTTCGCGCTCGAACGGTTAATTTCATCAAGCAGCACGATATTGGCATGCACCGGCCCCAGCTGGGTGCGAAACTCGCCAGTGCGGGCATCGTAAATCTGGCTGCCGATGATGTCGCTGGGCAGCAGATCGGGCGTGCATTGGATGCGATTGAAGCTCCCATCAACTGCCGCGGCAATCGTTTCGGCAGCCGTGGTTTTTGCCAGCCCCGGCACCGACTCGAGCAGCACATGACCTCCGCAGATCAGACCCACCAGCAGCGATTCACCAAGTCGTCGTTGACCGACGACCTTGTCTGAGAAAGCCACGGCGATTCGCGAGATCGTTTCGGATGCTTCCGACAGGTCGGCCTCAGTGAGCGGATCGGCCGCGGGCTGCCGGTCGGGCTGTGCCAGCTGTTGTGGCGGCAACATCGGCAACGGTTGATTCAGCTGTTGTGACACCTGCGTTCCCTGCGGCACCGGCTGCGGCTGCCCCCAGCCAGGCCGGTCCGGTGACGAATGCCCGTACGAGCCGTAGGTCTGCGGTGCCACACCCGCATGTGCCTGCTGCCCTGCCGCCTGGGTTGGCTGCCCCTGCCACTGTTGTAGGTGTGCGGCTGTATAGGGCGGGTAAGCGTTAGCGGAACGATCAGAGGGCGAATGCATATGCCCCAGGTTACGCGATGATTTCTGGTGCGCCTTCAGCCCCTGGTGGCATTTCAGCGGCGATACGCTCAGCCTCTGCGATGAGGGTCGCTACGATCTCCGACTCGGGCACGGTCTTGATGACCTCACCCTTGATGAAGATCTGCCCCTTACCGTTGCCCGAAGCCACACCGAGGTCGGCTTCGCGTGCCTCTCCGGGACCGTTCACAATGCATCCCATCACCGCAACACGAATCGGCACGGTGAGATGTTTGAGGCCCTCTTCAACCGAGTTCGCGAGCGTGTACACGTCAACCTGGGCGCGACCGCACGACGGGCAAGAAACAATCTCGAGTTTGCGTTCACGAAGGTTCAGTGAGCGCAGAATTGCCAGCCCCACCTTCACCTCTTCAACCGGCGGCGCCGAAAGCGAAACACGAATCGTGTCGCCGATGCCATCGCCCAGCAACGACCCGAACGCCACGGCCGATTTGATGGTGCCCTGGAAGGCAGGCCCGGCCTCGGTGACGCCAAGGTGCAGCGGCCAATCGCCGCGTTCTGAAAGCATCCGGTAGGCCTTCACCATAACCACCGGGTCGTTGTGCTTGACCGAGATACCAAAATCTTGGAAACCGTGCTCTTCGAACAGGCCCGCTTCCCACACCGCCGACTCAACGAGCGCTTCAGCGGTAGGTCGGCCATATTTCTGCAGCAGTGATGGCTCGAGCGAACCAGCGTTTACACCGATGCGCAGCGCCACACCGGCATCCGAAGCGGCTTTGGCGATCTCGCCAACCCGGTCATCGAACTTGCGGATATTGCCGGGGTTCACCCGCACACCGGCACAACCGGCATCAATTGCCTGGAACACGTAGTTGGGCTGGAAGTGAATATCGGCGATCACCGGAATCGGGCTCTTCTTCGCGATGATCGGCAGGGCTTCGGCATCGTCCCGGCTGGGCACGGCCACCCGCACGATATCGCAGCCGGCTGCCGTCAGCTCGGCGATCTGCTGCAAAGTGGCGTTGATATCGGTGGTCGGTGTGGTGGTCATCGACTGCACCGTGATGGGTGCGTCACCACCGACATACAGCGAACCGAGCTTCACCTTGCGCGTTTTGCGGCGCGGGGTGATGACTTCGGGGACCTTGGGCATACCGAGATTTACTGCAGACACGCTACGAGTTTACGACGGGGTTGGCTGGCAGAGTGCACCAACTCGGTTTGCCCCTCACGAACACTACTTAAACAGCCTGATGGGATTGACGATATCGGTGAAAATAAATAGCGCACCAATCAGCATCAGCAGCCCTGCCACCACGATCGTGACCGGCAGCAGCTTCGCCGAGTCGAACGGTGCCGGCTCGGGTCGGCGAAGCACCCGCGCCCACCACTTGCGCAGCCCATCCCACAGCGCCGCGGCAATGTGGCCACCGTCTAGCGGCGGCAGCGGAATCAGGTTCATCAGCCCAAGCGCAACGTTTACCGCACCAACCATGCCAATCATGGTGGCAGCGCGATCGGCAATCGAAACATCGTGCAGCTGGGCAATCTGACCGGTGATGACCCCAACGCCGACCACGCTGACGGGACCGTTGGGATCGCGTTCGGCGCCGAGAAAACCCGCCTGGAACATCTCAACCACCCGCTGCGGCATGGTGATAATCACGTTCACCACCGCACGCGACTGCTGCACAAACATTTCACCGGCGTAGAGGGGCGACTCGTGCACCTGCTCGAATTGCGAACCGAAGCCCACAAAGCCGACCGTTTCGAGCATCGGTTTACCGGAGTCGTCTTTCACCTGGCTGCCGGTGACCTCGTCGAAAACGTAGCGTTGCGTGGGTTCGGGATGCAACACGGCCTGGTGAGTTGCCCCCTCGCGTTGATACACCAGCTCGAGGTCATTGCCCGCCGACACACGAATGATCTGCTGCACGTGCTCCCAAGAACGAAGCTGCTCGCCGTCAAGCGACACGAGCGTGTCGCCCGGACGCAGTCCGGCTGCATACGCGGGCGAGGGGGTGTCGCAGGAATTCGGATCAGCGGTGTCTTCTTGCCCGGCGGGAACCACGCAGCGATACACCGACTCAAGCGTCAACGACGGCTGGTTCACACCGAAGCCGGTGGCGACGATCATGAAGCAGATGATGGCTATGACGAAGTTCATGAGCGGCCCGCCGAACATCACCAGCAGCCGCTGCCACACCGGCAACCGGTAAAACGCACGATGCTCCTGGCCAGGCGGAATAGTCTCGGCAGATGCCTGACGACCATCCTCAATGAACTGCGAAAGAATCCCGGTGCCGCGGGCCTTAGCCCGTTCACCGGGTGCCGGCGGATACATGCCGATCATCTGCACGTATCCACCCAGCGGAATCGCCTTCACCCCGTATTCGGTCTCACCGCGTTTTGTCGACCAAATTGTCGGCCCGAACCCAACCATGTACTGAGTGGTCAGCACGTTGAAGCGCTTCGCGAAATACAGATGCCCGCATTCGTGCAACGCAATCGACAGCGCGATACCGACGATCGCGATGAGGATCCCAATAATGAACGCAACGACATCAATCACAGCGTTCAACCTTAGACCGCAATGAGCCGGGTCGCCTCGGCACGCGCCCAGCGTTCAGTTTCGGCCAGCGACTCGCGAGTGATCTCACCGGTTGTTGGTTGATAACCGTCAACAACCCGGGCAACCGTGTCAACGATGTCGAGAAATCCGAGCGCACCATCGTGGAATGCATCCACACACACCTCGTTCGCCGCATTAAACACCGCCGGGTATCCCCCACCAGCCTCGCCCACGCGCGCCGCAAGCTGAAGAGCCGGAAATGTTTCGTGATCTGGTGCGTCAAAGCTCCAGGTGTGCGCGCGGGTGAAATCAACCGGCTCCACCACCCCCGGCACCCTGGTGGGCCATTCGAGCGATAGGGCGATCGGCAACCGCATATCGGGATTCGACACCTGCGCCAGAATCGATCCGTCGACATACTCGACCATTGAGTGAATCATCGACTGTGGATGCACCACCACATCGATCTGCGAAAAAGGAATATCGAACAGCACATGTGCCTCGATAACTTCCAAGCCCTTGTTCACGAGGGTCGCCGAGTTGGTGGTCACCACCCGGCCCATATCCCAGGTTGGGTGAGCAAGGGCCTGTGCCGGGGTGACCTCACGCAGCTGTGCCCGCGTCTTGCCACGGAACGGGCCACCGGATGCTGTGAGAATGAGCCGGCGCACCTCGGCCACGCTACCACTGTTCAGACACTGCGCCAGAGCCGAGTGCTCGGAGTCAACCGGCACGATCTGGCCCGGTTTGGCGAGCTTCCGCACCAGTGGCGCTCCGACGATGAGCGACTCTTTATTGGCAAGTGCGAGCGTGCGACCGGTTTCGAGCGCTGCCAGCGTCGGCCCGAGCCCAACCGAGCCGGTGATACCGTTCACCACAACATCGGCGGCTACATCGCGCACCAGCTGCTCGGCGGCCGCAGCCCCCAGCGCGGTCTGCGCGGCGGGCACATTGAACTGTGCCGCCTGCTCGGCGAGCTGCTCGGCGTTGCGTCCGGCACTAAGCCCGACCACTTTGAACCGGTCGGGGTTCGCTCGCACAATGTCGAGGGTTTGGGTGCCGATTGAGCCGGTTGATCCCAGCACCACTACACGACGCAACTGTTCAGTCATGACTCATACGTTAGCGTCGCCGAAGCCGTAGCATGGCTGACAGTGCGCGCTCGCGGTGGCGACATTTCGTGCAATCCTGCCGCCGCAACGCACGTTCTTTACAGTAGCGAATGAGCCTGAGGAGGCGGTGCCGCGGTGGGACGTCCGGGAACTTTCAAGGCAACGGATGCGGTAGAGCTGGCGACGGTTTCGCGCGGTGGATTTATTGAGTCGCGGCACGTGGGTTCAGCCGCCGTGGTTGACGGTGAGGGCGAGCCGATTGCGTTGCTCGGCAATACTGCGGCGCCGATATTTCCGCGCTCGACCATGAAGTTTCTGCAAGCGCTGGCGGCGCTAGATGTGGGCGCGCCGCTTGACGGCGAACATCTGGCCATTGCCTGTGCGAGCCACTCCGGCACTCCCCTGCATGTGGCGCTCGTGCGGGATATTCTTGGCCGTGCGCGTCTGGATGAGACCGCGCTGCAATGCCCGCCGTCATGGCCCGCCGATCGGGCTGCTCGTGATGCACTGATCCGCTCGGGCGAACCGAACGCGCCGATCTATATGGAGTGTTCGGGCAAGCACGCCGCGTTTCTCGCCGCCTGTCGCGAGGCCGGGTGGCCCACCGATAACTATCTCGACCCGGAGCATCCCCTGCAGCGTCGCATAACCGAAACCGTGGGGCGCTTTGGTGGCGAACGCATCGACCACACCTCGGTTGATGGCTGCGGTGCACCGGTGCACACGATGTCGCTGCTCGCTCTGGCCCGCAGTATGGCCCGGTTTGCCACCGCACAGGAGTCATCACCGTTCGCCATCTTCCGCCACGCGGCGCAGATCCGTGACGCGGTCATTACTCACCCCACCGCGATGTCGGGCGCTGGTCGCCCCGACTCGGTGCTGATCGAGCAGCTTGGCATCATGGCGAAGTTTGGTGCCGAGGGCGTGTATGTCGCCGCCACCCGTGACGGAGTTTCGGTGGCCCTCAAGTACCTCGACGGCACCGGTCGCGGAGCACCGCTAGTGGCGCTGCAGTTGCTCGTAGCAGCCGGTGCTATTCAGCCTCGACAGGCCGAGCGGGTGCTGCCGCACCTCGGGTTGGAGGTGCACGGCGGTGGTCGCGTGGTCGGACATGTAAATATCGGCGCTGGTGTTCCAATCGAACTTCCCACGCACTAGTCTGTCCTCGTCGTGGCCCGGGTTGCGACAGTTGTTGCTTCACACCAATCGATGTCACAGAACTGCCAGGGAACACCTTCGTGCAAGCGCACGCGACGGAACGTCCCATCAGGGGTACGCCACAGCGCGTATTCGTGCGCATCAAGAATCGGTGGCGGCAACGGATCATCGCGCAGTAGTGTTCGCCACTGTGCCGGGTCAACACCGATTGCGAGTATCGGCAACTGTTGTGATTCTCGAGCGAGCGCTCCGTAGGTGCCCTGCCACTGTTCGGGGTCACCGACCAGTATCTGGGCGCCGCTGACCACTCGCACCTGCCCCGCCGGTGCGCTTGGCACAGCAGCACCGGGTTTTGGCACCCCGCCAACGTCATGACCAGCGTCCGTGAACCACTGCGTCAAACGGTGCACATTGCGCGCCACCACGATGCAGCCGGTTGCTGGCACTTCAAAGGGGCTGTGCCGCAGCACGGGTGCGTGCCGCTGTAGTTCGGCATCTCCCTGGCAGCTGTGCACCTGCACCAGCAGGTCGCGCCATCTTCCACGGCCTGCAATGAAGCGGCCATTGAAGTGACGGGCTTCGCCACCGTTGAGCAGCCATTCCTGCTTGGCGTGGGTGGGCAGCCGCAGCACTGCGCTCATGAGCGCGCTCAACCGCTGCAGCGACCCGCTGAGCCGGGTGCTGGCGAGCACCACGCTGCGGGTGCCCGGTTGCCGTATCAGGCGAGTGATGCGTTCGAGCAGTTCGGTGCGATGTGGTTCTTCCAGCTGCTGTTCAAGCGCATCCAGATCATCGATCAACAAGAGGTCACCGGCTCCACTGGCGGCTGGCAGTTCGGCCAGCAGTTCGAAGACGGTCTCGGCGTTATCTCCCACCCAGCGCACCGGGCGCTGTGCTGCGATTGCCGCCCGCGCCATACTCGCCAAAGCAGTCGATTTCCCCGACTTCGGGGCACCCACAATCCAGGTGTGATCTCCCGGTTTCGGCAGTGCAAGTTGCCATTGTCGCTGCCGATCGGGGTCGTCAGCGGTCGCCCACGTGCTGCCGTGTTGCGGGATGTTGTCACCCAACGCCGGTTGCCAGGGGCGCATGATCTCGGGTAGGCGGGAGCTGCGTCGGCGATGGTTTTCGCGTGCCGCGATCTCGGCGATATCGGTCGTGGTCGCACGGGCCACCTGGGCGGTTCCAACACTTCCACTACCGATGCGATACAGGATGCGGCCGCGCGGGGTGATCGGCAGTTCGGCAGCGTCTTCGATGCCCAGCAGGGTGCGTGAGTCGATAGCCTGTTCAACTCGCAGGCTCAGCCGCAGCGCACAATTGGCAAGCAATGATTCGCGAAACACCCCCGTGGGCCGCTGTGTGCACAGCACCAGGTGAATACCGAGACTGCGGCCACGTGAACCAATATCGGCGAATACCTCGGCTAACTGCGGATAGTCAGCCACGAGCGCCTGATACTCGTCAACAAACACCACTAGGCGTGCAATCTGCCCCTGCGCATCCGAAATATCACGCACTTCCAGCTGCCGCAAACGGTGTTCGCGTCGACGCAACTCCGCCTGCAGGCTGGCAAGCACGCGTAACGCTTCACCCTCGTCGAGGTCGGTGACGATTCCCATGCAGTGCGGCAATTGCTGCACCACATCAAAGGTTGCCCCGCCCTTGAAGTCGAGACAGAGAAACTGGCAGGTGTCGGCGCTGTATCTATCGGCGAGCGCGGTCACCCAAGACACCAGCAACTCGCTTTTACCCGAACCGGTGGTGCCGCCGATTACCGCGTGGGGCCCATCGCGCACGAGGTCGATCACCAGCGGCCCAGCTGCCGCGGTGGCGAATTGTGCGGCGAGCTCATTGATACTCGGCTCAGCACCGCTGCCACACAGGATGGGCGCAAGGTCACAACTGTCGGGCACAGCCGCCTGACGCTCCGCTACCTGACGCTGCGCCGGCACCACAACCGCTTGCAACCACTGACGAAGTTCGAGTACGCCGAGCGTTTCGGCCTGCGCTGCAACCCGCTTGCCGTCTGGCCACTGCACAACCGCGCTACCGTCTGCACGCACCGTCACACTCACCGCATCCGGTAGCGCGCCAATTGCCGCGATAATGACCGGTTCGGATTCGCCTGCTCGATAGTGCCGCTGCCAGTTCACCCGCGCACCCCAGCTGCGCAGCTGCTGCGCCAGCGGTTCAAAAGCTTCACCCGCCAGGTTAATGGTTTGGCCAGGGTCGTGATGAGCGCGCTGCAGAATGAGCGCATAGGCAGTGCCATACATGACCGCTTCCGCCCCGGTCACTGCAATTACCGGCTCAGTCACCGGGAGCGGTACGCCCGAGAGCTGTCCAGCGGCGCGGCGTACCCGATCGCAATCGGGGTCTGCCTGATTGCCACCCTCAATACGCAGTTCGCTCGGTACCGTGGTGGTGCCCACTACCACGGCACCTTCGACGTTGGGCAGTAGGCCACCGGCAAGTAAATCACGCGCCAGCGGATGCGCGACTCGGGCGCGTGCGCGAAGTCGTTGGTGCGCGGCCTCAATCTCTGCCTCGACAAGCTCGAGTTCGGCAGCAAACTCGGCTCGTTTGCGCCGCATCCGACGCCTGCCACCAATTTTGCGGTCGAAGGCCTGTGCCACGATGAGCACCGGCCCGAAGAGCATGAACATGAGCAGATACGGGCTGCCGATCACAAGAAAGAGTGTGAGCCCCAGCACCATCGGTGCGATCATTGCGACGGCAGGAAATTGCTGCGGCTCGGGCGGCACCGGTGCGTTCGGTAGTCGGATGGGGGCCTCGATCGCAGCCGCCGGAGTTTCAGCGATCATTGCCTCGGCTCCACCCGTACGGGGGTGTTGCAAAGCCGAATAAGTTTCGGGGTTCTTCTGCTCGAAGTGAGCCACTCGGTGATGCGCACGAGTCGTAGCTGTTGGTGACACGGTCATCCAAGCGGTTCGTTATCGATCAGCTCGTGCAGCTCAGCATCCCGCACCCCACCCATGCAACCGGTGCTGCCGATCCATCCCGGGATCACCCCACGCGCACACAGATCATCGATTTCGATGGCCAGTGGATGGGCCTGCTCCTGTCGTAGCACCTGCCGGGTGTAGTATTCGGCAGCGGTAAGGTTGCCAGTTGCCCAGTGGGTCCAGGCCAGCACCGCCAACACATCTACGCAACGGTCACGATCAAGATGCGCCGCCAACTGTCGCAATAGGCGAATCGCACGCTCACAGCGATCAAGATCTACCGCTTCGATCGCCACCCGATCAATGGCTGCCTGCAAGAAATCGCGAGCGTCCAACCATTGCGCCATCTGGTCACTCTCGCGCACCTGGTAGTCGCGGACGCATGGGAATCCCCGAGTCCACCAACCTTCGAGCGCCGCCGCTCCCGGACGCTGAACAGCCCGATCATGAGCGGCTGCAGTGTGGTGTAGGTACACCGCTAACAGTTCGTTCACGGCCTCCGGGCCGTATCCGATGTGGTGTAAGAGCAGGCCCGTCAAGGCAGCCGAGCGCAGAGCGCTAATCACCACCGCCAGCCGCAGCACATACTCATCGAGCTCTGCAATCGATGCGGCCAGTTCGAGATCGTCCCAGGTTTCGAGCAATTCGAAAGGATGCAGTCGCGGCATGACTTCATCAACCATGTGCAGTAGTCGCGCGAGCTCATCTCGGGCTTCGACAGCTGCGGGTTCGATTTGCAGCCGTGCGGTTGGTGATTGCGCCAATCGTGCGTAGTCGTGTTGCAGGCTTTCGATTGTGCCGCTTCGCGCACCGTCATACTCACACCAGCCATCGGATGCGTGAACGAGCACGGTCGTCACCTCGATTGTGGTCACATCACAGACCGCGATCATTGCCGCAATCAGCTTTGCATAAGGGGTTTCGTGCTGCCTCAGCGGCTGGCCCGTATAGATCGCAATCACAACGTTGGTGATGTCATGGAAGCGGGTGAGGTTTGCGGCGACCGCTGCCGCGTAGATTTCATATTCGTGCTCGTGTTTGGGCAGGTCAATGCGCATCAGGGCGCCACCGTGTTGCTCGGTAAATGGCAGCACCACCAGCGATTCGACGGGCATAAACCCACACAGTTCGGGAATTGTCGTCAGAATTTCAACGGGGTTGCGAAGGGTTCGTGTGTTGCTGTTCATGGCAGCAAAGCTAAGTCTGCCGCGCGGTGTGCAACGACGAAAAAGAGGTCTCTGGGGATAGTCGCCTCTGCATGCGCCTGTGGAAACTTAACAGCGGGACCGGCCGTAACCGATCCCGCTGCCAAGCAGCCACTAGAAACTCAGCGTGCTGTTAGTCACCCTACTGCGGGTTCTGCGGCTGCGAACCGTAGGGCTGCTGGCCCGGAGTGCCGGGCTGTTGGCCGTAACCCGCCTGGCCGTAACCCGCCTGGCCGTAGCCGGGCTGTGCGTAGCCGCCGGCCTGGCCATAGGCCGGTTGCCCCGGGTAGCCGGCGGCTTGGATCCCGCGGTTTGCCTCGGCCGCGCTCGGGCCGCAGACAAGTCCACCGCGCAGGCCCTGCCACTTACTGCTGTCGAAGGCGAGCACCGCGTACCAAATGATTGGCAAGAAGATGTACAGCACGATCCAGACATCATCTTTTCCGAAGCCCTGACCGATGCGGTAGGCGGCCATGATGACGAATACCAACGCGACGATGTTCCCGATCGGCAGAAGCATCAGCAGCGCGATCCACCCGGGATAGGCACCGGCCTCGAGGAAGACCCACATGTTGTAGAGCGGTACCCAGGCTTTCCATCCCTCGATGCCCATCTTGCCGTAGATTTTCATCAGCAACAGCGAGGTAACCGCGTAGGCGATCGCACCAAACAGCAACATGATAAGGAATACGACCCACAGCCCGTCCGTCGACGACGATGATCGGTAAGAGTAGCTCGCAAACAGCTGCTGCAGCGTCGGCGAGGCCGCCAGCGGCGAGATGTCGAATAGGTTCACTGAATCCTCCTCATTGGATACTTGGACGTGCCAAGTCTAGAGGTGGCAGCCCACCGAATGCGAAACGCCGCTCACGAAGTCACTAGCAGGTACGCACCACTATGCGTACTCGCTGCTCGGCTACCGGTTCTACGATGTAGTCGGGGGCGAGCGTCTCGCCCAGCTGATCGAGTGTTGTGACAGCATCATCGCAGCGTTCGGCGAGTTTGCGCACGAGTAAACCTTTGGCACGCTTATTAAAGTGGTTGAGAGAACGAAACTCGCCGTTTGGGAGCGCTTCAACCACATCTGCCCAGGCGACGTTATCGCGTCGGGCGGGTAACGGCCCGAGTGTCACGTAGCCCTTTGAGCGCAGATCGAGAATCGGGCCCGGATGCGCAGCCAGATAGTTCGTCACTGCAGCCGCCCAGCGTTCGCGCAGTGACGGGCCGGGAAGTTTCGAGTTGTATGACAGTCGATATGCCGCAATCTCAGCTCCGGCAGCCACGGGGCCGTACAGGGCCGAATGGATCAGCGCGTGCGCGTCGAGCCACTGCTTAGCGGCGTCGCTGAGCGAATCGGCATCAAGCGCGTCATAGAGCACCCCCGTATACCGCAGCGTCGCTGGTTTGCGATCGGGGTCGCGCAGTTGACGGTTGCGAGAGAGTTCTTTCTCGGCCTGGCGTGCCGAAATTTTTAGTGCTTTTGCTGCGGCTTCGGCATCGCCCGAGCTCAGGGCGATGAGGTCATCGCGAACGCGCTCGCCGATGGCGCGCAACTGTGGGTCGTCGGGCCGGAGGTTTGTGGAAAGGCGGCTACCGCCGTCCGATTTGGTTTCAGACGGCGGTAGCAGCAGGAGCAGTTTCGAGGTCACTCGGTAACGAGCGCCTCTCCGGCGATTACCGTGACCTGGTCGCCGGCAACCGACAGGAACCCGTCGTCTGCCTGCGCCGTAATCTCGGTGCCGTCAACTGCTTTCACCCGCACCTCGCCCTGCGCGAGGGCGGCAAGCATCGGGGTGTGACCGGGAAGGATTCCGATCGACCCCTCGGTGGTGAAAGCCGAGACCATGGTTGCCTCGCCCTCCCACACCTGCTCGGTGGCGTTGGTGACGTTGACGTGCAGCGTATTCGATGCGGTCGCCATCGGCTAGCCCAGTTCTTTCTGCAGCTCGGCGTACTTCTCGAGCACATCTTCGATCGGCCCCACGTTGTAGAAGCACTGTTCGGGGATGTGGTCGAAATCGCCACGGCAAATCGCGTCGAATGCCTCGATAGTGTCCTTGACGGGCACGGTCGAGCCTTCAACACCGGTGAACTGAATCGCGGTGTAGGTGTTCTGCGACAGGTACTGCTGGATACGCCGTGCGCGTGCCACAGTGATCTTGTCTTCTTCCGAGAGCTCGTCGACACCGAGGATGGCGATGATCTCTTGAAGTTCCTTGTTCTTCTGGAGGATCTTCTTCACCGTGGTGGCGACGCGGTAGTGCTCTTCACCCACGTACTGCGGGTCGAGGATACGGCTAGTTGAGGCCAGCGGGTCGACCGCGGGGTACAGACCACGCGAGGCAATCGCACGCGAAAGCTCGGTGGTCGCGTCGAGGTGAGCGAAGGTGGTTGCCGGCGCCGGGTCGGTGTAGTCGTCGGCGGGCACGTAAATGGCCTGCATCGAGGTGATGGCGTGACCGCGCGTCGAGGTGATGCGCTCCTGGAGGATACCCATTTCATCGGCGAGGTTGGGCTGGTAGCCCACTGCCGAGGGCATGCGACCCAGCAGGGTCGACACCTCCGAACCGGCCTGGGTGAAACGGAAGATGTTGTCGATGAACAGCAGCACGTCCTGCTGCTGAACGTCGCGGAAGTATTCCGCCATGGTCAGGCCGGTCAGCGCAATGCGCAGACGGGTCCCCGGCGGTTCATCCATCTGGCCGAACACCAGGGCGGTCTTGTCGAGCACGCCGGCTTCTTCCATTTCGAAGATGAGGTCGTTACCCTCACGGGTTCGCTCACCGACACCGGCGAACACCGACACACCACCGTGGTCGCGTGCCACACGGGTGATCATTTCCTGGATCAGAACGGTCTTGCCAACACCGGCACCACCGAACAGACCGATCTTTCCACCCTGCACGTAGGGGGTGAGCAGGTCGATAACCTTAATACCGGTCTCGAACATCTCGGTCTTCGACTCGAGCTGGTCAAATGCTGGCGGGTCACGGTGGATGGGCCAACGTTCAGTGATCTCGTAGGGTTCGGTGATCATCGAGTCGTTAAGCACGTCACCGGTGACGTTGAACACCTTGCCCTTGGTGACATCGCCAACGGGCACCGAGATGGGTGCGCCGGTGTCAACAACTTCCTGACCGCGGACGAGACCGTCGGTAGGCTTCATTGCGATGGCACGAACCATATCGTCGCCGAGGTGCTGTGCCACCTCGAGCGTGAGCTTGAAGGGCTTGTCTCCCATGCTCACCTCGGTGGTGAGCGCGTTGTAGATGCCGGGCATCGCGTCGTGCGGGAACTCGATGTCGACCACCGGGCCCGTAACGCGAGCGATGCGCCCGACGCCGGCAGGTGCCGTGCCTGCAGGCTGCTCGTACGTCGCATTCGTCGTCATGTGCATTCCTTTTTCTTCGTGGTTGGCGCGGATTACGAAGCGAGCGCGTCCGCGCCGCTCACGATCTCGGTAATCTGCTGCGTAATTTCGGCCTGACGCGCGTTGTTCGCCAGACGCGTGTAGTCACGCACCAGTTCTTTTGCGTTGTCGGATGCAGACTTCATTGCCCGCTGACGTGCGGCCTGCTCGGAAGCGGCCGAGTGCAGCATGGCATTGAAAAGTCGCGCTTCGATGTAGACGGGCAGCAGCGCATCCAGCACTGCCTCCGGCGTGGGTTCGAACTCGTAAAGCGGATAGAGCTCTTCGTTCTGAGGCTCCTCGCCACCCTCCACGACCTCGAGGGGTAGCAGCCGAACCACGGTGGGGTCCTGGCGCACCATGTTGATGAAGCGGTTATAGATGAAGTGAATTTCCTCTACGCCGCCATCCTCATACGAGGCCGTGAATCGGTTCACCAGTTCTTCGCCGATTTCTTTTGCGGTGGTGAACTCTGGTTTTTCAGTCGAGCCGGTCCACTCGCGATCAAAGCCGCGATCACGGAACGTGAAGTATCCAACAGCCTTACGGCCGACGAGGTAGTAGACAACTTCCTTACCCTGCTCGCGGAGCAGGGTAGTGAGTTCCTCCGCCTCTTTCAGCACATTGTGTGAGAAAGCACCGTTAAGGCCGCGGTCGCTGGTGAAGAGCACGATTGCCGCACGGCGAATCTGCTCGGGCTCGGTGAGTAGCACGTGGTCGATGTCTTCGGCGTAGGTAGCCGCCGCCGACACCGCCTGCGTGACTGCGCGGGTGTACGGGTTCGAAGCTTCCATGCGGGCGCGCGCCTTGTTGATGCGCGAGGTCGCGATGAGCTCCATGGCACTCGTGACCTTTTGCATCGTCTGGGCCGATTTGATCTTCGCCCGATATTCGCGAAGCTGTGCTCCCATGGTTCTCCTGGTCTCTCAGTAACCCGGGCGGCGCCTAGCGGCGCTTCCCGGTAACGATCTGCTCCTGATTGACGTCTTCCTCATCGGTGGCGTCAAACTCCTCGGTTCCAACCGAGAACAGCGGCTTACCGTCCGACTTCTGGAAGGTCTTCGAGAACTCGTCGATGGCCGACTCCATAGCCGACTTGGTTTCGTCTTCAAGCTTGCCGCTGTTGCGCAGGTCGTCGAGCACCGAAGTGTTGCGCTTGAGGTAGTCGAGCATCTCGGCCTCGAAGCGCTGCACGTCTTCGACGGGGACCTCATCGAGTTTGCCGTTAGTGCCGGCCCAGATCGAGACGACCTGTTCTTCGATGGGGAATGGCGAGTACTGTGCCTGGCGCAGAAGCTCGGTGAGTCGGGCACCACGCTCAAGCTGACGCTTGGTTGCTGCGTCGAGGTCGGATGCGAACATCGAGAAGGCTGCGAGGTCGCGGTACTGGGCCAGCTCGAGCTTGAGGGTACCCGATACCTTCTTAATGTGCTTGCGCTGTGCGGCACCACCGACACGCGACACCGAGATACCCACGTCAACAGCGGGGCGCTGGTTGGCGAGGAAGAGGTCAGACTGCAAGAAGATCTGACCGTCGGTGATCGAAATCACGTTGGTGGGGATGTATGCCGAAACGTCGTTTGCCTTTGTCTCGATGATCGGCAGACCGGTCATCGAGCCGGCGCCGAGCTCATCCGAGAGCTTCGCGCAACGCTCGAGCAGACGCGAGTGGAGGTAGAAGACGTCACCGGGGTAGGCTTCACGGCCCGGCGGACGACGCAGCAGCAGCGAAACTGCTCGGTAGGCTTCGGCCTGCTTCGACAGGTCGTCAAACACGATGAGCACGTGCTTGCCGTTGTACATCCAGTGTTGGCCGATTGCCGAACCCGTGTAGGCCGAGAGGTACTTGAAACCGGCCGGGTCGGATGCGGGCGAAGCGACGATGGTGGTGTACTCCAGAGCGCCTGCCTCTTCGAGCGCACCACGCACGGCGGCAATGGTTGAACCCTTCTGACCGATGGCGACGTAGATGCACCGAACCTGCTTAGTCGGGTCGCCCGACTCCCAGTTCGCCTTCTGGTTGATGATCGCGTCGATTGCGATAGCGGTCTTACCGGTCTGGCGGTCGCCGATGATGAGCTGACGCTGGCCGCGACCAACGGGGATCATCGCGTCGATGGCCTTGATACCGGTCTCGAGCGGTTCGTGCACCGACTTGCGATCCATAACGCCAGGGGCTTGGAGCTCGAGGGCGCGGCGGCCTTCGATACCGGTGATTTCGCCGAGGCCGTCGATTGGTTGACCCAACGGGTCGACCACGCGGCCGAGGTATCCCTCGCCCACCGGCACCGAGAGCACCTCGCCAGTGCGGGTAACTTCCATACCCTCGACGATGCCGCCGAAGGGGCCGAGCACGATAGCGCCGATTACGTCTTCTTCGAGGTTCTGCGCGAGACCGAGCGTACCGTCGGCGAAGCGAATGAGCTCGTTCGCCATGACCGAGGGCAGACCCTCGATACGCGCGATACCGTCAGCAGCGCTGATCACCGTGCCGACTTCGGTCGCCGTCGCACCCTGCGGACGGTACGAGTTCGCGAATTCGCTGAGCGCGACGCGGATCTCGTCCGGATTGATCGTAAGTTCTGACATTTTCTTCCCTTGTCGTCGGGGCTGAGCCCCTAGGTTCTTCCCATGTTGTGGGGGCTGAGCCCCTCGGCTGTAACCGTTCGCTACGCGAGTTGGAGGCGCAGGTCGTGGATCCGCGCCGCGGCGGTGTCGTCGATGACCTCGTCACCAAGTTCCACGCGCACACCGCCGATTACCGAGGGGTCGATGACCTGGTTGATGGCGACAGTGCGACCGAAGCGGGCAGAAAGACCTGCTTCGAGGCGTTCAAGCTGTGCCGATCCGAGCGGGCGAGCAGTTGTCACCGTTGCCACCTGGCGATTGGCTTGGTCGGCAACAGCGGCAATCGCCCGCTGCACAAAGCGACGCGGGCGGTGACCACCGGGGTTGCGCACGAGCGAACGCAGGATGCGCAGCGTGTCTTTGCCGAGTCGGTTGCCGAACAGTCGTTCCACCAGCTGAACTTTGGCTTCGGGGCTACCCAGGCGCGAGCCGAGCGTGAGCTCAAGCTCGCCGCTGGAGCTCACCGTGTCGCTGAAGCTATTCAGTTCGCTGACGAGCTGGGCATGATTCGACGTGGCCTGCGCGACCGCGCGAATCGCGGCTTCTTGCACCGCGGCGGTGAAATCATCGCCGTTATCCCAGCGCTGCGCCACCGCGGTATCGAGCACGCGCTTCGCGCCCACCTCAAGACCGGGAAAAGCGCGCGCCACGAGCGCTGATTTGGCCACAGCATCTGCGCCACGAGCCGCGAGGTCGCCGGCAAGCTCACGAACACTCGCGAGTGTGTCGGCCACGTCGAACAGCTGCCGGGCAGCAGCGACATCGCCGGGGCCAAAGCCGTCGACCTCGCGCTTGATGGCAACGAGGGCCTGATTGCTGGTCGTAGCCATTAGTTGGTCGTTCCCGCCTTCTGGTCGAGGTCGTTGAGGAACCGGTCGACGTAGGCGCTCGAACGCTGGTCGTCAGAGAGGTTCTCGCCAACCACACCCGAAGCGAGGTCGAGGGCGAGCGCACCCACTTCCTGACGCAGCGAGACCACTGCGGCCTGACGCTCGGCCTCAATCTGGTCTTTTGCTGATTTCGTCATGCGGTCGAGTTCGACCTGGGTCTCCTGCTTCTTCTCGGCCTTGATGGCCTCGCCCTCGGCACGTGCCTTTTCGCGGATTTCAGCCGCTTCGGTGCGAGCTTCGGCCAGGAGCTGCTCGTACTCATCTTTGCGAGCGTCAGCCTCGGCCTGCACGGCCGCTGCTTTCTCAATTCCACCTTCAATCTTGGCGGCACGCTCGTCGAGAGCAGAGTTCAGCTTGGGAAGGACGAACTTCCAAAAGAAAAGCAGGAGCACCACGAGCACGACGATCGACCAGAAGATGTCGTATGCCGCCGGGATCAGCAGGTCCGGCTGCCAGCCGAACTTCTCGCCGTTCTCGGCTGCGAGAATGTTGTCGTAGTTCATGATGCTCACTCCGGAATCGTCTTAGGCGCCGAAGATGAAGGGGGTGGCGATACCGATGAATGCGAGCACCTCGGCGAATGCGATACCGAGGAACATCGTGGTCTGCAGGCGGCCGGCCATCTCGGGCTGGCGAGCCATCGCTTCAACGGTCTTACCGGCGATGATGCCGATACCGACGCCGGGGCCGATGGTTGCGAGGCCGTAGCCGACGGTAGCGATGTTGCCGTTGATCTCGGCGAGAGTGGTGGTGTCCACTAGGGTTTCCTTCCGGTTGGGCGAGGAGGCCGGTTGACCTCGACGTCTTACTGGTGATTAGGGGATCAGGGGTTTTTATTCGTTCGCGAACGCTAGTGCGATTTCGCGACCGAAAGCTGGATATAGCTGGTGGTCAGCAGCGCGAACACGTAGGCCTGCAGCACCGAGACCAGCAGCTCCATGAGGGTCATGATGAACGAGCCGGCGAGTGTGAACACACCCATCACGCTCCACATGTTCATAAGACCGACAAAGAACGCGGTGGCCGAGAAGGTGATGACCAGCAGCAGGTGACCAACCATCAGGTTGAGCATGAGTCGCAGGGCGAGCGATACCGGGCGCACCAGGAAGGTGTTCACCAGCTCAATCGGGGTGAGCAGGATGTAGAGCGGCCAGGGCACACCTGCCGGGAACAACGCGTTGCGCAGGAAGGTCAGACCGCCAGCCTCGCGGAAGCCTGCGTAGATAAAGACCACATAGGTGGTGAGTGCCAGCACGAGCGGCATACCGAGCAGACCGTTACCCGAAATATTGAGAAACGGAATCGCGGTGGTCAGGTTCATGAAAAGGATGCCGAAGAACAGCGTGAGAATGTACGGCAGGTACTTTTTACCGATGCGTTCGCCGAGCATGTCGTAAACGATTTCGTCGCGAACGTAGCCAACAGCGAGTTCGATGATCGACTGGCCGCGCGAGGGAACCACCTTCGGTTTCCGCAGTGCGAGCCAGAACAGGAGCATGAGCACGACAACAGCAATCAGTCGCACCATAATGACGCGGTTGATTTCGAAGATCGTGCCATCAAACAGCAGTGCCGGTGGAAAGAATTCTTCCTGAACGGTCGGTGCGCAGTACTGGCCCTCAGGGCAGTCACCTGCGGCAACGAGGATGCCGGTCAGATTCAGGGCAGTCGGGAACAGCGCGATCTCCTGTCACTGGGCGCGAGCCGGTCGGGCTCGCGAAGGCTGGCAAGGCGGTGTCGAACTGTGCGATTTGTACGATTCGAACCGACCGTCCAACTCTATCAGGAAATGCTCGGTTTCGAAGCGCCGTTGGCCGCCCGTGTTGGTGAAGGGTTGGCAAACCATTCGCAGTTTTTAGCTACTCACCAGGCAGTTTGACATCACTCATTGAGCCGAGACGACTGCTGGCAACCACCAGCATGTCAATCACCAGGTGACCGATGATGGCAGCTACCATGCACGACCACAGCATCCAGTCGTGAGTGAAGTCGAGCTGCTTCACGATAGCGAGCACACCGAGGAATACCAGCAGTTTCAAAATCCAGGCCCCGAGGATCACGCCCATGAACATCACCGCGTCGAAACGAGCGGCCAGGATCACCGAAATCACCGTCACACCCGTGAACAGCAGCGTCAACAAGGCAGCAATCACCGCCGACCATACCCCGGCCCAACCGGCGACAAACCAGCCGACAATGCCGCCCACCAACGCGATAGCCGCGGTGAGCACGAGCGACCACCGCAACACGCGTTTCATCACCGGCACGCTGGCGGGTTGATTGGCTGAGGTCATGAATCTTTCTCCTTGATATCTGGGGTAGAGACAGTTTCTGAGACAGTGGAGGTGTCGAACTCGGCAGCTTCAGAATCGAGTTCGAGGAGCTTTTCGGATGCCGGCATCGAAACCCCCGACTCGGATTCTTCAGCTAAGAGCCTACGGATTCGATTGCGCAACGCCAGCGGTGCCGCTTGGGCGCGTCGCACACGATCCGACTCCGACTCACCCAATGCATCCAGCGGATCAAATTCATCATCGTCGTCACCGTATGGAGACAGTTGCGCCATTTTCTCAAGCCGTTTTCGTCGGCTGGCAATTGGCGACACGGTAATCGCGATGCACAGTGCCAGGCCGACTATCAGGAAGGTTCCCCACGTCCAAGGATTCGGTGCAATAAACGCGATCAGTGCGGTCACCGCAATCACACTCGCCCAGGCATAGAACACCAGCACCGCGCGGCGCTGGGTATGGCCCATATCGAGCAGTCGATGATGCAGGTGTTTACGGTCGGCACTGAATGGCGATTTACCCGCGGCGAGCCGGCGGATGACCGCCATTGTGAAGTCGACAATGGGCACGATCAGCACCGCAAAGGGGAAGATCAGCGGCATGAAGGCTGGAAAAAGTTCGTTTCGGTTGATCGCAACCGGATCGACTTCACCGGTGACAGCGATCGTGGAGGATGCCATCAGTAGCCCCACAAGCAGTGCTCCGCCATCGCCCATGAACATTTTGGACGGGTTCCAGTTCCAAGGCAGAAAACCCAAACAGGCCCCCACCAAGATCGCCGACAGGAGCGCCCCCAAACCAAACCTGCTAGTTTGCAGTTCTTCGGTGAGTAGGTACGCATAAACCAGGAACACACCGTTGGCGATGATGGTGACCCCGGCTACCAGTCCGTCGAGCCCATCGATGAAGTTCACCGCGTTCATCACCAACACGACGGCCAGCACCGAAACCAGCACCGACAGCCACTGGGATGGCACGAGCACTCCCCCGATAGGCAGCGTCGTGATTGCCACTCCCGAAAACGCCAGCACCACGCCGCCGATGATTTGCACACCGAGCTTCAGCATCCAGTCGAGATCAACAAAGTCGTCGATCACACCCATAACCACGATGATGGTGGCGGCACCGATGATGCCCCACATGCGGTCGGGTGCGGCATAGACGATGTCGAACCAGCTGATCTGTGAGGCGATGGCGAGTGAAACCAGCACGGCAATGAACATGCCGATACCACCCAACCTGGGTTTCGGTTTGCTGTGCACATCGCGGGCTCGAACCGGTGGGTACCACTCGTGGCGCATCGCGAGTCGATAAGTACCACCACAGGCTAGGAAAGACACCGCGGCGGTAATGACGATGATCAGCGCATAGAAACGCACGCTGGCTGTGCCCTATGCCTCGGGGGCCGGAGACGCTGCTTCCGACGGCTTGAAGGCTGGCAACGATCTGGTGTTCGCCTGCCGCTCAGCTCCGACAGCTGATCCGTCCGTGTCTGGTTCGGGTGCCAACAGGTCGCCCAGACGCTCAGCGAGCAGCTCACGCGTCAACGCACCCTGCCGTACGATACGCGCGGGCTGTGGTGGATTTTCACACAGCCCGGTTGCGTCGACAATGGTCGAGGCCACTCCCCCAACCTCGCCGGCATCCAGAAAGATATTCACCGCATCCGACAGCTGCACCGCAGCGGCTTCGGCCGTGGCCGGCGCTGGCCCGCCGTGCTTATTCGCACTCGAGACGGCAAGCGGCCCGGTTTCACGCAGCAGTTCGAGAGCAAGCGGATGGTCGGGGATGCGCAGCGCGACCGTGCCGTGAGTGTCACCCAGGTCCCATTGCAGGCTTGATTGGGCCGGCAGAATCACCGTGAGTGGCCCGGGCGCAAACTCTTCGAACAGTTCGGCCACCTGCTGCGGAATCTGCTCGGCAAGTGCCTGGAGCGCTGCCGTTGAAGCCACGAGCACCGGTGGCGGGGCCTGCCGGGTGCGTTCTTTTGCCGCCAGCAACGCCGCCACCGCATCGGGGTTGAAGGCATCGGCCGCGATGCCGTACACCGTGTCGGTGGGCATGACGATGACCTCTCCTCGACCGAGCGCCATGCGCGCCTCGCGCATACCCGAAAGCAGTTGCTCGGGCTGCGATAGGTCAAATACTTCCGACATGATGACGCTAGTCTAACCGCGACTTCGCCGAGGTGATGCGCTCGCGCCCCGTGAGATCGCGGTGAGTTTGCGACCGCTGCAGCCCGGCCGCGGCAAACAGTTCGCGCACTCGCTCGCCCTGCCGTTCGGTGTGTTCAACAATAATCGCTCCGCCCGGCCGCAATAGTCGCGCCGCCTCATCGGCCAGTTGCCGAATATCGTCGAGTCCGTCAGGGCCGGAATACAGCGCGGTCTCGGGGTCAAACAGTCGTACCTCTGGGTCGTGTGGAACTTCCCGCTCGGGGACATAGGGCGGGTTTGTTACCAACAAATCCACCGAGTTGTTGGCGAGTTCTGTAAGCAGCTGGTGCCAATCACCAAAATGCATCCTCACACTCGGGGCGATCGAGCTGACGTTTCGGCGCAACCACGGCCAGGCGTGCGGTGACGCTTCGACCGCCGTCACCCTGGCATCCGGAAGTTCTGTCGCAATGGCAATAGCAATCGCTCCCGATCCCGACCCCAGATCGTAAATTACTGGCACGTTATTAGAGCCGCGGGCGGTATCGACAGCGAGTGTTACGAGCGTTTCGGTTTCGGGACGCGGAATAAACACTCCCGGCCCCACAGCAAGTTCGTGCCCATAAAATCCGGCGGTGCCGGTGAGATATTGCAGCGGGATGCGCCGGCTCCGCTGTCGGATAAAACCCCGAATGCGCTGCAACTGCACCGCAGTGGGTCGGCGGTCAAGCAAGCGAGCCAGTTCAAGATCGCCCCGGCTGCATTCAAGCGCCGCGGCTATGGTGATCTCGGCTTCTTCTGGTGCAAGACCCGCGGCAACGAGCGTTGACCGAGCTTGAGAAATGAGTTCGGCAATGGCCGGGGTGGCGTCGGAAGAGCTCATGGGCATATTCTCGCAGTCGCAGCAGCTGCGTGATCGTCGCAACGTGACTTCGCGTGACATTCCACACGCGAAAAACAGTTCTGTTTGCAACCATAATGGGAACACAAAAGAAAGGTCACCCCATGGCAGCGATCTATCGCGACATTACCGAGACCATCGGCGGTACTCCGCTGGTACGGCTTAACCGCGTCAACGAGACCGACGCGAATATTCTGGCCAAACTTGAGTTTTTCAACCCCGCATCGAGCGTGAAAGACCGTCTCGCCTGGGGCATTGTCCGAGCGGCAGAACGCTCCGGCCAGTTGCAGCCGGGTGGCACCATTATCGAGGGAACTTCGGGCAATACCGGTATCGCCCTGGCGGCGATCGGCGCTGCTCGCGGCTACCGCGTAATTATCGCGATGCCCGAAACCATGTCGGTTGAACGCCGCCAGATTATGCGCGCCTTCGGCGCCGAGCTCGTACTCACCCCCGGCCCCGAGGGTATGCGTGGTGCGGTGGCAAAGGCGCAGCAGCTGCATGACGAAATCGACGGCTCGATTCTTGCTAACCAGTTCGAGAACGAGGCGAACGCCGAGATTCACCGCGAAACTACCGCCGAAGAAATCTGGAATGATACCGACGGCGAGGTTGATGTCGTGGTTGCCGGAGTGGGCACCGGGGGCACTATCACCGGTGTGGCGCAGGTATTGAAACAGCGCAAGCCGCAGGTACGCATCGTCGCCGTCGAGCCGGCCGACTCACCGCTTCTGAGCGAGGGCAAGGCAGGCCCGCACAAGATTCAGGGTATCGGTGCGAATTTCGTGCCCGAGGTGCTCGACCGTGAACTCATCGATGAGGTCATCCCGGTATCGCTGGAAGATTCGGTGCGCATCTCGCGCGATGCGGCCGTGCGTGAAGGTATTTTTGCCGGTATTTCTGCCGGTGCGAATCTCTGGGCCGCCCTGCAGGTGGCAGCTCGCCCCGAGCATGCTGGCAAAAACATTGTGGTGATCGTGCCCGACACTGGTGAGCGCTACCTGTCGAGCGTACTGTTCGACGATCTTCGCGCATCAAGTGAAAGCTAAACATGTCGATTTCTCCCCGCTGCCCGTGCACCGCAGCACCCCGTCATTCGCGCATCGATGAGTTTTTTCGACGTGTGCGCGAAGACATTTTCGCGGTGCAGCGGGCAGACCCGGCAGCGCGCAGCAAGCTGTCGATTGTCGTTAACTATTCGGGTCTGCACGCGTTATGGCTGCATCGTGCCGCTCACGCACTGTGGCGCCTACCCGGTGGCAAGCTTCCGGCTCGGATGCTCTCGCAGTTCTCGCGATTTCTCACCGGGGTCGAGATTCACCCGGCAGCTCGCATCGGCCGCAGACTCTTCATCGACCACGGTATGGGGGTTGTGATAGGTGAGACCGCCGAGATAGGCGACGACTGCGTCATCTATCACGGGGTAACTCTTGGTGGCGTATCAACCAAGCAGGTCAAACGCCACCCCACTATCGGTGATCGGGTGCTGATCGGCGCCGGGGCGAAGCTGCTCGGCCCAATCACGATCGGTGACGACTGTCGGGTGGGCGCCAATGCGGTGGTGAATCGGAATGCACCCGCGAACTCGCTCGTGGTGGGTATCCCGGCAAAGCCTCGCCCGCTCAAGCCCCGCAGCCACAGCGAGCACCGCCCGATCGTGCCCGACTCGTGGGTTATCTAGCGAGGCTGCCAGCAAGCGCGTGCAGCGCGCAAAAACACCAGTGGCCACGGTTCCGCATGGTTCCATGGCCACTATGTTCTGTGTTCAGCGGGTGTGCATCGCTAGGCGTCTTCCTGCCCCGATAGGGATGCCAGGCGAGCCTCCTCATCAGCGTGAATTGCCGATTCGATAACCGGCCCGAGCGCTCCATCCATCACCTGGTCGAGGTTGTATGCCTTGTACCCGGTGCGGTGATCGGCGATGCGGTTTTCGGGAAAGTTGTAGGTGCGGATACGTTCCGAACGGTCCATCGAGCGGATCTGTGAGGCGCGCATCCCCGCTTCAGCCTCAGCGAGCTCCTCCTGTTGTTTGGCAAGCAGTCGAGCCTGCAGCACGCGCATAGCGGCGGCCCGGTTCTGGATCTGCGACTTCTCGTTCTGCATCGAAACCACAATGCCGGTGGGCAGGTGGGTGATGCGCACTGCCGAGTCGGTGGTGTTCACCGATTGACCGCCAGGGCCCGATGATCGATAGACGTCAATCTTCAGGTCGTTGGGGTCGATGTTGATTTCTTCGGGCTCGTCAACTTCGGGGAACACCAGCACACCGGTGGTCGAGGTGTGAATGCGGCCCTGCGACTCGGTGGCAGGCACGCGCTGCACACGGTGCACGCCACCTTCATATTTGAGCGACGCCCACACACCATCGGCCGGCTCATTCGAGGTGGATTTAATTGCGACTTGCACCGACTTGTAGCCGCCAAGATCCGACTCGGCTTTGTCGAGCAGTTCGACCTTCCAGCCGCGACCTTCGGCATAGTGCGTGTACATGCGCAGCAGGTCGGCAGCAAATAGCGCCGACTCTTCGCCACCTTCGCCGCCCTTGATCTCCATGATTACGTCACGGCCATCATCCGGGTCGCGTGGGATGAGTAGACGCCGCAGCTTCTCGTGCTGCTCGTCAAGCTGCTGCGAGATGGCCTCGGCCTCATCAGCAAACATTTCGTCTTCGCGGGCAAGCTCGTTCGCGGCTTCAAGATCGTCGTGTAGCGATGACAGCTTGTCGTCGGCGGCGAGAATCTGCGAGAGTTCGGCGTAGCGCCGGTTGACCTTCTTCGCGCGGGCCGGATTGGCGTGCAGTTCGGGGTCGGCGAGTTGTTCCTGTAGCTCGGCGTGTTCGTCGCGCAGCAGGCCTACCGATTCAGCAAATTCATTCGGGGTGCTCATGCACGCACCGCCAGACTTGCTTCGCGGCTCACCGCGGCGACAAACTCTTCGTTCGTAGCAGTGGATGAAAGCCGTTCAAGCACCGATTCAAGCGACACCTGGGCATCGTCACCGAGGGCGCGGCGAATCTTCCACGTGGCCGCGAGCTCGGCGTCACTCAGCAGGTCTTCTTCGTGCAGTGTCGACGACTGCTGGATATCAACAGCCGGGAAGATGCGCTTATCGGCGATGGCCCGCGACAAACGCAGTTCCATATTTGCGGTGCCCGCGAACTCTTCGAGGATGACCTCGTCGGTGCGAGAACCGGTTTCGACCATCGCGGTGGCGAGGATCGTCAGCGAACCACCGTTTTCGACATTGCGGGCTGCACCAAAAAAGGTCTTCGGCAGATACAGCGCTGAGGCATCCACGCCGCCATCGATGATGCGCCCCGAACCGGGTGCGGCGATGTTGTAAGCGCGGCACAGCTGCGTGAGCGAGTCGAGCAGCACCACCACGTCGAGACCGAGCTCGACCAGACGCTTGGCACGCTCGATGGCGAGCTCGGCGATGGTGGTGTGGTTTTCAGCTGGCATATCAAAGGTCGACGACACGACCTCGCCGTTAATCATGCGCTCGAGTCGCGTGACCTCCTCAGGCCGCTCGCCCACCAGCACGAGCATCAGGTGCGCATCCGATTCGTTTTGCGCCACGGCGCTTGCGACGCGTTCGAGCATGATCGACTTTCCCGACTTCGGCGGCGCCACGATGATGCCGCGAGTTCCCTTACCGATCGGGGCAAACAGGTCGACCATTCGCTGTGCGGCGTGACCGCCGGGGGTTTCGAGTCGGAGCCGGTCAACCGGATACAGCGGCGTGAGTGTGTCGAATTCGGGACGCTTCGAGCTCTGTTCGGGAGTCTGGCCGTTAATCGTGTCGATCTTTGCCAGCGCGTTATATTTCTGGCGCCCACCCTGGTGTTCACCCTCCCGCGGCTGACGAATCGCGCCCACAATAGCGTCGCCCTTGCGCAGACCGTATTTTTTTACCTGGCCCAGCGAGACATACACGTCGTTGGCACCGGGAAGATAACCCGAGGTGCGCACGAACGCGTAGTTGTCGAGCACGTCGAGGATGCCCGCGATTGGCAGCAGCACATCGTCTGGTGCGATCTCTGGGTCGGCGTCGTCGCGACGGTTGCGGCTGCGTTGGCGCTGCTGGTTCTGGTTCGAGTCATCGTTGCGATTACGGCTACGGCTGCGGCTGCGCTTACGACCGTTACCAGCATGTTCCTGCTGTTTGTCGGCGTCGCTTTCAGCCTCGCCACCCGAGTCGTCATCACGTGCCGGTGGCAGCACGATGTCGTCGAGTGTCTGCGGGCTCGATGCGTCATCACCCTTCGATGACTTCGAGGTGTCGCCATCACCGGCATCACTTTGGTTGCGTTTCTTTGATTTATTCGACTTCGATTTCTTCCGACCCCGGTCGCCGCCGTTGCCGTCCTTCGCTTCGTTTTCGGCAGGCTTGTTCGCCTCGGCCTTGTTTTGCTTCGCGTCGGCAGCTGGCTGCTCAGCCGCGTCGGCTGTGTCGGGCTTGTTATCGTGCCCAGAGTGGTCGGTACGGCCGCGCTGATTCTCTGATTCGGTCTCGGCAGCGACCGTTACGCGACGGCGTGGCTGACGGGTTGAAGTCGGCTCGGCGTCGGCGCTGTGCGGCCCGGTTTTCTCGTTACCCGCTGCGGCCGCGGACTGGCTTGCAGAGCTCTGGCTCGTGTCTGGCTGGCTTTCGCCGCGCGCTTTTTCGATTACTTCAATCAGCTGGCTTTTACGCAGCCGGGCGGCACCCTTAATGCCCATTTCGGCGGCAAGTGCCTGCAAATCAGCAACTCGCATTGAGGTCAGTGCGCGTGTCTGAGTTTCGTTGTGTTCAGTCATGTGTTGGTGTTCTCGTCCTGTTATGAGGAAATGCGAGTCGGTACTCGAATGGAACGCGTCAAAGCGCCACCGGACAGATCGTCCGCAAGAACTGCGGTATCGGCCTCGCGATCAGATGTTTCGACATTCGCAACCGCTGCCGCAAGCGGCAGGGGTTACGCACCCACCGACGATGTCGTGAGATTCGAAACTACGTCTACTGTAGCACCCAGCGTGTCTACGGCGGTCATAATTGCCTGCCAGCGAGTGTCCTGTCGCTCACTCGCAATACGCTCCGCAACCAGTCTGTCGGCCGGGTCGTTGCATATCACCAGCACGCTCGGCCCAGCTCCCGAGACCACCGCCGGCAGCCTCGCTGCCCGCAGCTGGTCAATCAGAAGTTTCGTTTTCGGCATGGCCGAAGCGCGGTAGCTCTGGTGAAGACGGTCTTCGGTGGCGTCGAGCAACACCTCGGGGCTCTGCGTGAGCGCCGCAACCAGCAGCGCCGAACGCGAGAGATTAAAGATCGCATCGGCGTGCGGCACCTGATCGGGCTGCAGCGAGCGCGCCACGGCGGTCGACATGGTTTCTTCGGGAACCAGCACCACCAGCGACACACCGCGGTCGACCGCAAGCTGCTTCGAACGCGGCTCACCTTCGGAGTCGATCCACGCGATCGTCAACCCACCAAACAGGCAGGGCGCAACATTGTCGGGATGTCCCTCAAGCTCGGTTGCGATGTTGAGCAGCTGATCTTCGGTGACGGTGACCTGATCGGCCACGAGACCGGCTGCAGCACACACGCCGGCAACAATCGCGGCGCCGGATGATCCGAGCCCCCGACCGTGCGGGATCGTGTTGTGGGCCCGCAACCGCAGGCCCGGGTGTGCAAAGCCAAGCCGGTCAAGTGCCGTATAGATCGAACGCACCACGAGGTGGCGCTCATCCAGTGGCACGTCGCCCTCGCCAACACCGGTGACCTGGATATCAATTTCACCGGCCGGTAGTGCCTGCACCTCTACCTCGTCATAGCGCGCGAGCGCCAATCCGAGGGTGTCGAAGCCGGGGCCGAGGTTGGCGCTGGTGGCGGGTACTCGCACCGCTACGGTGCGCCCCTGCGTAACCCGGTTCATGCGCGCATACCGAGCATTTCGGCAACCGCTGCGGTGTCGGCATCAACAACCGTCGGGGTGACGTCGTTGCCGTTGAGGTCGCGCAGCGCCCACTGCGGGTCTTTCAAACCGTGACCGGTGACGGTGAGCACACAGCGTGAACCGGCGGGGATATTGCCCTTGGCGGATTCAGACAGCAGGCCAGCCACTGAGATCGCTGAGGCAGGTTCTACGAACACACCGGTTTCTGCGGCGAGGATGCGCTGCGCGGCGAGAATTTCGTTGTCGTCAAACATGCCGAAAAAGCCGTCAGTTTCGTCGCGTGCCTCGAGTGCCAATCGCCACGATGCAGGGTTTCCGATGCGGATCGCTGAGGCGATCGTCTCGGGATCGGTGACGATCTCACCGCGCACAATGGGTGCGGATCCCGAGGCCTGGAATCCAAACATCCGCGGCAGCTTGGTTGATTTACCGGCCTCACGGTATTCGCGGTAGCCGCGCGTGTAGGCGGTGTAGTTACCCGCGTTCCCAACCGGAATGAAGTGGAAGTCGGGAGCGTCACCGAGCACGTCGATAATCTCGAACGAAGCGGTCTTCTGCCCCTCAATACGGTCGTTATTGACCGAGTTAACCAGGTGCACCGGGTAGTGCTCGTCGAGTTCGCGGGCGATGCGCAGGCAGTCGTCAAAGTTGCCGCGCACCTGCAGCAGTTCGGCACCATGGATGATCGCCTGCGACAGCTTACCCATCGCAATCTTGCCCTCGGGCACCAACACGGCCGACTTAATCCCGGCATATCCCGCATAGGCCGCGGCCGAAGCTGAGGTGTTTCCGGTGGAGGCGCAGACCACTACTTTCGCGCCGTGTTCGACTGCCTTCGATACCGCCATGGTCATACCGCGGTCTTTGAACGAACCGGTGGGATTCATCCCCTCAAACTTCACGTACACATCCGCGCCACTGCGACGCGAAAGTGAAGGCGACGGGATGAGCGGCGTACCGCCCTCCCCTAGTGTGACGATCGGCGTGGCGTCGCTCACATCGAGGTACTCAGCGTATTCGCGGATAACTCCCTGCCATTGCTTGGCCATGTCTTTTCCTCACCGCGCTATTCAGTAGCGCTCATTTAAATTTGCCGCTCGTTGCGGTTGGGGTGGGCTGGCTATTCGCCCTCAACCCGAAGTACGCCGGCAACCCGGTCGACTGTCGGCATCTGCTCCAGTGATTCGACCAGCGCGCCCAAAGCTCCCTCGGGTGCGCGATGCGTACCGATTACCAGCGTAGCGCTCGAATCGTCATCCTCGCCCGGCTGCTGCGTGAGGGTCGCCACCGACACACCGTGTTCGTTGAAGCACTGGGCGATTTCGGCAAGCACGCCACGTTCGTCATTCACTTGCAACGAGATCTGATAGGCGGTTTCGATTGCGCTGATATCAATCACCGGCAGATCGGCGGCCATCGATTCTCCGAGCCCGGGGCCGCCCATCAGGTGACGGCGGGCCGCCGAGATCAGGTCGCCGAGCACCGCCGACGCGGTCTGCACTCCCCCGGCGCCGGCACCGTAAAACATCAGCGGGCCAGCCGCCGCTGCCTCAACGAAAATAGCGTTATTGCCGCCGTGCACGCTCGCCAGTGGGTGGTGTTTCGGAACGAGTGCGGGATACACGCGAGCTGAAACTCGTTCGGTATCGCCGTCGACGATGCGTTCACAGATAGCCAGCAATTTCACCACATAGCCGGCAGCGTCGGCATCAGCGATCTGCTTCGCGGAGACCTCGGTGATGCCCTCGCGGTACACCTCGTCAACCGGCACCTGGGTGTGGAAACCAATTGATGCGAGAATCGCGGCCTTCTGCTGCGCGTCATAGCCGCCGATATCAGCGGTGGGGTCGGCCTCGGCGTAACCGAGCTCGGTGGCGATCTCAAGCGAACGTGCGAAGCTGTCACCGCTGGTGTGCATCCGGTCGAGAATGAAGTTGGTGGTACCGTTCACGATGCCGAGGATCCGGTCAATCCGATCACCAGCGAGGTTCTCACGCAGCGGTCGGATGATCGGAATCGCGCCACCGACGGCGGCCTCATAGTAGAGCTGCGCGCCAACCCGCTCGGCGAGGCCAAATAGTTCGCTACCGTGATGCGCGAGCAGCGCCTTGTTGGCGGTGATGACATCGGCACCCGACTCGAGCGCCAGCTTGATCAGTTCGCGGGCCGGTTCGATACCACCCATGAGCTCCACCACAATCTCTGATTGCAGGATGAGTTCACGCGCGTTGTCAGTGAACAGCTCTTTCGGTAGGTCGGTGTCGCGCGGGGCAGCAACATCACGAACCGCGATGCCCACCAATTCGAGTTCAGCACCACCGGTGCGCTGGGCAAACTCTTCCCGCTGCTCGAGCAGCAGGCGAGCCACCTGGCTACCAACAGAACCGGCGCCAAGCAGGGCAACTTTCACCGTGCGGTTGCTAATCATGGGTGTTCCTCCGAGGTCGATGCGGTGTCGGCCGCGAGCAGGTCTTCGATGGTGATGCGGCGCACTAGCGTGCGTGACTTACCGTCACGCACCGCCACCATGGCGGGGCGATCAAAGTAGTTGTAGTGGCTTGCCATGGCGAAGCAATAGGCACCGGTGGCGGGCACAGCGAGAATATCTCCGTAGCTGACGTCGCCGGGCAAATAGTCGGCGTACACGACGATATCGCCCGATTCGCAGTGGCTGCCAACCACGCGCACGAGCTGCAGTGGCGCATCCGATTCGCGGGTGGCCAAACGCACGCAGTAGTCGGCACGGTACATGGCGGGGCGGGCGTTATCGCTCATACCGCCATCCACCGACACATATCGGCGCACAGCCGGACTGCCACACTCATCGCTGACTGTCACATCCTTGGTGACGCCCACCCGATAGAGTGTGACACCCGCCGGCCCGGCGATCGAGCGGCCCGGCTCAAATGTCACAAGCGGCAGATCAGTGCCGGTGTCTTCGCAGGCACGCGCCACCTCGGCGGCGATACCACGTGCAAGCTCGGTCAGTGGCAGCGGCCGGTCGCTCGGCAGATAGGCGATCCCAAAACCGCCACCGAGGTTCACTTCGGGCACCGGGCCACCATCGAGCAGTTCGGCGCGCAAGCGCATGAGCCGGTCGGCGGCGGCGCCGAAACCCTCAGCCGAGTAGATCGATGAGCCGATATGTGAGTGCAGGCCGCGAAACTCGAGCGCCTCGTGTGCCCGAATCTTTGCGACTGCCTCGGTTGCGCTCGCGATCGTGATACCGAACTTCTGGTCTTCGTGGCTCGTGGCGAGATACGAGTGTGTATCCGCATGAATACCCGAGTTGATGCGCAGCAGCACCGCCTGCCGTTTTCCAAGCTCCGCAGCCACACTGGCGAGCCGGTCAATCTCGACAAACGAGTCGATAATCACCGTGCCAACGCCCACCTCAACCGCGCGAGCGAGCAGCGCATCCGACTTGTTATTACCGTGCAGACCGATCGTCTCGGGGTTGATTCCGGCCGCCAGCGCCACCTCAAGCTCACCCGCCGAGGCCACGTCCAGCCCCAGTCCGGCCTGCTGCATCCAGCGGGCAATATCGACGCTCAAAAGCGCCTTCGATGCGTAGTGCAGCTGCACCTGAGCGCCAATAGCGTTGAAAGCCTCAGTGAATGCTGTCAGGGCGGCTGCGGCCCGCGCACGGAGGTCTTCTTCGTCGATGACATACAGGGGTGAGCCGTGTCGCTCAAGCAGCTCAGACGCGCGCACACCACCGATGGTCAGCTCGCCTGCCGCATCACGCTCGGCGGTCGCCGGCCAAACACCCGTGTTGAGTTCGCGCGCGACCGCCGGGTCTAGCCACTGCGGGGCGAGGGGGTTTACCGCGTCAGACTCTGAAAAGCACACCCGACAATCTTAGCCAGAGCAAAGCGCGCCCTCGTCTGCAGTGACTGATTGCGTAATGTGGCCGGTGGGCGGTGGCACGCTAGCACGAGCTTTCGCCACTGTCAGCACCAAAGCGCGCAAATCGTCCAATCGGCAGGGTGCCACCGGGAACCGCCTCGATCAGTTCGCGAGTGTAGTCGGTAGTAGGGCTGCCGAAGATATCGTCGGCCGATCCCTGCTCCACAACGCGTCCCTGCTGCATCACCACGATATCGTCGGCGTTCTCGCGCACTACCGCTAGGTCGTGCGTGATGAACAGGTACGACAGCGAGAGTTCTTGCTGCAGTTCGTTGAGCAACCGAAGAATCTGGTCTTGCACCAGCACGTCGAGCGCCGATACTGCCTCGTCGAGCACGATCACTTCGGGTCGCAGTGCCAGAGCACGCGCAATTGCCACACGCTGGCGCTGACCGCCCGAAAGTTCGTGCGGGTAGCGGCGCATCGCAGATTTTGGAAGCGCCACCATATCGAGTAACTCGCCCACGAGCTTTTCCCGTGCGGCACGACCTCCGCCCACCCGGTGCGTGCGCAGTGGCTCATCGATCACCCGAAACACCGAGTAGGTGGGGTCGAGTGAACCGTAGGGGTTCTGGAAGACCACCTGCATGCGCCGGCGCATCGCCAACGTTGCTGTGCGAGACATCTTGGTGATGTCTTGGCCGTCGAACAGGATGCTGCCACTGGTTGGTTCGAGCAGTTTCAGCACCATATTCGCCACGGTTGATTTACCAGAACCTGATTCACCAACCACCGCGAGCGTTGACCCTCTGCGCAGTTTGAACGACACATCGTCAACGGCTCGAAAGACCCTGTTTTTTGCTCCCCGTATGGGGAACTCCTTGACGAGATTGTTCACCTCGATCACGGCATTTTTTTCACCGTGCACATCGATTGCTTCGGTGAGGGCGATGGGGTCGATGCCCTTCTGCACGGCCCGGATGCGCGCGCTAGACAGCGACGGCGCCGCATCGACCAGGCGCTGCGTGTAAGGATGCTGCGGGTCGGTGAGGATCTCGAGGCTCGGACCCGACTCCACCACGCGGCCGCGGTGCATCACCACCAGATGCGAGGCGCGTTCGGCAGCCAGTCCGAGGTCGTGCGTGATGAAGAGCACCGCAGTGCCGCGCGAGTCGGTGAGCGTTTCGAGATGATCGAGGATGCGGCGCTGCACCGTCACATCGAGCGCGCTGGTCGGTTCATCCGCAATCAGCAGTTTCGGGTCGGCGGCCAGACCGATTGCGATCAGCGCGCGTTGACGCATCCCGCCCGAAAACTCGTGCGGAAACTGGCGTGCGCGACTTGCGGCATCGGGCAGTCCCGCTTCGCCCAGCACTTCTACCGCGCGCTTTTTCGCCTGTGCTGGGGCGGTGCCATTGGCTACCAGCGCCTCCTCCACCTGGGTGCCGATACGCCACACCGGGTTGAGGTTCGACATTGGGTCTTGCGGGATCATGCCGATCTCGCTCCCCCGCATCGCCACCAGCTGCTGTTTGGTCAGATGCGTGATGTCGCGTCCGTTGAACTCGATTGAACCGCCTACCACTCGGCCGGTTCCTGGCAGCAGTCCGATGATGGCGGCGGCCAGGGTTGATTTGCCCGAACCCGATTCGCCCACAATCGCCACCGACTGGCCCGGATAGATAGTGAGGTTCGCTTTCCGAACCGCGGCGACAGTGCCGGTGGATGATTGGAACGCGACCTCGAGATCGGTGAGCTGCAGTAGTGGTGTCTCGGTCATCGTTTCACCGACTTCGGGTTGAGCGCATCGCGCACCACGTCGCCCATCATGATGAAGCTGAGCACGGTGAGCGCCAATGCAATTGACGGGAAGAAAAGCACCATCGGGTCGGTGCGAATCGAGGTCTGTGCCTTGGCGATATCGCCGCCCCACGAGACCACATCCGGTGGCAGCCCCAGACCGAGGAACGACAGTGTCGCTTCGGCAACAATGAACGTGCCCAGTGCCACGGTTGCGTAGACAATGATTGGTGCGGCGGCGTTCGGGAGCACATGCCCGACAAGGATGCGCCACTCAGGTACACCGATAGCGCGGGCGGCCGAAACGTATTCACCATTTTTGGTTTCGAGCACCGCGCCGCGAGTGATGCGGGCAATCTGCGGCCAACCGAAGGCCGCTAGCACCACCGCCACCATAACGACGTTGCGCGCATCCTTAAACATCTGCATGAACACGATGGCGCCTAGCACGAACGGCACCGCAAAGAAAATGTCGGTGAGTCGTGACAGTAGCGAGTCGAGCCAGCCGCCAATGTAACCGGCGAGCGCTCCGAACACCACACCAATGACAGTGACGATTGCGGTCGAGAGCAGACCCACCGCCACTGAGGTGCTGGTGCCGTGCACGATGCGCGACATGATGTCGCATCCCTGCCGATCGAAACCGAGCGGATGCGCGCCGCTCGGATCGCCCAGTGAGTTGCTGAGTTCACAGAAGCGTGGGTCGGCGGGGGCAAAAACACTCGGCATGAGCGCAACGATCACCACGACGGCGATGATGGTGCTTGACAACCAGAACAGCGGCCGTCGACGCATGATGTGCCAGGCTTCGCCGAGCATCGACCGGGGCGCCGACTCGTCTTGTACCGCGTCGACGGCCCCCAAACCGGTTTCATCGGTTTCGGCGACCCAGCGCTGTTGGCCCGGTCGCGGCCCATTCGAGTTCGATTGTAGATCATTCATAGCGGATCCTCGGGTCGAGTGCGGCGTAGAGCAGGTCGACGATCAGGTTGGCCAGGATGTATACGAGCACCAGCACGGTTGTAAAGGAGACCACCGTTGTGGTTTCGCCCTTGAGGATGGCCTGGTAGAGCGTGCCGCCGACACCATTAATCGAGAAGATTCCTTCGGTGACGATTGCTCCGGCCATGAGCGCTCCAAGGTCACCACCAAGGAAGGTGGCTACTGGAATCAGCGAGTTACGCAGCACGTGTCGACCGAAGACTTTGTGTTCGGGAAGGCCCTTTGCGCGTGCGGTTCGCACGAAGTCGCTGGAGAGGTTTTCTGACACAGTCTGTCGGGTGAGTCGCAGCACATAGGCAAATGACACCGAGCCCAACACAATCGCCGGCATGAGCAGCGATTGAAAGTTTGGTGAGCCACCCACTGTGGTTGGCAGCCACCCAAGTTTCACGCCGATGAAAAACTGCAGCACAAAACCCACAACGAAGGTGGGAACGGCGATGAGCACGAGTGAGAGCACAAGCAGTGTTGAGTCGAATACACCGCCCTTGCGCAGACCCGCAATCATGCCGAATGCCACGCCGAAGACACCCTCGAATATGAGGGCCATGACCGCAAGTACTGCGGTCACCGGGAAGGCTTTTGCCATGACTTCAATGACGGGGCGCTGGCTGAACGTTTCGCCGAAGTCGAGCGTGAAAATGCCCTTGAGGTAGAGCAAATATTGCATGAAGAACGGCTCATCCAGGTGGTACTGGGCCCGGATACGAGCCTCAGCTGCCGGGGAGAGTCCGCGGTCGCCGCCGAGCGCTTGAACCGGGTCACCTGGCATGAGGTGTACCAGCGCGAAGATCAAGAATGTCGCGCCGAAAAATACCGGAATGATTTGGAGCAGTCGTCTGCCGAGATATCGGAGCATGTTTCGCGTCCTCTGGCACCGGAGCGGGGCCGGTTTCGTGACCGGCCCCACTCTTCAGTAGGCTATGCCTGCTAGTTCTTCGTAATCTCGTAGTAAACCGGCACCGAGTTCCAGCCGAACTTGACGTTCGAGACCGACTCGCTCCAGCCGCCGACCACGTTCGAGTACCACAGCGGGATTGACGGGAGGTCTTCCAGCAGGATCGTCTGGGCCTGCTCGAAGTGCTTGTTGGCTTCGTCTACCGAAGTTGCTTTGGCGCCTTCAGCCAGCAGCTTGTCGAACTCGAGGTTCGAGTAGTCGGTGTCGTTTGAACCGGCACCGGTTGCGTACAGCGGCGCGAGGAAGTTGTACAGACCCGGGTAGTCGGCCTGCCAACCGGTGCGGAAGGCGTTCTTGATCGAACGGTCGTTGACTTCCTGGCGTAGCTCCTTGAAGGCCGCATAGGGCTTACCCTTGGCCTCGATACCGAGATTGTTCGAAAGCTGGTTGGTCACTGCTTCGACCCAGGCCTGGTGTCCGCCGTCCGAGTTGTAACCGATTTCGAGCGTGCCACTCCACGGTGAGATCTTGTCGGCCTCAGCCCACAGTTCCTTCGCCTTTTCGGGGTTGAATTTCAGCACCTCGTTACCCGGAAGGCTGTCGCTCCAGCCATCAATTACCGGTGAGGTGAAGTCGCTCGCTGGAGTACGAGTGCCAGAGAACACTACGTCGGTGACCTCTTCACGGTTGATTGCCATCGAAATTGCTTGGCGACGCAGCTTGCCCTCCTCACCGGTGAAGTGATCGATGTTCGGGATGGTGACCGACTGGAACACCGCACTGGGCTGGTTCACCGAGCGACCGGCGAGTTCGTCTTCGTAGGTGCCGAAGGCCGAGTCAGGCAGCGCGTCAAGCACGTCGAGGTTGTTAGCGAGCAGGTCGTTGTAGGCAGCATCCTGGGTGGCGTAGAAGACGATCGAGATACCACCGTTCTTGGGAGTGCGAGGACCCTCGTAGTTGGGGTTTGGCACGAGGTCAACCTTGACGTTGTGCTCCCAACCGTCCTTAGCAAGCATGTAGGGGCCTGAGGCCAGCGGAGCGTTACCGTATGCCTCGAGGTCGTCGAATGCGACATCAGGCAGCGGCGCAAATGCCGAGTATCCCAGCCGCAGACCGAAGTCTGAGGTGGGTTCTTTGAGTTTGACGGTGAAGGTGTGCTCGTCAACCTTCTGCAGGCCCGAAAGTTCAGGCACATCCTTGCCTTCGTCTGCCGAGTAGCCCTCGATCGGTTCGAAAAAGTAGCCCGAAAGGTGACCGTTCTTCGGGTTCGCACCGTAGTTCCATGCCTTAATGAAGTTGTCGGCCTTGATTTCGGTGTCGTCCGAGAACTTCTGACCGGGCTTAATCTTGATGGTCCACTCGCTGGCATCCTCGTTGGGAGTGATCGACTCAGCCAATTCGTTCTGCACTGCACCATCAACGTCGTAGTACACGAGCGTTGCGTTGATGAGGTCGAGGATCTTACCGCCACCGACCTCATTGGTCATAGTGGGGATCAGAATGTTCTCGGGTTCGGTGCCGTTGGTGGTGACGATGGCTTCCGGGTTACCGGCGCCGCCGCTGCCCTCCGGTGCCCCGCCGCCAGAACCAGCGCAGCCGGCAAGCAACAACGAGGCAGCCAGAATTCCAGCCGTCGTTGCCAGGATACGGTTCTTTTTCACTTGTTCCTCCTTGAGCAAGTGTGCGAGCCATGACCACGGCTCTGCTCCAATGCGCCTTGTCGGCGCAACCAGTTTTGGTCGGCAATATGATAGGCCAATTCTTCAGGGCCATACCAAATTGACAGTGCTGCCACCGTGTTGCAGTAACTATTTGCGACAGCTACCGAGCTCGGTAAATGACTCTTCAGCCGCGGTAAATCCGCGCTTCGTGCGCACCCCGATAACAAGACCCTCCGCGGACACATCCACATTGGTAATTTCCAGCAGTTCGGGAATGTACCTGGCAACGCAGGCATCGAAGCTGACCAATTGTTCCTGGGTGTCGATCTGGCTGTTGAAGTGGCCGGACTGAAACTGCAAGTCGGTCGCCTCGATGCGGATGTGTCCGCCCGCACGGATCCGCACCCGCGCATCCACCACCACCGCAATCCGGCGACCGAACACATCAATGTCGGTGGCGTAGCTCAGTGTGCCGTTCGAGAACTTCAGATCGTTAATTGTGATGCCCGCGGTCTGCGCCGCCTCCTGCAACAGCCGGTTGACTTCGGTGGCACTGAGGTGAATCTCGCCCTCGAGCGATTCAATCCGCACCGGGTCACCCAGCCGAATGCCGGTGGCCTCACCGTTCACCTGACCGCGCACATCCCCAACCATCAGGTCAGAAGTCGACAGGTCTAGCTGCGACAGTCGCATGGTCGCAAGCTCGCACAGCACACAAGCGCTTCTGGGGCTTGCCTGGATGTGTGCGCTCACGCCCTGCGGCAAGGCTTCGGCGATCTTCTCCGCGGCAATCCGCCCCACAAGCGCGCGGGCTACCAGCTCTGCTAACACCAGCACCAGCGCGAGACTCGCCGCGGCAATCGCCAACACCCGGCGACGATGTCGCCGGCGACTCGCCGGGTTTGCGGTGATGGATGCGGTCACGCTACATCCGCTCGGGAGCGGTCACTCCCAGCAGCTCGAGACCGTTCGCCAACACCTGCTGAGCGGCGAGATTAAGCATCAGCCGGCTCGAGTGCACCGCCTCAACGGGTGCATCACCCTGCGGAATTACGCGGCAGTTGTCATACCAGCGGTTGTAGGCAGCAGCAAGATCTTCGAGATAGCGGCTGATGCGATGCGGTTCACGCTCGGCGGCCGCAAATGCCACCAGTCGCGGGAACTCACGCAGCTGCCCGAGCAGTTCGTTTTCGGTGGGGTGGCTGAGCGTCGCCGGATCGAACGCGTCGGTGGTAACCCCGGCCGCGGCGGCGTTACGGGCCACCGCGCAGGTGCGCGCATGGGCATACTGCACGTAATACACCGGGTTGTCATTCGAACGCGACACCAGCAGGTCGAGGTCGATGTCGATCGACGAGTTGGTGGATGAACGCACCAGCGAGTAGCGGGCGGCGTCAACGCCCACCGCATCCACCAGATCGTCAAGGGTGACAATCGTGCCGGCGCGTTTCGACATGCGCACCGGCTCGCCGTCACGCACCAGGTTCACCAGCTGACCGATGAGGATCTGCATGTTGACATTCGCGGTGTCGCCGAACGCCTGTGCCATTGCCATCATCCGGCCCACATAGCCGTGGTGGTCGGCACCGAGCATGTAGATGCACTCGTCGAAGCCGCGGTCGCGTTTGTTGAGGTAGTAGCCAATATCGCCGGCAAAATAGGTGGGCTCGCCGTTCGAGCGCACCACCACGCGGTCTTTATCGTCACCGAAGTCGGTAGAGCGAAGCCACACCGCCCCGTCCTGCTCAAAAATATTGCCCAGCTCACGCAGTTTTGCGACAGCGCGTTCGACTGAGCCGTCTTCATGCACCGAGTCTTCGTGGAAGAACACATCAAAATCGACTCGGAACTCGTGCAGCTTCTGCTTGATCTCATCAAACATGAGCGCCACACCGTGTTCGCGGAACACTTCCTGTTCGGCGTCGCGGTCGGCGGCAGCGGCCAGCTCGTCGGCGTGTTCGGAGGCAACCTGAGCAGCGATTTCACTGATATAGGCGCCGCCGTAACCGTCTTCGGGGGCAGGTTCACCGTGGTGGGCGGCCAGCAGCGATTTGGCAAAGCGGTCGATTTGTGCGCCGTGGTCGTTGAAGTAGTATTCGCGGGTCACATCGGCGCCGGCGGCGGTCATAACGCGCGCCAGTGCATCCCCCACCGCTGCCCAGCGAGCGCCGCCGAGGTGGATGGGGCCAGTCGGGTTCGCCGAAACAAACTCGAGGTTGATCTTACGGCCGGCAAGGCCGTCACTGGTGCCGTAGCGGGCACCCGCCTCGACAATCTGCGCCGCGATCACGCCGGCGGCAGCCTCGTCGAGGGTGATGTTAATGAATCCGGGGCCGGCAACACTCACCGATTTGACCGCTGGGTTCGTTTCGAGGGCAGCCGCGATTTCTTGCGCCAGCTCACGCGGATTCGATCCAACTCGTTTCGCAAACCGCATGGCGATATTCGAGGCCCAATCACCGTGTTCACGGTTACGGGGGCGTTCAAGCTTGAGGTCGTCAGCGGTAAGTTCGAGTTCGCGGCCCGCTTCACGGCTGTCGAGCGCCGTGCGTGCAGCGGCAGCGAGGGCTTCGCTCAGGGTCAAATCGGTCATGGTTCTCTATCGTAAGCCCGCCGCGCGACACTTGCTGGTATGCTTACCCCTTGTCCGCCTCCGTAGCTCAGTGGATAGAGCGCCGGTTTCCGGTACCGTAGGTCGCAGGTTCGACTCCTGTCGGGGGCGCCACACACTTTGGTCTCGAACCATCACGTCTGATGGTTCGAGACCGTTTGCGTTCCGACAGACCCGCAGCGACCTGGCAAACTACGATTCAGGGGCCAGTTCTTCCCGCAGCGCGACAAGTGCCCGCAGTAGTTTCGGCAATTCGGATGCATCTGAGTTGGGGGCTTCAGGATGCCACTGCACCGCAAACTGAGGCAGCGTTTCGTGCTCAATCGCCTCAATCACGCCGTCGTCGGCACGGCCAACCACGCGCATCCCCTCACCGACCTGGGCGACGGCCTGGTGGTGTGATGATTCGATGGCCGCAACCCGCGTGCCGAGTGCGTTCCCGACCACTGAGTTGGCTTCGAGTGCAACCGGATGCGGCACAAACTCGTCTTCACGCGGCCCCGGCGGGAAGCGATGCCCACCCGAGTTTTCTAGGTGCTGGATGAGTGTGCCCCCGTGAGCCACGTTGAGTAGCTGCAGACCCCGGCAAATGCCGAACACCGGCTTGGAATCGGTTGCGGCCTGCCCGATCAATGCCACAGTGCGCTTGTCGGCAAGGGTCACGTGGTGACCGCGCTCGGGATAGTCGCTATTGCCGCCGTAGAGCGCCGGGTCTACATCGTCACCGCCCATGATGACAATTGCGTCGGCGGCCCGATATGCGGCCTCAATCTCCTCCTCGCTATGGTCAGCAATCGGCAGCCGGTACGGTTCGTAGCCCATATCGATGGCGGTTGCTACCACTTGCCGGGTGAGCACTTCGAGCGATGCGGTGAACTTTCTGTCAGGGCGGAGCATCGTTGCTTCCACCACCAGAAGTTGAACTGGTTGCATGAGGATGGTTCTATCATGCCGCGGTCACTGTCGCCAATCAGACCGTTTCACCCGATCAAACGCCTGTGCGCCCCGGTGAACCACCGAGGCGCACAGCTCAAAGTTGTTATGCGAACAGCTCGTACAACCTGCACGAACCGGAACCGGCTAGTTATTCGCCCGATCCCGCTCATACTGCGCGAACGCAGCGGCCAGTCGATCCAAAAACTCATCGACTTCTCGGGGGTCGTACCCCGCGGTGAATCGGGTTGATTCGAACTTCACATCCTCAACCTGTGATGCGGTTAGCGAGTGCGCCGCGGCTTCACCGGTCTCGTAGCGGTAAAGCGCCTCTGCGGCACGGTCGAGGAAACTGTCGACCTCAAATTGGTCGTAGCCGACAGCGTATTTGGTTGCACGGAACTGCTCGTTGATCACATCTTCACTGCGCATGAGGTTGCTCCTGCTCTGCAATTATGGACGAAAAGTTCCGCGCACATCGTATCGAACATCGGGCCGTATGCCGAAACGTTCTTTGATGTGGGTGCCGGTAAGCTGCCAGCGCCCGTTCCACACTATTCGAGGAGCTCGCTCATGCTGCGTCTGATTTCCCGACTGATCGAGCCCGTGTTCATCAACTCGCCACTCTCGCGCCTGGGCTGCAATATCGCCACGGCGATCGGCTTGATGTGGGCTGCCCCACTTTCGACCGGCGCCATTACCCGGCACGGCGATCTCATTGTGTGCCAGGGCCTGCCTCGCTGGGCGTTTCGTCGCGGTGGCGTGTGCGTGGGGCGCGTGTTCATCACCCGCGGCGCCACCTCACCGGCGGTGATCCGACACGAGCTGGTGCACGTTGCACAGTGGCGCAAATACGGTCTGCTTTTCCCAGTGCTCTACGCCCTTGCCGGTAGCGATCCGCTTCGTAACCGGTTCGAGATCGAAGCCGGCCTCGCCGACGGCGGCTATGTGCGCCGATGAACCCGGCCCGCCTGAGGTCGCTGCCGTGCGTTAAAGCGCCGCAGCCGGCGGAACCCGCAGTTGCCACTGCAGTTCACGCTCAAGCTGATGCCCAAATTGCAGCAGTGTGCGTTCATCGCCCGGTCTGCCAATCGCCTGCACACCGTATGGCAACTCGGCGGGCTGCTCGCCGCTCAGCACCGCGGCACTTGCCGCTGCGCGACTCTGCCGCACCGGTAGGCTGATTGCCGGCAGGCCACAAGCATTGAGATACGAGGTGAACGGCGTGTACTGGCACTGCTGTTCAAAGTTGCGTTCGCCATCGGTTTGGTCGTACCAGCCCAGCGGCCGCGGTGCCATCGCCATCGCCGGAGTGAGCACAAGGTCGTAGGGCGCATAGTCGGCGATGATCTGCTGTTCGAATCGCGCCAGCGCATCCAGCGCCCACACCACTTCTGCCACGCTCACCTGCTGACTGCGCTCATACAACCACTTGGTGAGCGTCTCGATCTGCCCGCTGGCAACCACCCCGGCAGGCACCTGAGATGCGCCGGCCTGCCAAATCGTGCGGAACGCCGCGAAATACTCGGGAAACGGTCGCGGCTCCACAGCTTCGACGCGGTGGCCAAGCCGTTCGGCCAACCGGATCGTTTCTTCAAGTGTGATCGCGGCTTCTTCTGCCACCTCGATGTGATAGTCGGTTGCCCATGGTGACCAGCTATTAAACCCGATACGAAGCGGTTTGAGTGGTGCATCCAGGATGTCGCGGTAGGCGGCTTCTCCGTTGGGAGCGACGGTGGCGAACGGGTGACCTGTGTGCCCCCGCATCCCGTCGAAAAGTAGCGCCGCATCCGCCACCGAACGTGCCAGCGGGCCGGCAACCACGAGCCCCGCCAGCGATTCCTGCCCCGACGCTGCAGGAACCCTGCCCCGTGATGGTTTAAGGCCCACGAGCCCGCAGGCAGCAGCAGGGATGCGCACTGAACCGCCGCCGTCACTTCCCGGTGCAAATGGCAGCATCCGTGCCGCTACGGCAACCGCTGCGCCGCCGCTTGAACCGCCGGGCCCGAGATCGGTCTGCCAAGGGTTACGGGCCACCCTGGATGCATCGCCATCGACGTCGGCGAACAGCTCGTTTTCGGTGTACGAGGCAAAACCAAACTCGGGCGTGTTGCTCTTTCCCAGCGACACTCCCCCGGCACCGTCCATCGTTTCGATCAGCGGATGCGATGCCGTTGCCACGTTGTGTCGCAGCGCCCGCGACCCGAAAGTGGTGACCACCCCGGCGCGATCAACCAGGTCTTTATCGGCGAAGGGTAGTCCCCACAGTGGTAGTTCGTGGCTGCGGGTGGCCCCGCGACTGTGCTCATCGTCGAGGGTTGCGGCTCGTTCGCGCGCCGCATCTGCCGTGACTGTGGTGAACGCACGCAGTTTTGGGTTGAGCACTTCGATGCGCGCGAGGTAGTGATTGGTGAGCTCTACGCAGCTGAGTTCGCCTCGAGCGATCAGCTGACGCTGCTCACTGGCGGATAGATCGTGAAGTTCGCTCATACCGCCACCCTATAAGTGTCGGATGCATGCATCCTGCCGCCCCGACATCCCAACCCCGCTGCCCAGCCCTTGCTGCATCCCTGCCCCTGCAGCCCCGCCCTGCCGCGTCCCGAGCCTGCCGCATTCCCGCCCTGCCGCGTCCCGAGCCTGCTGCGTCCCCAGCCTGCTGAGTCCCCAGCCTGCTGATTTTTGTTTCCTGACTGCATCCTCACAACAGAATTTTGTTTCCTGACTGCATCCAGCCGCGGAAGTTTGTTTCCTGGCTGCAAACCCGGTACGTATTGGTGCCATTTGCCCAGAAAACACTTTTTCTGCAGCCAGGAAACAGAAATCAGGAAACAAAATTCTGAGGCCAGGAAACAGGAAACAAAAATCGTCGCGCAACGCAGGGCGGGGCGGGGCGGCGCAGCGTGAGGTGGGCCGGGTGACGTGGGCAGGGCAGGGCGGGGCGGGGCGGAGCAGGGCGGGGCAACGCAGGGCAAGGCCGATGCGCGGCAGCTGCCAGGCACAGTGTGTCGGTCGGAGGCTATGGTCCAGGTGTGTCGGCGGGCAGCGGCTGCGTCTCGTCGACGCGCCAATCGATCGGTGCCGCTGCCTGCTGCACCAGCATTTCGTTGGCGCGCGAGAACGGCCGCGATCCGAAAAATCCACGGGATGCAGAAAGGGGTGATGGATGCGCCGACTCAATTGCAGGCACACCAGGCATGAACTGTCGGCAGCGCCGGGCATCATTGCCCCACAGAATCGCCACCAGCGGGCCACCCCGATGCGCGAGCGCTCGAATCGCACACTCAGTCACTGCCTCCCAACCACGGCCACGATGCGAAGCCGGTTTACCCGGCTGCACCGTTAGCGAGCGATTGAGCAGCATCACGCCCTGCTGCGCCCACCGCGACAGATCGCCATGTTCACAAGGCGCAATACCGAGATCATCCTCGAGTTCGCGATAGATGTTTTGCAGCGAACGCGGAATCGGCCGCACCTCGCGGTCGACCGCAAAACTCAATCCGATTGCGTGCCCGGGTGTGGGATACGGATCTTGCCCGACAATCAGCACCCGCACACCGGCCATCGGTTGTTCAAACGCGCGCAACACCCGATTACCGGGGGGAAAATATCCGCGCCGCGCGGCATTTTCGGCCCGCAAGAAGTCACCCATGGCGGCAATGTTGTTCGCCACCGGTGCCAGTGCTGGCACCCAATCGGATGCAATCAGGCCGCGCTCCGCAAGTTCGTCCAGTCGCATCCCGCTCATGCCACGTCCGAAGCTCGCATCGAGGTGAACATCACCCGTTCATCGTCCCGCTGAAACTGCCATATCGTCCCGCTGCCTCGCACAGCAAGGCTTCCCGCTGCCACCTCGATAGCCGTGCCAGAGTCAATTGCCACGATACGGTCGACGATGTTCGCTTCGACGGCTGCTGCTGCAAGCCCCACACGTCCGGATCCAATAGCATCCGGAATAACCGTGATGTCGATCAGCCCAATTCCCTCAGCGAACTCGATCTCGGCCGTTTCAAGAGCGGGCGCGACTGGCACGCCACCAACGGCGTTTCCGCCAATCCAGGCGATATCGCTCGCAAGCGCGGCCCCGGCGTCGATGCCGAAGTAGGCCGCTCCCCCGTGCACCAGGCGTCGCATATCCACCACGCGATGCTGCAGTGCGTTCAGCAGCAGACCGGGGTTGTCACCCGACACGACGATGATGTCGCAGGTGAGCAGTTCGCTGCCATCAACTGGTGCTGTGGGGACTGTCGCATCGAGCGCGAGTTCGAAGCCGATCGTGAACCGTTGCTGCAGCCGCTCGCGCAGCTCGGCGTGGTTAATGCCGCCGGCAGTAATGAGTGCGAGTTGACGGTGACTCTCACCGGTCACCTTGATGAAGCGCTGGATGAGGGGTTCGATTTCGGTGAGCAGGCCGCCACCACAGACCAAGATTGTCACCCCACCACCATAGTTTGTTGCTTCCAGCAGCGGCGGGATGCGTGACGACAGCCGTGCGGGGATGCGCGGCGACCGGTTACGCGACGGTTGGTTTCGGCTTGCCCACGGCTTTTCGACACTTTGTGACACACAATTCGCGAACCGTTCCCCACTCACCGACACTGGTGGCAGCACAACCAGCGCTCGCCAGCAATGAGTCGCTCGTGAGCGAACCGCGCCAAGAACTCAATTTGAAGGAAACGGCCCATGACGCAACGTTTTGAAACCCTCCAGATACACGCCGGCACCCAGGTCGATCCGGCTACCAACGCGGTAGTGACACCGATCTACCAGACCACCGCATACCAGTTCAATGACGCCGACCACGCGGCTGGTGTATTCGCGCTGACCGAACCCGGCAATATCTACACTCGCATTACTAACCCCACCACCGCCGTGCTCGAAGAGCGTGTCGCGGCTCTCGAAGGTGGTACCGGTGCGCTGGCGGTTTCATCAGGGCAGGCTGCCGAACTGTTTGCCATCCTGAACATTGCCCGTGCCGGTGACCACATCGTGTCGTCGACCACTATCTACGGCGGCACGTACAACCTGTTTAAGTACACACTGGCCAAGCAGGGCATCGAGGTCACCTTCGTGCTCGACCAGAACAACCCCGACGAGTGGCGTGCTGCCACCCGCCCTAACACGAAGGCTTTCTTCGCCGAGTCGATCGGCAACCCCTCGGTGAACTACCTCGATATTGAGCTGATTGCGAGCACCGCCCACGAGCAGGGTCTGCCGCTGATCGTCGACAACACGGTTGCCACGCCCTACCTGATTCGGCCTTTTGAGCACGGTGCCGATATCGTGCTGCACTCGGCAACGAAGTACCTTGGCGGGCACGGTGCGGTGCTCGGCGGTGTGCTTGTTGATGGCGGTAGCTATAAGTGGTCGGAAAACGCCGACCGTTTCCCCGATCTCACCGAGCCCGACCCCTCGTATAACGGCATCAGCTATACCGGTGCTGTGGGTGACGAGCTAGCGTACATCACTAAGGCACGCACCCAGCTGTTGCGTGATATCGGTGCAGCTATCGCTCCCGCGTCGGCGTGGCAGATTATCCAGGGAATTGAGACTCTCTCGCTTCGGATGGAGCGTCACACTCAGAACGCTCTGGCGGTGGCTGAGTGGCTCAGCGAGCACCCGCAGGTGGTCAGCGTCAACTATGCGGGCCTGGCAGACAGCCCGTGGCACGACCTCGCGTTGAAGTACGCGCCGCTGGGTGCGGGTGCGCTGCTCTCATTTGAACTTGCTGGTGGACGCGACGCGGGACGTCGCCTGGTTGAGTCGATGAAGCTGTTCAAGCACGTGGTGAACATTGGTGATGTGCGTTCGATTGTCACCCACCCGGCATCGACCACGCACAGTCAGCTCACTCCCGAGCAGCAGCTTGAAAGCGGCATTGCACCGGGGCTCGTGCGGCTTTCGATCGGCATCGAACACGTTGATGACTTGATCGCTGACCTCGATCAGGCCATCAATATCGCCACGCAGGCGTAGCCGAGGCGGTTGCGAGTGCTGAGGGTGCCGGCCCCGTGGGTCGGCACCCTTTGTTATATGAGGGGCTAGGCTGAATTAGGTGCAGTGGAGTGATGTGGATGTACAGCCGATGCGTCAGGGCGCCAATCGGCCCGGCATGCTTCGTCCACCCGCAACCGGTGCGTGGCGCGAAGGCGATCACCCCGGTGAGCGCAAATTCGCGCAACTGGGCACGTTCGAGTTTGAGCACGGCGGCAGCGTGCAGTTGCGCATGGCCTATGAAAGCTGGGGCGAGCTGAACGCGGCCCGTGATAACGCGATTCTGGTATTGCACGCGCTCACCGGCGACTCGCATGTAGACGGTGCCCGCGGCCCCGGTCACGCGACGGCCGGATGGTGGCCGGGCCTGATCGGCGAGGGTGCCACAATCGACACCGACTGCTGGTTTGTGCTGGCGCCGAATATGCTCGGTAGCTGTCAGGGAACGACTGGGCCTGCGGCTATTGGCCCGGATGGACGTGAGTATGCGGCCCGTTTCCCTGTGACCACGGTGCGTGACCAGGTTCGGGCTGCGGCGACACTGGCCGATCACCTGGGCATTGAGCGTTTTGCTGCGGTTATTGGCGGCTCAATGGGTGGGATGCAGGCAATCGAGTGGGGTGTGAGCTACCCCGAGCGGGTGGCCCGGTTGGCTGTGCTTTCGGCACCTCCCGCTATTGACGCCACTGCGATCGCGCTCAACCGGCTGCAGATTGATGCCATCCAACTCGACCCTGCTTGGCGGGGCGGTGACTATTACGATGCCGGCCCTGGTGAGGGTTCGTGGCGTGGTCTTGCGTTGGCGCGCCGACTGGCGATGCTGAGTTACCGTTCGGCCACTGAGCTTGATGACCGGTTCGGCCGTTCGTGGCAGTCGTCGCTATCTCCAAGCGATGACGGTGGCCGCTATTCGGTGGAGTCGTACCTCGATTTTCACGGCAACCGGTTTACGCGCCGCTTCGACGCCAATAGTTACATCACCCTCGCGAATGCGATGAACTCGCACGATATTGGTCGTGGCCGCGGCGGGGTAGAGGCGGCTCTGCAGCGCGCCACTATGCCGACACTCGTGGTGGCGATCTCAACCGACTCGCTATTCGTTCCCGCCACTCAGCATCGCATTGCTGCGGGGCTACCGAATTCGATCACCGGTGAGCGGGCGCTCGAGATTGATTCGCCCTACGGCCACGATGGCTTCCTGCTAGAAATTAATGCTGTGGGTCGGGCGCTGCGTGAACTGCTCGATACCAGTGCCAGCTAGCTGTTTTTGGGCTTGGTGAAGGCGCCGCGCCCCAGGTGCGCGAGCGACCACACCATGAGCCCGGCCACCAGGAGGTTGCGCACCAGCAGTGTGAAAGCTCCCGCTTTCATCCCGTCAACAATCTGCCAGTAATACCAGGGGTACACCAGCTGGGTTAGCAGCGCGATCGACAGCGCCACGATCGACAGCGGCAAAAAGCGTCGTCCGTCCCATACGAGACCAAAAATGATCACCGGCGCGAGCCAGGTAATGAATTGGGGCGAACCCACCTTGTTGACCACGATGAACGTGGCCACTGCCCCGAGGGTGAGTGTCGGCAGTCGGGTGGCAATTCCCATCCCCTGTTTCTTGGCGAGCACAGCCAGCCCCATCAGCACCAGCATCATTATGAACATCAGCGGGGTTAGCAGGTCGCCGACGAGTTTCGTTCCCGGCCCCTCGATCTCTTGCGTAAGGATCTGTTGCGAGAACTCATTCTTGTAGTAGACCAGGCCAAGTGCGTGCACCATCAGGAAGAAGCTGGCCGCGGTTGATTCCAGCTGCAGGCCACGATCTCCCTGACCGCTCACAAAGCTCAGCGCGTGCGGGATCGCATCGATTCCACCGATTGCGAGCACGCCCAGCATCACGCTCACACACACCACGATCGCGCCGAGCACGAGCATCCAGCGGCGCCGGATAGCAACGAATGCCGAGGCGAACAGCGCTGCGGGCCACACTTTGGTCCAGGCACCGATTGTGATGAGTGCGCCGGCGAGCGCCGGACGGGTCATCACCAGGCTCAACGCGATAATCGCGATCGGCACGGTGATCGCGTCAATTCGCCCGAATGCGATCGTGCCCAGTAGCAGCAGAAAAATTGTCCACCACCAGGCGGCGAGGCGGCGGGGCCCGGCGAGGCGGCCGTGCGGGTTACGGGTGAGCCACCACAGTGCGAGTGAGTCGAGGGCGATGACTATTCCCATCCAGGCGTACATATATCCGCCGCGGCCACCGAATAGATCGGCCAGCCACATGGGGATGAGTGACACTACCGGATAGACGTAGTCGCTGTGGATACCGGGAATATCTCCGGCAACTGCCTGGTCAATCCAGCCGCGATACACGATCGTGACGTCATTGAACGGGCCGGATGGATGCCAGGTGGCTTGCCACGCGTAAAACACGTGCGTTGCCAGGAATACGACCCACATGACGGTGAGTTCTACACGCATCGACCACCAACTGGGACGGGGAATCTTCCGCAGCCCGTTCGAGTAGCGCGGGTGTTGCGCGCGGGTGGCGATCACGGTGTTCACTTGGCCAGCACCGCCGCCACCACGTTGGGGATGGCCACTGCCACATCCGAGGCGAGGATCGGGCCGCCGAGAGGACCGTGGTCGAGCATCAGCGCGGGCGCGTGCACGCTCGTGGGCGGGGTTTCGAGCCCGGCAGCGCGCTGCGACGCCAGCCATCCGGCGCGGGCGTGCACCCATGCAGCAGCGGCCACCACCTGAGGGTGTTTGGGTTCGAGCCGCTGCGCGTGGCGGGTTGCCAGCAGGGTGCCGATCACACCGGCGAGCACATCGCCGGTGCCGGCGGTAGCCAGCCACGAGTTCGGGGTGCGCACGCGCAGGCGCTCATCACCGCTGACAATATAGGTGTGCCGTCCCTTAAGCAGCACCGTGCAGCCGAGCAGCTCGGATGCCAGCACCGCGGCTTCACCCTCAGAGGCGGCGATTTCTTCGGCGCTCATATTGGCCAGGTCGAGGCGTTTGAGCAGTGCCGAAAGTTCGCGGGCGTGCGGGGTGATTATCAGGTTTTCGTGTCCGGGTTCGACCAGAGTGAGCCCCCCGGCATCAACGACGATGGGAGTACCCGCGGCGAGTGCTGAGCGGTAGAGTGCGGCGCGTTCGTCTTCACGCGCATCCGGAATACCCGACCCAATTACCAGCGCGCCGAAACTACCCAGGCCGTGCACCACTTCGGGGCGCACCGCGAGCACGGCGGCCGCCACTGAGGCCGGACCCGAGTAGCGCACCAGGCCGGCACCGCTGCGGCAGGCTGCCTGGGCGGTGAGCACGGCGGCACCCGGGTACGTGACTGACCCGGTTGCCAGCAGCACCACGCCCCGCGAGTATTTGTTGTCATGATCGGTGGGTGCATGTATGCAGGCACGCACCTCACCGGCAGTCACCGAATGCCAGCGCTCCGGTTCGCCATCTGTCTTTTCAGTCATGGCCTGGCCAACGCTTTTGCCGCTATCGGTATCGAGCGCCGGATGGTCACCTGAAGCACCGGCAGAGAAGTCGTTGAGGTCATGAGTCACGCGCGCAAGCTTAACCTGCTCGTCCATTTGCTGCGACTTTGGTTCCAATCTGCGTTCGACCGGTTCTGGTTTAGGGGTGTCGCGCGGTGGCGTCACGCACTTCGCCGACAAGTTCTTCGATAATGTCTTCGAGGAAAAGCACCCCCGTAATCGTGCCGTCTTTTTCGACCACGCGCACGAGGTGTTTGCCTGCTCTGCGCATCGAGGCAAGCGCATCCTCGAGCTCGGTGCCGGTGTACACCGACACCAGGGGGCGCAGAAGCTTTTCGGGAGTTGGCTGCTCATAAGCGGCGTCGGTGGCAAGTTTGAGTACGTCTTTTAGGTGCACGTACGCCACCGGGCGCCCCGCAGCATCTGCCACGACGTAACGCGAATAACCGTATTCGGCGACTGCCTGCTGCAGTTGGTGCGGCGTGAATCCCGGCGGCAGCAGCACCATTTTGTCGAGTGGTACCGCCACTTCACCGACCTGTTTGGTGGTGAACTCGAACATATTTGCCAGTGTGCCGGCCTCGTCGGTGAGCACCCCTTCGCGGGTTGATTGCTCAACAATTCCGGCCACTTGATCGAACGTGAACGCGCTGGTGGCCTCGGCTTTGGGGGTGACTCCGCACATCCGCAGCACGAGGTTGGCGATCTCGTTGAGCATCCAGATCACGGGCTTGAAAACGCGGGCGAAGAACACCAGCGGCGGCGCCAACACGAGTACGGCGCGGTCGGGAATCGAAAACGATAGGTTCTTCGGCACCATCTCACCGAACACGACATGCAGATAGGTCACCAAAAGCAGCACGATCACGAATGCCACGGTGTTGACCACCTCGGGCGACATGCCGGTGGCGTTCATCGGCACCGCGAGCAGGTGGTGCAGTGCCGGTTCTGACACGTTGAGAATCAGTAGCGAACACACCGTGATACCCAGCTGTGAGGTGGCGAGCATGAGTGTTGCGTGTTCCATCGCCCACAGCGCGGTCTGGGCCGCTTTCGATCCCTGTTCGGCGCGCGGTTCAATCTGCGAGCGACGCGCGGTGATGACGGCGAACTCGGCACCAACGAAGAACGCATTGAAGACCAGCAACACAACCAGCCAGACAATGCCCATCAGGTCGTTCATCACTTCTCACCACCCTCATGGTCACCGGAGCGTTCACGGCGCAGCCGATCTTCGTTCGATTCGTATGCGCCATTGGGCACAAATCGCACCTGGTCGATGCGTCGGCCATCGAGCTGCTCCACGATCAGCGTGCCCACCGGAATGTCGACCCGGTCACCGAGTTCGGGGATGCGGCCGAGCACCGACATGATGAATCCGCCGACGGTTTCGTATGGTCCGTCCTCATCGATGTCAATATTCAGCCGGTCGCGCAATTCGTCGGGTCGCAGCAGCCCGTCAAACAGGATGCGGTCGCGGCGGCGGATGATATCGGCGCGTCGAACATCATGTTCATCGACAAGGTCGCCAACGATTTCTTCCACCAGATCTTCCAGGGTGGCAATTCCTGCGGTGCCGCCGTATTCATCCAGCACAATACCCATCTGATAGCCGTCGGTGCGCAGTTCAGCTAGCAACAGGTCGAGTGAAATCGATTCGGGCACCATTGGCACATCGGCCTTGATCGCCCCCACCGGCACCGATTCGCGTCGTTCACGAGGCACGGCCATCGCATATTTCACATGCGCAACCCCAACAACATCGTCGATATCTTCGCCGATCACCGGGAAGCGTGAGTGCCCCGTTTCGATAGCGAGCGTAATCAGCTCTGACACCGGGGCATCCACCCCAATCACGTTGAGTCGCGGGCGCGGGGTCATCACATCAGATGCGGTGTGTTCACTGAAGCGCAGGGTTCGGTTGAGCAGCGTCGCTTTATCGGTGTCGAGCACACCCACCAGGGCACTGCGCCGCACGAGACTCGACAGTTCTTCGGCTGTGCGCGCCCCCGAGAGCTCTTCTTTGGGTTCAACGCCGAACGAACGAATGATGGCGTTGGCCGAGTTGTTGAGCAGCGCCACAAACGGTCGGAACACGGTGGTGAACGCCAGCTGCAGCGGCACCACAAGTTTCGCCAGCTGCAGCGGCAGGGCGAGCGCAAAGTTTTTCGGTATCAGTTCACCGATCACCATTGACAGCACGGTCGCGACAATCATGGCGACGATGGTGCCGACGCTGCTAACCCACTCCTGCGAAAGACCCATCCCCAGCAGCCCGTCGGCCAGCAGCGCACTGATGGCCGGCTCCATGGTGTAGCCGGTCAGCAGAGTGGTGAGGGTGATGCCCAGCTGGGCACTCGACAGATGCGTTGAGGTTTCTTTGAGCGCCGAAATAACGGGTTGCAGGCGCCGTTCGCCGGCCGCCTGACGGTTTTCGAGTTCGTGTCGGTCGAGATTTACGAGTGTGAACTCGGTGGCAACAAAAACACCGGTACCCACGCAGAGCAGCAGGCCAAAGGCCAGCAATAACCATTCCATTTGGCGAGCAGTTTACCTGGCACAGCTGTGCGAATGTCGGCGGGTGTCGCTACCAGCTCACCGGCAGCGCCTTACCTTCTTCATAGCCGGCGGCAGATTGGATGCCCACCTTGGCTCGGTCGTGAAACTCAGGCAGGCTGCGGGCACCAGCGTAGGTGCAGCTCGAGCGCACCCCGGTGGTGATCATGTCGACAAGATCGTCGATGCTGGGGCGCTCGGGGTCAATCAAAATCTTCGAGTTTGAGATGCCCTCAGCGAATAGTCGTTTTCGGGCGCGCTCATAGGCGGCAAGGTCGGCAAATCGGCCTTCGACAGCGCGAGTTGAGGCCATGCCGAACGATTCTTTGTAGCGTGCACCACGCTCATCCGTGAGCACCTTGCCCGGTGCTTCGATGGTGCCCGCGAACCATGATCCGACCATCACCGCGCTCGCTCCCGCCGCAAGCGCCAGGGCCACATCGCGCGGATAGCGCACTCCCCCGTCAGCCCACACATGTGCACCGTGTTGTGCGGCCACTTCGGCACACTCGAGCACCGCCGAGAACTGTGGGCGCCCCACAGCGGTCATCATCCGCGTGGTGCACATGGCACCGGGCCCCACCCCGACCTTGACGATATTGGCGCCGGCTCGAACAAGGTCACGAGCACCCGCGCCCGAGACAATATTGCCTGCCACCAGTGGCACACCGATTTCAGCTTCGCGCACTTTTTCGAGCGCCTGCAACATGCTGTCCTGATGCCCGTGGGCGGTGTCGAGCACGAGCACATCGGCACCTGCTTCACGAAGTGTTCGGGCTCGGCCCACCACATCACCGCGCAGCCCCAGTGCTGCAGCCACCCGCAGTCGCCCGGCTTCATCGACCGCCGGCGGGTAGATTGTGGTGCGCAGTGCATCCGTTTGCGATAGTCCACCCACCAGTTCGCCGTGGCGGCGCACCGCGACAAACCGGTGCCCGTTGCGCTCCAGCAGTTCGAACGCTTCGCGCGGATCGGCAAGCTCACTCGCTTCCATCTCGGGTGCGGCGAGGTGCTCAAGGTCTCCCACTCGAGCGTCCTCGGGCATGGGTTCGAAGGCCGCCGCGTCAACGATCGCGACAATACTTCCGCCGCGCACAATTCCCACCGGTGTGTCTGCAACCGGTGGCACTGTTGCCAGCAGTTCGGCAACAGTTGCATCCGCCGAGATCTCGAACGGCGCTGCCCAGCCAGTAGCCTGCTGTTTCACCCAGTGCAGCTGTTCGCTCACCTCGTTCTCGGTTAGGTCTTGTGGCAGCACCCCCAACCCGCCTCGTCGAGCCAACGCCGCAGCAAGACGCTTGCCGGTAACCGCATTCATATTGCTGGCCACCAGCGGAATACGCATTCCCGTACCGTCGACCGTGCTGAGATCCACTCCGAGCCGCGAACCCACATCACTGCGCGAAGGAACCAGGAAGACATCCGAGTAGGTCAGGTCGTACTGAGGTTGGGTGCCATAGAACTGCATGCACCTATGGTAAGAGCCAAGTCTTCGGCAACAGACCAGAGCACAACAGCAGCCAATTCGATTCACCTGTAAAGAAGCTGTACCTCGACGTCAAGAAGAACCGTTAGGCTTGCCCATTGAACAGGGGCCGACGGCGGCTTACCGGCGTTGGCGCTTCACCATCCACGAGTGCAGAAAAGGCGGCGATTTTCGCGTGTCGACTCCCACCTCTGGCTCCGCAGGCCAGTCCATGAGCAACTTCGGCGTAAACGACTGGCTTGTCGCCGAAATGTATGCCAAGTTCAAGGACGACCGAAATAGCGTGGATGAAGCCTGGTGGCCAACGCTCGAACGCTATGCTCAGTCGCAGCAGGGTCAGCAAGCCACACCGACAGCAAAGCCCGTAACTAAATCGGCAGCCTCCTCCACCGCTGCACCGGCCACTGCCACAAAGCCTTCCGGCAGCAAATCGGGTGCCAAAACCACCGGCCGTCCGGCACAGAGCCGCAAGGTGCCAGCCGATGCGCCCAAGGGTGTTAAAGATGCTGAGCCCGAGCGTGAGCCCACCATCGAGCCGCTGAGGGGCATGTCGAAAGCCATTGCGAAAAACATGGACGTGTCGCTCGAGATCCCCACGGCAACGAGCTACCGTGAGATCCCCGCGAAGCTGATGATCGACAATCGCATCGTCATTAACAATCACCTGCGCCGCACCCGCGGCGGCAAGGTGTCGTTCACACATCTGCTCGGTTTTGCACTCGTGCAGGCGCTCAAGAAGTTCCCGTCGCAGAACGTCTACTACGACATCGTTGACGGTAAACCCTCGGTGGTGACACCGGCACACATCAATCTCGGTATCGCCATCGATGTCGAAAACCGTGACGGCAGCCGTGGCCTAGTGGTGCCGAGCATCAAACAGGCTGAACGGATGAACTTCCGTGAGTTTCTCGAGGCCTACGAGATGCTCATCAAGCGTGGTCGCGAGGGGAAGCTCACCGCCGCCGATCACGCCGGTGCCACCATTTCGCTCACCAATCCAGGTGGTATTGGCACAGTGCAATCGTCGCCGCGGCTTACCAAGGGTCAAGGATGCATCATTGGTGCCGGTGCGCTCGACTACCCCGCCGCGTTCCAGGGAATGGCGCAGGAGACGCTCAACGACTTGGCCGTGTCGAAACGCATCACCGTCTCGTCAACCTACGACCACCGGGTCATCCAGGGCGCCGGTTCGGGTGAGTTCTTGAAGATTGTTGCCGAGCACCTCACCGGCGGCCACAACTTTTACGAGAGCGTGTTCTCGGCGCTGCGCATCCCCTACCGCCCGATTCAGTGGTCGAAGGATGTGCATGTCGATCTGGCCGCGAATATCAACAAGACCGCTCGTGTGCAGCAGGTCATCAACATGTACCGGGTGCGCGGTCACCTCATGGCCGAGATCGATCCGCTCGAGTACGTGCAGCGTTCACATCCCGACCTCGAGATCGAGTCGCACGGTCTGACATTCTGGGACCTCGAGCGTGAGTTCGTCACCGCCGGGTTTGGTTCGAAGCGCACTATGAAACTGCGCGATATTCTCGGCATCCTGCGCGACACCTACTGCCGCACCACCGGTATCGAATACATGCATATCGACGATCCCGAGCAGCGCCAGTGGTTCCAAGACAAGCTCGAACATCCCTATATCCCGCCGACGCACGACGAGCAGCTGCGCATCCTCACGAAGCTCAACCAGGCCGAAGCCTTTGAAACGTTCTTGCAAACCAAGTACGTCGGCCAGAAACGCTTCTCACTCGAAGGTTCGGAATCGGTGATCGCGCTGCTCGACCAGATCGCGTCTGACTCGATCGACGACGATATTCGCGAGCTCGCCATCGGCATGGCCCACCGCGGCCGCCTGAACGTGCTCACGAACATCGCCGGGAAAACCTACGACCAGATGTTCCGCGAGTTTGAGGGATCGGTTCCGGGCAAGGTTGCGGGTACTGGCGATGTGAAATATCACCTCGGTATCGAAGGCACCTACACCTCCCCCGAGGGCAAAGAACTGCCCGTGTATCTCGCCGCGAACCCGTCGCACCTCGAGGCCGTCAACGGTGTGCTCGAGGGGATTGTGCGCGGCAAACAAGACCGCGATCCAGACGGCGTGTACCCCGTGCTCCCGGTGCTCATTCACGGTGATGCGGCGATGTCGGGCCAGGGCATCGTGTATGAAACCCTGCAGATGTCGAAACTGCGCGCCTACCGCACTGGTGGCACCGTGCACATCATCATTAACAACCAGGTTGGTTTCACCACCACCGCGCAGGATGGCCGCAGCTCGCGTTACGCATCCGATGTGGCCAAGGCGATTGACGCGCCGGTATTGCATGTTAATGGTGACGATCCCGAAGCGGTGGTGCGCGTGGCACAGCTCGCGTTCCAGTATCGCCAGAAGTTCAACAGCGATGTGGTGATCGATCTCGTTTCGTATCGTCGCCGCGGCCACAACGAGGGTGATGACCCGTCGATGACGCAGCCGCTGATGTACGACCTCATTGAACGCAAGCGCTCGGTGCGGAAGATCTATGCCGACAACCTCATGGGCCGTGGCGACATCACGCAAGAAGAATACGACCGCGCCCAGGCCGACTTCCATGCCGAGCTCGAGCGCGCGTTCGCTGAAACGCACAATGTGCACACCGAGGCGATTACCGCCACCGAGCTCGCCACGGTTGGTTCGCGTGAAGAGCGCCAGCACTCGGTTCCGGTAACCACCGCGATTTCGAGCGATGTGATTGAGCGCATCGGTGATGCCCATCAGGATGTGCCCGAAGGGTTTACTGTGCATCGCAAGCTGCAGCGTGTGCTTGACAGCCGCTACAAGATGTCGCGTGAGGGTGGCATCGACTGGGCCTTTGGTGAGCTGCTGGCGCTTGGATCGCTGCTCATGGAGGGCACACCGGTGCGGATGAGCGGCCAGGATTCTCGCCGGGGTACGTTCGCGCAGCGGCACGCCCTGCTGCACGACCGGCTAACCGACCAGAACTGGATGCCGCTGCAAAACCTCAGTGACGATCAAGCCCGTTTCTCGGTGTATGACTCGCTGCTTTCGGAATACGCGGTGATGGGCTTCGAGTATGGCTATTCGGTAGAGCGTCCTGATTCGCTCGTGCTGTGGGAGGGCCAGTTTGGTGATTTCGCCAATGGCGCTCAGACCGTAATTGACGAGTTTATCGCTGCCGGCGAGCAGAAGTGGGAGCAGCGTTCGAGCGTTGTGCTGCTGCTGCCACACGGTTACGAGGGTCAGGGCCCTGACCATTCGTCGGGTCGTATTGAACGTTTCTTGACGCTGTGCGCACAAGACAATATGACGGTGGCACAGCCCTCGACACCGGCGAACTACGCTCATCTGCTGCGTCTGCAGGCCTACCAGCGTCCGCGTAAGCCGCTGATCGTATTCACACCGAAGTCAATGCTGCGGCTGCGCGGGGCCACCTCGTCGCTTGAAGAGTTCACGAAGGGGCACTTCCAGCCGGTGCTCGACGACGGGCGCGAGCTTGATGGCGCAGCGGTGAAGCGCATCGTGTTGCACTCGGGCAAGCTGCACTACGAGTTCGCGCAGCAGCTCGCCAAGCGCGAAGACAGTTCGATCACGCTGGTGCGGTTGGAGCGCTACTACCCGCTACCGCTTGACGAGCTGCAGGAGGTCATCGCGAAGTATCCGAACGCCGAGCTCGTCTGGGCACAGGATGAACCGGCCAACCAGGGTGCGTGGCCGTTCCTGCAGCGGGTGCTGTTCCCGAAGCTCGACCGCGAGGTGCGTCTGGTTTCGCGGCCGCCGGCGTCGGCTCCTTCGGTGGGCACAATGAAGCTGCACACCGAGCAGCAGGCCGAATTGCTGGCGCAGGCACTCGACTAACCTGCTTGCCTCGTCGTTGGGGCCGGGTCGTTCAGCAGCTGTTGGGCGACCCGGCCCCAACTTTTTGGAGCATGCGATGAGTTTTCGTTTCGCAGGTGTCGCTGGTGAAGGGCTGCTCGCCCCACACGGCTATTGAGCCGGACGCAAAATGGCGGAGCCACGTTTGTGGCTCCGCCATTTTTAGCGTGAGTTAGCGACTCAGCTCAGCGGCGTTATCGCTGCTCGGTTTAGTGCTCCGAAAACCGCCTGCGAATGGTGAGCAGTGCCGCACCTGCCAGCATCAGCAGTGTGGCGGTCGTGAACGCGGTGGTAGCGCCGCTGGCACCGGTGCTGGCCAGACCACCCGAGTTGTTGGCACCGTCTGCTCCTGTTCCAGCAGTCTTGCCGATGTCGCCCGGAGTGCCCGGCTTGCCAGGCTGGCTCGGGGTTTCGTCCGGGGTGTTGTCTGGGGTCTGGGTCGGTGCCCCCGTCGGGCCTGGGCCCGCAGTCGGATCCGTGGTCGGTTCCTCGGTCGGGTCCGTGGTCGGTTCCTCCGTCGGTTCCGTGGTGGGCTCCTCGGTAGGTTCCGGAGCCGGGGTCTCGGTCGGTTCCGCGGTCGGTTCCGGAGCCGGGGTCTTAGTCGGTTCCCCGGTCGGCCCCTCGGTCGGTTCCGGAGTCGATCCCTCGGTCGGTTCCGGAGTCGATCCCTCGGTCGGGTCCGGAGTCGGAGTCTCAGTCGGTTCCACAGTCGGATCCGGAGTCGGTTCTTCGGTCGGTTCCGTGGTCGGTCCCTCGGTCGGGTCCGGAGTCTCAGTCGGTTCCGGAGCCGGGGTCTCGCAGCTGCACTTGGTACCTACGCGCAACTTGCGCGGCTGCGGATCCTTAACCACCGTCTCGGTGACTTCAGGCTCGCCGACTGGCTCGCCGTTTTCGAGCTTCCAGATCTTGGTGACTTCCTTCTCGCCGAAGGCACCAGCCTGGTCCTCGACAACCTTGCCAACCTCGAGATTCGGGTCATACTCGATGAGGGTATCGAACGGGGTCTTCTCGGTGTGTGTATCGGTGAGTTCGGTCTGATTCTTGGCCGGACCAACCTCGACGATATGCTTCACCGGGTCGCTGATCTTCTCAGAGGAGTCCTCCTTGGTGATCTCACCGTTTTCGGTGTTCACCGTGACGGTGTGTTTGACCTCGCCCTGTCTGCCTTCCTGCACAACCTTGGTTTCACCGGGCTGCAGGTCGGGGTTGACGCGCACCTCGACTTCAAACGGAGTCATTTCGACCCACTCGATGGTCGTGGAGGCAGGCTTACCCTTGGTGCCGACCTTGACAATCTTGTTGACCGGCTCGGTCACACGCTGGGTTTCGGTCTTGGTGTCAACAACCTTCGAGTTTTCGATGGTTTGGATTGTGGTGACCTTGTCTTTACCCAGCTGGCCTTCCTGAACAGTTTCCTGCTTGCCGGCTGCCATCGTTTCGTCAAAGACGATTTCCGTGTCGAACGGCACATCGACCACGTACTCGGTAGTGTGAGTGCCCTCGGTCTTCGTCCCAACGCGGATGATCTGCTCGGTTGGTTCCTTGGTGCGTTCAGAGGTCACGACTGGGTCGCCCGAAGGCTTGCCGTCCACGAGCTTCTGAGTCGAGGTCTCAACCTCGGTACCGACTTCACCCTTCTGGTCAACAACCTGCTTGCCGGCCTCGAGGGTGTCGTCGAAGACAACCTTGGTGTCGAACGGAATCGGCTTTTCGGTCTTGGTCACGAGTTCGCTCGGAGCAATGCCAGGGCCGTACTCGACGATGCGCTTGACAGGCTCCTTGGTGGTCTCTTCCTCGACGACCTCAGCCTGATCGCCCGAAGCAGTGAACTTAGCGGTGAAGGTCTTCTCGCCGTTCTCACCTTCCTGAACAACCCGGGTTTCACCAGGCTTCAGTTCGGGGTTCTCGCGAACCTCGGTCGGGTACGGGATTGGAACCGTCCAGGTGACTTCCTTGGCGCTCTCGGCAGGCTTGGTGCCGATAACGACGACCTCGTTGACTGGCTCCTTGGTGCGTTCCCACGTGCCGTCCGCGTTCATCTTCTCCGCGCCTGGCACACCCTTGGTTTCAACCTTGTAGGTGCCGGCAGGGATGGTGTCGTCGTACTTGTACTCGACCTTGAACGGAACCTCGCGCTTCGGAACGTCAATGACGTTCACGGTAGCGGTGGTGTTGTCCTTCGAGCCGTCCTCGTAGGTCACGATGACCGGGACGTCGATCTTGTCGTCCGGCTTAGCGGTTTCCGGCGCGGTCGAAATGACGTTGCCCTTGTCGTCCAAGCCAACGATCCAGTCGCCGTGAGGGGTCTTCACCTTGTAGGTCGGGTTGCCGAATTCGTTGCTCTCACCCGTGGCTTCGAGGCCCTTGCCCTTCGGATCAATCGTGAACGGCTTGTCCGCATCAAGGTTGATCTCTGCAGGCTTCTCGACGCCAATCGCCGAGGTAGCCGTGCCACCCGGGTAGACAGTCTGGGACGGTACAACCGGCTCAGACTCCCAGGCGTTGGTCAGCTTCACCACGGTGGTAACTGGCACCAGCGGGGTGGAGCCGTCCGGAGTGGTCACAGTGACGTTGATGGTCTTCTTATCACCCGGCTTGGAGTTTGCTGGCGGGGTGGAAGACACGACACCGGTGTTCGGGTCGATGGTGTACTTCCAGCCGTCAACTTCCTGCTCAGTGATCGGGGCACCGTTCTCATCGGTACCGAAGGAGAACTTGGAGCCCTTAGGAGCATCCTGTACCTGGTGGTTCACAGCCTGGTTCGGGCCAGTCGACTCCACAGAGTAGGTCGGGATGTGATCGCTCTTCAGAACAACCACCGTTCCCTTGACTTCCTGCGGCTTGTCAGCGTTGTCGTAGTAGGCAAGAACCGGGACGTTCAGCATGTAACCTTCAGGCGCAGTCCGTGGGATGGTCGTGGTGATTTCACCAGTGTTCTCGTCAATCTTGACGGTCCACGTGCCGCTGTCATCGGTGACCGTCATCTGGGTCTTACCGTCTGGGAAGGTGTAGCGCTTCGGCGCTTCGTCGGTCGTGTTACCGCTCAGGCCACGTTCCGGGAGCGTCGGCTTGAGCGAGACCTTCGCAGTCTGCTTATTGGTGACCGTGTCGTAGGTCGGGATCTTGATGTCCACGATCGCCTGGAACTGGGTCTCGATCTCGTCCGTGGTCTGGTCCGGGTAGGCTGCCTTGACCTTCGGGGTGATGATCGTGCCCGGTGCGACGGTGTCGTCCGCCTTCGCGGTGACCTTGCCGGTCTCGTCGACGGTTACGGTCCAGCCCTCAGGCACAGTGGACTCGTCGATCTCGAACTTGGCCGGGTGGACCGGCTTGTAGCCCTTCATGATCGACTTGGTGCCCACCTGGGCGGTGAGTTCTTCACCGATGTGGCCCTTGGTCAGGCTGGGGCGCACGAGGTCAGTGACCTGGGTATTATTCGGGTCAACAACCACGAGCAGTTCAAGCTTGTCGACAGAACCGTTGGAGTACTCCACCGTAACTACGGGGCGCGCGAAGGTGCCCGGACGCGGGTTTTCCGGAGCGGTGACGGTGACGTTGTAGTTCTCGTCCATCTCGACGGTCCAGCCCTCGTAGACGTATTTCTCGTCCAGGGTGACCCGGGCCTCGTAACCGCCGTCAGCCTTCTTCTTCGCCAGGTCCTTGATCAGGTCAGGGGTCTGAGTGAAGGTGACCTTCTGCGGCTCGGTAGCCAGCGGGCCGGTCGGGCTGTCGACGCCGGAGATGATCGTGGCGTCGGTCTTGTCGTACTTCGGGGAGTGGTGCTCGGTGTCGTCCAAGGAGAACGCCTTGGAGTCGATGACGTTCGCCTTGTTGTAGCGGGTCAGCGAGTTCGAGCTGTCGAATGCTCCATCATGTTCGAGCCACTCATCCTTGCTCTTAGCTGCAGCCTTGAGCTGGTCCACGCTGCGCGGCTTTGCCAGAACAGAGAAGTTGACGTTCTTATCGGTAGCCAGGTCGGTACCGCGGTACTCAGGCCACGTGAAGAAGATGTCACCGTTGTCCGCGATACGCAGAAGCTTCTCGCCGCCGGAGACTGCTGGGTCGGTGGTGCCGATGAACTGGCCGTTGCCGTCGTAGGCTTCCACGACCATGCGGGACATGGAATCGTCCGTGCCGCCGTTCACAACAGCAGGAACGTTGATCTTACCGACCTTGGTTTCTGCACCTGCAACGATGACGTGCTTCTCAAAGTTCTCCCACGAGACCGTGATCGGGTTACATTCGATGTTCTCGCTCGGCCACGGATTCACGATGGCCGTAAAGGCTGCATTGCTTCCCCGTGTGGCCCTTGGATCTTTAGGATTTTCCTGCTTATAGTCGCCCTGCCAGGCGTAACGCACCGGGTTCGCGACAGTGGCCTCAGCGAACTGCTTGACTTTCGCATCGGTCAGTTCCGCATTGAGGTTCAGGTTTCGCTGTCGGCCGGAAGCAGAAATATCAAGGATTTCGTCGGCCTTGTGCGTGACTACCTTGTCAACAAAGGTCTGACCGGCGCCCATAGAGGGAACCTGTCCCGCATCGAGGTACGCACCCATGAGGCCTGAATTGGAGAAGCTCCAATCGGCGAACGTGCGGTCCTTCGAGTTATCGAAGGCCACGCTCAATCCCCACCGGGTTTTCGAGGGGCTGCTCCCGCTTGGTTCCAAGGTGTTCCAGCTGAAACCAGCCTGGCTGCCATTCTCAGAGTTCTCCGAGACAACACACGAACCGGCCGGCAGGTCGGAGGCCTTCTGAGCGTCCTTCTCTACCGCGCCGATCTTATCGCGGATGCCGCCGGAGAGCTCCGCCGCCGCGGCTGGCTCAACCGTGGTGAAGTTTGAGACGGCAACAAGCGCGCCACCCGTCAAAGCTAAAACCGATAGCGCAGCAATACTCGAGCGCGATATGCGCTTCAAAGCTGCCTTATTGGGTGAAATATGCATCCTCATCCCCTAAGTGGAGTCGTGCAGTGCCTTATGCCAGCAGTCCGGTCACTAACATATCCACACTAGTCGGAAACACAGCGTTCGACCAGGATTCATTCAGCCAAGTATTGTTGCCGGCGCGCACTGGCCGCCCAACACTAGCCGCGCTCGAGCGCCGACCGAATGCGCTCGCGTAGCTGCTCAGGAGCGATCTCCTCACAGCATGCCCGCCGAACCACCTCGGTAATCATCAACTGCACCTGCGCCTCCTCTGAACAGTCGACGCAGTGACACAGGTGCTCGCGAATCGCCGCCGCATCACACTCGTTGAACTCGCGGCGAAGAAACTCTTCCATCGACTCCCGCGCCTTTGCACAGCCACAATCGCCCACTGTTACTCCCCCTCCTCAAGTCCAATTCCGTATTCGGCGGCATACTCACGCAGCCGCTCTCGCAGCATCCGCCGTCCCCGATGCAACCGGCTCATGACCGTGCCCACGGGCGTGTCCATCACCTCGGCGATTTCGCGATACGTAAATCCCTCCACATCGGCCAGTAGCACCACGCTGCGGTAGTTGTCGGGAAGGTCTGCCAGCGCATCCGTCACCGAGCTCGCCGGCAAATTGTCGAGCGCCTCGGCCTCAGCCGAACGCGAAGACTGCTGCGGAGCCGTATACGACTCGGCACCCGAAAGCTGCCAATCTTCAAGCTCTTCAAGCGGATTCGCATACGGCGTGCGTTTCGCCTGCCGGTACTGATTGATGTACAGATTCGTTTGGATGCGGTAAAGCCAGGCACGAATATTCGACCCCGGCGTGAACTTGTCGAACGCGGCGTAGGCCTTCGTGAACGTTTCTTGTACGAGGTCTTGCGCATCGGCGGGATTGCGGGTCATCCGCATGGCGTGACCGTACAGCTGATCAAGCAGCGGCAGCGCCTCAGCTTGAAAGCGCGCGCGCAGCTCGGCAGCGCGGCCACTAGTGCTCGACACGTCAGCGCCCGCGGGCTCGGCAGCGGGCCTAACCTCTTCGGCCGGCTCGGTCGACTCATTGGGGGCAGGGTGTGTCATCACCCCCGAGTCTACGAGCACCCGCGAATCCACGCGCCCTCCCCCACTTTTTTGAGCACTTGTCGGTACTCTCAATAACTGATGGAGATCTTCAAATATTCCGGACCCACCTTTGACCTCTACGGCGAAGAGTGGAGCGACTCGCTCATTCTCGACGATGGGCCGTGGCCCGCACCCACCGCATCCGGCCCACTCGACGCGCGCGTGACCGTGCCCGGCTCAAAATCGATCACGAACCGAGAACTCGTGCTGTCGGCGCTCGCCGACGAGCCATCACTGCTGCGCCGGCCGCTGCACGCCCGCGACACCTCGCTCATGGTGGATGCGCTGCGGGCGCTCGGTACCGACATTGAAGAGGTGGCGAACGCCGAAAACCCGTTCGGCCCCGATCTGCGCATCACCCCCACCGAAGAGCTTGAGGGCGGCGTATCGATAGAATGCGGGCTCGCCGGCACAGTGATGCGCTTTGTGCCGCCGGTGGCGGCGCTGGCGCTCGGACCGGTGAACTTTGACGGCGACGAAACCGCCCACAAGCGCCCCATGTCGGGCGTGATTGAGGGGCTCGAAAAACTCGGTGTTGAGGTGCGCGATGACGGTAAACGTCGCCTGCCATTTTCGATCTATGGCGCCGGCAAAGTCAGCGGTGGCGATCTCGAAATCGATGCCAGCGCATCCAGCCAGTTTGTTTCGGGGCTGCTGCTTGCGGCACCACGGTTCACGAACGGGCTCACCCTGCGTCACACCGGCGAACAGGTGCCGTCACTTCCCCACATTGAAATGACCCTTGCCGCGCTACGGGCACGCGGGGTCGATGCATCCAGCCCCGAACCGAATGTGTGGCGCGTGGCACCCGGCCCGATTGCCGGGCGTGAGCTGACCATCGAGCCTGATCTGTCGAACGCGGCGCCGTTTTTGCTGGCAACGATTGTCACCGGCGGCGCGGTGTGCGTGCCCGATTGGCCCGAAACATCAACCCAGCTCGGCGATCTGCTGATTGCAGTGCTGCGCCAGCTCGGCGCCGAGGTGGAGCTGCGCGACGGCACGCTGTATTGCAGCGCCGAGGTGTCGCGCCGACCTGAGTCGTTTGAATTTGATTTTTCGGATGCGGGCGGCGAGCTGGCACCAAATATTGCGGCGATCTGTGCGCTGCTGCCGGGCACCTCGCAGCTGCGCGGCATCGGGCATTTGCGCGGGCACGAAACCGACCGGGTGGCGGCGCTGGCCGCCGAGCTGCAGCGCGTAGGAGCGACCGTGGTCGAACACGATGACCGGCTAGAGATCACCGGCGGCGAACTGCACGGCGCCACCTGGGGTTGCTATGAAGATCACCGCATGGCCACCACCGGTGCACTGATCGGACTTGTCACCGAGGGCATCGAGCTTGACGATGTGCGGTGCACCTCAAAAACACTGCCGCAATTTGTGGCGATGTGGAACGCGATGCTCACCGGCACCACACCGGGGCCCGAAGAAGAGCCGCCGACGTCGTTCATCTCGCTATCGCTGTAGCCGAGGAGTAGTACGCAATGGCAGGTTGGCAGCGTACCGATGCCTACGACAAGTACGGCCGCTATAGCGAAGACGATGTGCGCATCCGCGCCGACCGTCGCGGCGCCCGGCCGCGCACCAAACAGCGCCCCGCGCATGAGGATGCCATCGAGGGGTTCGTATTTGCGGTGGATCGCGGGCGTTACAGCTGCCTGGTAGACGTGGGCCAGCGCGGCGAACGCGAGGTGATCGCGGCGCGGGCGCGTGAGCTCGGCCGCAAAGCCATCGTCGTTGGCGACCGGGTGGCGCTCGTGGGTGATGTGTCGGGTGATGCCGGCACGCTGGCGCGGATTGTGCGCATTAATGAACGTTCGACGCTGCTGCGGCGCTCGGCAGATGACAGCGACGAGGTTGAGCGCGTGATCGTCGCGAACACCGACCAGATGTGCATCGTCGTGGCGGCGGCGCAGCCCGAACCGCGCCCGCGGCTGATCGACCGCTATCTCGTGGCCGCCTATGACGCCGGGGTTTCGCCGCTGCTGGTGATCACAAAAACCGATCTCGCCCCGGCGAATGAGTTGCGTGCACTCGTCGAGCCGCTTGAGGTGCCGGTGTTTGAATCGCGGCCCGGCGATGAGACGGTGCTTGAGCAGCTGGAGGCAGCGTTCGATGGACATACGACGGTGCTCGTTGGACATTCGGGTGTTGGGAAGTCGACGCTCGTGAACGCGCTCGTGCCGCACGCGAACCGCGCCACCGGACACGTGAATGCGGTGACCGGCCGGGGCCGGCACACATCGTCGTCGTCGGTGGCGATGCGCATCGGTGGCGGTTGGGTAATTGATACGCCGGGTGTGCGTTCGTTTGGGCTGGGGCATGTGCGCGATGACGCGGTGTTCCGGGCGTTTCCGCGGCTGGCCGCGGTTGTGGCCGAGTGCCCGCGCGGCTGCACGCATCTGGGTGACGCGCCCGACTGCGAGCTGGATGCCGCGATGGCCGATGGCCGCTTGGATGCTGTTGGTTATCGCCGGGTGGCGTCGCTGCGGCGGCTGCTGGTGTCGATGTCGGCGTAGGGCTGAGCGTGGGCGATACTGGTGGCATGGCCTACGAATTGCTCCACCCGATCACTGCCGATCTGCGTCTTGCCCGCCAGTTGGCGGATCTCGCCGATGAGGTTTCGATGCGGTTTTTCAACTCGCGCGATTTGGGCGTGTATTTGAAAGAAGACCGCACGCATGTCACCGATGGCGACCGTGAGGTGGAGCGCGTGATTCGTGAGAAGCTCGCGGATGCGCGGCCCTCGGATGCGTTCTTTGGAGAAGAGAGCGGCCGCGATGGTAATTCGCGGCGCCAGTGGGTGATTGACCCGATTGATGGCACCGCGAACTTCATGCGCGGGGTGCCGATTTGGGCGACGCTGATTGCGCTGGTGGTGGATGGTCACCCGCAGGTGGGAGTGGTGTCGGCGCCGGCGCTGAACCGCCGCTGGTGGGGTGCGGCCGGGCTCGGGGCGTATCTGGATGATGACCTGAGTGATTCGGACACCGCGACCGATCGGCGCATCGAGGTGTCGGGCATCACGAAGCTTTCGGAGGGCCAGATTAACTATGGCTCGCTGAAGTACTGGCAGGAGATTAATCGGGTTGAGCCGATTTTGGAGCTGAACGAGCGGGCCTGGCGGTCGCGCACGATCGGCGATTTTTGGCCGTATATGCTGGTGGCTGAGGGCGCGTTCGAGGCGTCGTGCGAGGTGGATCTCGCGCCATACGATATGGCGGCGCTGATCCCGATCATCGAAGAAGCCGGCGGCACCTTCACCTCGGTTGATGGTGAGCCGGGATGCTGGGGCAGCTCGGCGGTTGCCACCAACGGCCTCGTGCATGACGAAGTGCTGCAGGTGCTGCAGGGGCGGTAGCTGTGGGTTCGCGACTCGATGTGTTCGTCCGTTCAGGCAGCGGATGGGACATCTATTACGACCATTGGAGCGCTTATCGCATCGGTATGGATATTGCCGTCGATGGTTTTGAAAAGACGATGCGTCGCTTCCGTTGGTTGAAGCCATGGGATGTGTCGGGCCCAGAAGATTGGGACACTGCGAAGTGGATTGAGGGTTCTCTCGTTATCGATACGGTCGCACGAGTCGTGGTGTGGGCTGAGGAGGCTCAGGGCCTGTATCTACCGAGACTAATCAATTACCTCACTGAATACTCATGGCCGGAATGGACCGCGGTTTGGTCACCGGAAGATATTTACGGCACGCTTCGTGCTGTCGGGATAAACCCGACAGCTATGCTCGAGCCGAGTGACGAGGATCGCGAGCCCTGGGTAGTCGATGATTCTCTGTATCCATCGGCAGATGAGCGACGGTATGAGGTGCTCACTGTTCGGTTACCCTCGGGCGAATTAATTTCGTGGCCATCTGATTTTGATCTTGAACGAATCGCTCACTATGGGCCGCTTGTAATTGCGAAAGTTGCTCAGGACGTGTTTCGCCGTTTTACCGAGGGCAGGCTCTCAAGCCAAGAAATGGTACTACCTACGGAGCCTGAGTCGGGGGTGGTCGTCGACTACACGACGAAACATCTCCGCTGGTGGTCGCTATATAACGACCAGTTTCAAGTCATTCCATTCGATTTACATTGGCCCGGCTGGAAGGTCGAATCGTGTGGGGATGACTTTGCGTTGCAAGAGCAGCTGGTCGGCGCCCCGCTGCGTAACTGGCAAAGTGATGTAGCGAATTTTCGCCGAAAAATTGACCAGACCTTTGATGAGGCGACTCGAACCGATCCCAATCCGCTCGGAGACCTCCGCGCCAGTGACCGGCAGATCGCCGATTCGATGCCGACGCGCGACCTTTCGCGGGCGGCATTCCACCACCTGTTTAACCGTATCGAAAATATGCCGCTACCGGCTGCGCGGTTCATAGACAGGTTCGGAGTCATCCGCACACCGTCCGAGTGAACGATCACGCTGGATCAGGATTTCGAAACACCGCCGACAGTTCCTTGTGATTCGAGGAGATTGAGCAGATCTTCGAGCGGCGTCGCTGGTTTTAAAGCTCTGGGCATGCCCCCGCTTTACCGCCCAAAAGAGGTCCAGCCCACTCACGACAGATGTCGCGGCAGGCTGAACTATTCGTCACAGAATAGCACGTGTAGCATTGTGCAGCTAACTATGTCGTGTCTAAGGACTTTTTGGACAGGATGTCTAATGGCTTTTGGACGTCGGCGGCGGTGGAATATCCGGATGGCTATTCCATTGCACAAGCACAGTAAAGTCGCAGATTCGATCCCGTTCGTAACGGCGTTCGCCCTTCACACAGGGCAAGCGGGCGAGTCTATTCCCGGCGTGGTCGCACATCGAAACGATCGCTCAGCGTGACCTTCGCAGCCTCCGAAAGGTCGGCCAGCGCCTTGTTCTGGGCTGCCTTGTCGCCGGGGAAGGCCAGCGGCACAACGGCACGAGCGTCCACTGCCGCGAGGCGCTTGGACACCTTCACAAGATCGACATCGTTGTGAACGCGCCGGGCGTGCTCGCTCAACGTCTGATCGTTGCCGATCCGGTAGCGTTCATGCAGCGCGTCGGCCGTCGTCACAATCCAGCTCTGTGCTTGCGCCGGACTAAGGTTACGCACGTCGCGCGCCTCGTCCACCGCCTGCAGGGTCGCCGCCGCGCGCTCGACTCCCGCGGCCCCGCGAGAGTCGTAGAACACGAGGCCATCACGGTTCTGCACCGCAACGCGATCCACGGCATCGGATGCTGCCAGCTCCCGAACTGTCTCACGAACGTTCGCGGCCGCCTCATCATGCGCCCTGCTCGGCGTCCAACGCCCAGCACCGAAGTCCCTGACCTGTTCGACGTACCGCGAAACAGTGGCCGCCCGCGAAACCTCCAGCGGCACAGCGACAACACGTAGCTCCGTCTCATACCCGGCCGCCTTGAACGCCTCGAACTCGCGGCGCAACATCCCCGCGTCGCGCAACGTTGTCTCAACGACGGCGCTACTCCCCTGTTCGCGTAGATACTCGTTTGCCTTGCCGACCCACTGCCCCGACGCCTGGCTCGTGACATTGGGCATACGCAACGGGTCTTCCCTCATCAGCACTTCATAGTCCGGATGAAACTGGCGCAGCTCGTCACCGTTGACGACAACCGCGCCGGGAATCTGCCGCTGCATATCAGCCAGCACGCCACCCTTGCCTGCTCCCGGCTGTCCACCGACCGAAACGAAGCGTGGCGGTGCCGAGACTCCGGCACCGCCACGCTGGGGTTCGATGTAGTCGGGAATGACCCGTTGCTCAAACCGGGCCTGCAACTCGTGCGGGCTGAGCCGTTCGCTCATGCAGCGAACTCGGGAGCGTGAACCGGCATAGTCGCCCACAGCTCGCGCAGCTCCGCGCGCTTCGCCTCCACAGCGCTCTGACTGTGGGAGTCCACCGCGCGCACCTGACGGCGCAGCTCGATCCCGGCATTGCGCCAGTGCGCAGCACTAGCCGACTGGCCCGCCTCATCCGCCCAAGCGTTGTACCGGCCCCCGATCCTCGTCGCTAGCTCAAGCATGGCGTCGTAACTCATGGGATTGAAAACCTGTTCGGTAAGAGTCATCTTGCGCCTCCGATCCTGTACAGCCGGTGCGGCCACCGCGACCATCCTACCGCGGCGGCCAAAACGGTAAAGAGCAAGTTTTGGCCGCCGCGAGGTTTCGGCCCGAGTTATGATCGGTCGAGCGTCGGTGTGTCTCGCTCGCACGGTCGCTTCAACAGCTCGGAGACCTCCGCGCACCGTCCGAGTGAACAATCACCCTGGATGAGGATTCCGAAACACGGTCGACAGTTCCTCGATCAGCGCCTTCGTGTTCGGCGCGACCGCACGAATCTAACCGCCCAGCACGCAGTGCGCAATGAGGTGGTCGAGGCGACGCACATCGGTGCCCTTGCCCAGTTTGATCTTGATGTGGCCGGCGCGCGTCCACAGCTCAACCTCCGAATTAAAGTCAAGCCGGCCAGCGTTTTCGGTCGACCACATATTGATCGCCGTATAGGGAAGCGAATAGATTTCGACCTTCTTCCCGGTCATTCCCTGCGCATCCCGCACGATCAGCCGCTTATTGGTGAAAATCGCCGAGTCACGCATGGTTGCGTAGGCGGCGTACGGTTGCTCGCCTTCGACCAGCAGCGAGCTCACATCTTGCGGAACCGGTATCTCGCGCATAAATGTCCAAGACGCAACTACTGCAGCTTCCATGCTTACTCCTTATAGGCGAAGTCAATCACGCCAATATTTGTGGCGTGACCGCCGATTTTACCAGCACTCGAGGCTTGTTCAGCACCGCATCCAAGCCAAAACGACCAAGGCACAGAGCCCGCCCCAACCAAACAGTCGAGACGGGCTCTGCCCGGTCAATCAGCGCGCGGCGCTACTGCATTTCGCGGCGCTTCGCGGCAACCAGCGCGGCGCCGGCAACCAGCAGCAGCACGGCCATCATCGCCACGAGGCTCTGGTCAGCGGCACCGGTGGTGGCGAGCTGGCCCCCAGCGGCATCCTTACCCTTGCCCTGCCCATCGGCAGTCGGTGCGGGGCTACCAGGTGCGGCAGGCGCTTCAGTGCCCGGCTCCGCAGTTGGGCCCGGCTCCGCAGTGTCACCAGGATCTTCAGTCGCGCCCGCATCCGAACCAACAACCTCAATCGTCAGCGGATACTCGGTCTCCCCCGCCTTGATCACAATCACGTGCTCACCAGGCGCCAGGTCGGTCGGTACCTTGAAGGTCACGGCAGCCCGTCCCGTCTCGGGCAGCTGCGGCACGATCGTGTTGTCGACATCCGCGGTGCCAAGCACCGTGCCATCCTCAAGCGAAATCGAAGCGGTCTCAGGCTTCTCTTCATCCGCGGTCATCGACAGCGACGACAGGTTGACCGTCACCTCGGCGCCCTGCGTGAATGCAGGCAGCGCACCCACGCCAATCGAACGCTGCGAGTTGCTCACCTTCCATCCCGGCTTAGCCTTCAAAAACTCGATCGTCGCGGCCAGATCCTTGTAGCCCAGGTTTTTGAAATTCGCACCCTCGGCAAGCGCGGTGAATCCGTCGCCACCGGCCAGCAGGAACGTACCCGCAATCACGCGGTAGGTGCGGCTTTCGTCATTACGGTCAAGCAGCTCACCGTGGATGCGCACGCTCGTCACCTTCGAACCAATCGGCGCCTCGGGGTCGTAGGTGTACGCGATCGTGTCCGACAGGCCCAGCTGCAGCACGGGACGCGACGCCTCCTCGCCCTTCCACTGCTGCTCGAGCAGCTCATACACCTGCTTGGCGGTCAAATCCACCGTGCCCATATCGCCATCGAACGGCTGCGTCGACTGCGCCTCACCGCGAGTGATCACACCATCACCATCTGCATCCAGGTCGGCACGCACACCACCCGAGTTGATCAACCCAAAATCGGCGCCAAAGCCGTTCAACTGCGAAAACTCGTAGAAGCTTTGCGCGATCAGGTTCCCCGCCGACGACTCAGTGCCGCGGTTCTCATTACCCTGCTCGCTCGAGCCAAAACCGAAGTTCGTGGCGCGACGTGCCTTGCCCTCGATCGAACCCACCGGCTCCTTACCAAGCTCATCCGCCTGCGCCTGGTACTCCTCATACATGCTCTTGAACGGCTCAGCCGCACAATCAGCATCCGCCACCTTCTTCACCGAAAGCATCGAAGCCGCAGCCGAAACCACCTTGCCATCAGCATCAATGTCGAGATCAATCTGCCCGATCAGGTTGCCAAAATAACCCGGCTGCACTACCGGAGCACCCGACGCAGTTTCGCCGCTGTGCTCGACGTGCGAGTGCCCGGCCACGACCACATCCACATCGGCACCAACCCCGGCGGCGATCTTGTAGTCGTCGTGGATCAGCGCCACCACCACATCGGCCTCACCATTGGCGTCGTCGCCGTCTTTGAGTTCGGCGGCAACCTTGTCGACCGCGGCGACCGGGTCGGTGATGCTCAGCCCCGCAATTCCGTTGGGGTCAACGAGGGTGGGGAGGTCTTCGGGCGCGGCACCAACAAAGGCCACATCCACACCATTTTCGGTGCGCTTGATCACATACGGCGGCACGATCGCCGGGTCGAGGCCCTCAATATTGGCCGCCACATACGGGAAATCTGATTTGTCTTGCAGCCGGCCGGTGAGATCTGCCGTACCGCGATCGAGTTCGTGGTTACCGACGCTCGTCACGTCAAGCTGCATGGCGTTGAGCATCTCGAGCGTCGGCAGGTCGTCATTCACGGCCGAAATATAGGCGCTACCGCCCACATTGTCGCCATTGGATGCGAGCAGCACGTTGCCGGGGTTCGCATCCCGGATGCTGTTCACCTGACACATCATGTTCGGCACCTGCCCCAGGTAGCCGTGGAAGTCGGTCATGGTGAGCACCGTCACCTTCGACTGCGGAGCGTCCGCGTTTTCTTGTGCGATCGCCGGGGATGCAATCCCGGCAAAAGCGAGCGAAACGCCGACGATCGCGGTGATCGGGCGCGCGATGAAACCCTTCATGAGGCACAGAACCTTTCAGGCAATAGCCATGCAAAACCGAGCGGGAACAGCACGCAAGCTACCGCCCCGAAGTTACCGGCCAGCAAATAGCGGGTTGCCCACTACCCCGGCGCTTCGCTCGCGGCAAGCCGATCTATAACGCGCCGTTCGAAAACTCCCTGGCCACGCAAGAACCGGAACGGCGAAACCGCCTCCGGACGCCTCAGGCTCGGCGGCGGCGAGTCACCATCAACAACCCCATACCCGCCACAACAGTCACGGCCGCAAGCGCGACGGCGGGCACAATCTCTGCACCCGTGCGCGCCAGTGCTCCCCCAGCGTCCGATGGGGTACTTGCGTTATCGGTGCCGCCGGCGTTGTCGGTGCCGTCCGGTTGCGTCGGGTCGGCTGGCGCGTCCGTTGGATGTTCCGGTGCTGCTTCGTCGGTCGGCTGGCCGGTTGGTGAGTCGCTCGGCTGTTCGGTTGGCTCGGCCGGCTCCTCGGTTGGGCGCTCGGTCGGATCCTCCGGAGTTGGCTCATCCGTCGGTTCCTCACTCGGTTCCCCTGCCGGAGGTTCCGTGTCGCCTGGCTCTTCGGTGGCAGACTTCTTCTCGACCACAAACGTCAGCCGCTGAGTCTCAGCGGTAGCCTCCCCGCCATCGTGATTCGAGCCGGCGCTGCGGGCGCCCTGCTCGCCGTCACTGGACTGCTTGGCGCGGGCCGTCACATCGATCGTGTATGTGCCCGGCTTAGTGAACGCCCACGCGGTGTGCATGTGCGTGCCCGGAGGAAGCGGCACGTCGGAAGCCTTCTCGCTCGAAGCATACATCCGGTTGATAGCGCCCAGGTTCTCGGTGTACGCGAACCACTGACCGCCCTCAGGCGCGCTCACCGGGGTGAGCGTCATGGTTGCACCCTCGGGGTACTTGACGCGGTCCAGAGCCTCACTCGAGAAGCCCGGCCACACACGCCCAGGCTGCTGCCCCTGCGGCAAAACATACAACTCGCTGCCCTTCGGGCCGAGCACGTCATAGCTTTCATCGGCCAGCACGTTGCCCTCACGCTTGACCTTCGCGAGCTTGGTGACCTCCAGGGTCGTCGAGTTGATGGTTCGGAGCACGGACTCCTTGGCGTGCTGACGCGAATCATCACCCAACGCCACCGAGAGCTTTCCGTCCACCTCCATGGCGCGCAAGTCCACGTGGCCGTTGTTGATCGTCACAGGCGTGTCGAGGATCGCGCCGTCGGAGCCTTCGTTCCCGTCGTCGCCGCCGTCGTCGCCCGGCGCTGGCTCACCCGGCGCCGGCTCGTTGCTTTCGCCGACGCCGGAGAACTGCGTCTCAACCGTCTTACCGGCGCCGTTCACCTGGTCGAGGTCGATCACGTCCGTGTTGCCGATCGCAGCGCGCGGTTGCGGCTCCAACGTGAGGCGCAGCGAATAGCCGTCGCCTTTGCAGTATTCGCTGTCCGCCACGATGGTGCGGCGGCCCGGGCCACTCACGCCTTCAACGGGGCAGGTCGGCTCGTCGTAGCCTTCCTCATAGAAGCCACCCGTGACGTTATAGATCAGCGAATCATCCGCAGGCTTGGTGTCGATGGTGATGAGGTCGCCCTTGTCTTGCGGCCGCGCGGTGACGGACACGTCGCGCGAACCGACCGTGACCTCACCCTCCGAGAACTCGCCGGCCGGCACATCGGGGGTTTCATCCGGGAACTCGCCCGCATCCTGAGTGGTCACGGTTTTCTGCCCCGTGGCGGCGCTCAGCGGCGCGCTAATCCAGCGAGCGGCACCCTTGCTCGGCACGAACACGGCCTGGAAATTCGAGGTCTGCGAGCCGATCATCTCGCTCCACGTCGCAGTGCCGTTCTTGACCGGAACCTCGGCGAGGTGGTAGCCGTCGATGTAGAACACCACCGTACCCTCAGCCGCTTCAGTACCAGCGTTGAAGGTGAGGTCGGTGAGGTTCTTGTCGCCGTCGCGTTCACTTCCGGTGTGTGGGGCGATCGTGAACGTCGGCTTGGAAGCAGCGGCGCCTTCCGCCGCGCTACCCTCCACCGCATCGGCCGCTTCGTTGTACGCGGCGCGCACGTCGCCGAGCTTCTCATCAGCAGGGTTGGTCCCGCCTACCCGCCACACCAGCGTCGTGGGCTTGGAAGAGATGAAGCTGCCGTCGGTTGTGCGAGCGGTGGCGTCAAACGTGACCTCGTAGCGGCCCGGCTTGGTGAATGTTGTGATGTTGTGGGTGTGCGTGCCGGGGTCCAGCCAGACGGTGCGGGACACCTTGTCATGCGAGGAGAACAGGCGCGTCACCGGCAGGTTCCCGTACGTCGAGTGGTTGAACATCTCCATCTGGCCGGGGCCGTTGAAGCCGACCATTTCCAGCGCGAAGTTGCCGTCTTGGAACTGCTCGATAGGCACCGCGGTGTCCGCTCCGAAGCCCGACCAGATGGGGCTGTTGCCCGGCCCCGGAACCTGCGGCGCCATGTAGAGCAGCTGACCGTCCTCGCCAAGGAAGTCCAGGCGCGGGTCCGAGGTGATGGGGAACGTGTAGTTCTGGCTGCCGTCGTCGTTGTAACCGCGGCCCACCCAGTTGGCGGTGGTTTCGAGCGGAACGGTTTTCCCGTTGGCTTGCGAGTTGATCGCGAACGTGCCAGCTTGCTTGTTCCAGAAAACCTTAGGGGCGTCGATGTGGGCTTTCGTCTCTACACTGCGGTCGTCGTCTGGCCCGGCGTAGGCAGGGGCCGCACCGAGCGTCAGTGTTGCGGTGATGCTCAATGCGGTGGCGACAGTGGTTGCCGCGATGGCCGCTGCGGCGAGGGAGGCACGGGTTGCCCGGAGGACGCGCATGAACCGCTCCTTAGCTGGTGAAGACTCTGTTGCGAATGATGCGATTGCTGATGATTTTCGTATTGCTAATCATTCTCATTTGCAATCGTTGGTGGGACAACATTAGCGGATGCGCGGGCTCTGCGCCACATGAGCAACCATTCATGCGCGGCTGACATACCCGCCGTCCTGCCCTGCGACTCCCTCGGCGCTGTCCTGATGATGATCGTAGTGATGCACCCATTTCGAGGCGGTTGCTGGTGCGACGTGGAAACAATCAGCGGGAGGCGGATTGTCTAGCCCAGGTTTTTGACATTCGCCCCTCGGCCAACGCGGTAAATCCATCGGTACCGGCCAGCAAATAGCAGGTTGCCCACTACTCCGGCGCCTCGCCCGCGGCACGTTCGCGCGCATCCACCCGATAGTCGAGCCACGAAAACACCAGTGCCAAAACGCTCAGCGCCACCAGCACCACCATGCCCCACACATAGGCGTGCCGGTACGCATCCTCGCCCCCAGCCGCAGCGTCAACGGCTCCGCCCGGCGTTAGACCCGCAGCCGCCAACACCGCATAAAACACCGACGTCGCCACAGCGATACCCATCGCGTTACCAAGCCGCTGCCCCACCTGCATGAACGAACCGCCCACACCGGCCGCAGCCGGCGGCACATGTTTCATAGTGCGCATCTGGTTCGCCGACATCACCAAGCCCGGCCCAACACCGCCCACCGCGAGCATCGCGGTAAACAGCCACGGCGTGTACACCACCGGAGCGAACGCCCCGACCAACAACATCCCCAGCAACATCGCCACATAGATCAGCACGCCATAGAACACCATCCGCGCCGCCCAGGTAAACGTGTAGCGGCCAGCCCAGGCCGCAACCACTGCCGAAATCAACGCGTACGGAATCGAAAACGCACCCACGTTCACGGCCGCAAAGCCCAGCCCCTGCTGCGCATACAGCGTCATCAGCAAAAACATCGGCGGCATCACCGCAAACCACAGCGTCGAAATGATCACACCATTGCGATACGACGCCCACCGAAACAGCCCAAAGTCAATTACCGGATTGCGGCCAAGCGCCAAATACCGCCGCTCCCACCACACAAACACGGCGCCAACGACTGCCGCCGCCAGCAACAACCACCAGCGCTGCGGTGAATCAGCACTGGTGCCGGTGGTCAACACGAACGGCAACATCACCAGCAGCACCGTCGCCGCCATCAGTAGCACCCCGACCAGGTCGAGATCGCGGCTGGCTGCGCCCTTCGGATGCGCCTGCCGGCCCGGCAGCAGCCAGATCGCAAACGGCAAAATAATCAGCGCGATCGGCACGTTCATCCCAAACGTCCAACGCCAGCCGAGTTCCTCCCCCAGCATGCCGATGAACAGCCCACCGATAGTGGGGCCAAATGCGGTACCGAGCCCAATCGAGGCACCAAAAATACCGAACGCCTTACCGCGCTCGCGCCCCTGAAAAAGGTTCTGGATCAGGCCGATCACCTGCGGCATGAGCATCCCGGCCGCAACACCCTGCACGAGGCGCGCCACCACCAGCGCGGTCGCATCCCACGCCAAAGCACACAGCAGGCTCGCGATCGTGAACGTCCCCAGCCCGATCACGAACATCGCCTTGCGATTCCACAGGTCACCGAGCCGCCCCGAAGGCACCAGCAAAATACCGAACGCGAGCACATATCCGGCCACAATCAGCTGCGCCTGCGAGCTAGTCGCGCCGAGGGTGTGCTCAATCGGGGTCAGCGTGACGTTGACCTTCACCAGGTCGAGAATGATCGCAATAGCCACCGCGACGCACACCGCAAACGCGGGCCAATTATTCGCGGCGGCAGGGGTATCAGTAGGTTTGGGATGCACTGCGCCAGCCTACTCCCTCGCGCAGTAGTGGAGCGCTCGCCGGCGTTTGTTTCAGTGTTACCGGCCCGCCGACCTACACCTCACGCCCGACGCTAAACCTCACGCGCGACGCGGCCGCAGCGATCAGCAACCCACTCGAGCGCGAGCTCATAGCCGAGCGTGCCAGCACCGGCGATCACCGCATCCGCAACCCCCGACACAAACGAGTGGTGGCGAAACTCCTCACGCCGATGAATGTTTGAAATATGCACCTCGACCGTGGGCAGTTCAGCAAATTCGAGCGCATCCCGAATCGCCACCGAAGTGTGCGTATAGGCCGCCGGATTAATCACAATCGCAGCCATCGACTCGCGCGCCTGCTGAATCAATTCGACTAGCTCGCCCTCGTGGTTCGACTGCGCAAACGTCAGTTGCAGCCCCAGCAGCTCGGCGCGGCGACGGCAACGGGCTTCAACATCCGCCAGCGTTTCGGCGCCATAGATCTCGGGCTGCCGTTTACCGAGCGTATTGAGATTTGGTCCGTTCAGCACCAGCACACGCGCGTTGTCAGTCATGCTTCGATGCTAGTCGCCGCTGCCCCGGTGTTGCGGTAACCGGGGCAGCGGCGACTGAATTATGGATGCTGGCGCTTGTGAATGTTGGCTGGCTACTTACCGTCGCCCACCGCGGCGGCAAGCTCACGTACCTTTTCTTGTTTCGCTTTGTAGTAAGCCTCAATCGATGCCGGGGTGTCACCCATCGAAGCCGGCGGGTTGTCGCCATCCTTCGCACGCCACGCGTTCACGAGCGCTTCCTCGGCTGCATACTGCGCACCGGATGCTTCCTTGAGCAGTTTTTCTTCATCCGGATACATCGGCTTGCCAACCTCGGCAACCGGCTCGGTTTTGCGCAGATAGTCGGTGTAGGCCTTCGACTTTTTCGCAGCCTCGCGGAACGGCTCCACCGATTCGCTACACACCTGCGCAAAATCATCCGCGAAGCACTGCTTTTCAAACAGATCCGCGAGCGTGTTGTAGTAGTCGGTGTACATCGAGTCGATCACATCCGCGTACTTGGTGCGGGTGTCCTTGTGGTAGAGGTCGCGGCAGCCCTCAGGCGCGGTGCACTTCCACTCAACCTTGCCGTCATCCGACACGATCGTGCCACCGTTTTCTACCGTGATGGTCTTCGGCAGATCCTTATCGCCGATATCGCGCAGCTTCTGGTTGGCGTCGAGGTAGGGGCCGAGGTTGCCACACAGCGACTCCATCGAGCTGAGCAGCTTGTCGCTCTCGTCGAGGAACTCGGTGGCCTTCGCGCGCTCCTTACCGCTGAGATCAGCCGACTTCTTTTCGGCCTTCTTGTACGCCTCGGATGCACGCGCACCCTCGTCCTTCGGCAGCTCGGGGGCCTTGGTGTCGGCGAGCTTCTGGCGCGCATCCTTCGAGGCCTGCACATCACTGCACACGGCTTCAAACTGCTTCTTTTGGTCGGCGCTCATGACAAAAATCGACTCGCGCTTGCCGCCGGCCACCTTCGCAAAATCTTCTGGGCCGGATGCAGCCGCCAGCGCATCCTCGCCCCACGACTGCTCGTAGGCTTTGACCTTTTCGTTGAACTCCTGTGCGAGTTCATCGCCACGCTGCTGGTTTTGCAGGTGCAGGTAAAGCGGCACGAGCACCGCCGCAGCGATGGCGAGCACCGCGATAATCGCGATCGTGACGATCAGCCCCGTGCGGCGCTTCTTCTTGCCACCGGCCGGTGCCGTTGCAGCGTCAGCCTGATGCGATTTTGATTTGCGACGACGGCGCTTTTTGTCGCCCGGTTCGCTGTGGTGCGGTTCTTGTTCGTCGCCAGGATGCATCGGCACCGGCCCGGCGTTCTGGAACGGCGCCGGGGCGCCGCCCGCGAGATACGGGGCCTGCTGGTAGTCACCCTGCTGGCCGTATTGCTGGTTGTAGGGCTGCTGTTCTTGAGGTGCCCCGCCGTAGGGCTGCTGTGTGAACGAGGCCTGGGTGAACTCGGGCCCGTCCTGGTTTTCGGGCTGCGAGCTGTAGGGCTGGCTGTACTGGTCTGCGCCGCCGTAAGTTTGGGCACCGTATGACTGCGCGCCATAAGTTTGGTTGCCGTCCGGGTGGATGCCGTCTGCTTGGGTGTCATTCGGGTGAGGACCTACCACCTGTTCGCTACCGAACTCATCACGCTGGAAGACCTCGGTGGGCTGGTCATTGGCGGATTTGTCTGCATTCTGCTGCTCGGATGCTGATGCAAACGCGTCGCTTTGGAACGCCTGCGTGTCATAGGCACGGGTAGCGTTTTCGTCGGATTCGCTGCCGAAGTTCACGACCGGATCCGCTGCCGCCTCGGGCTCGTCGGGAGTGTTGTGCTGCTCGTGTGTTTCCGGCTGAGCTGCTGCATCCTGCTGCTGCGCCTGTGCTGGAACGTCGCCGAACTGGAAGTTCAGTTCTGGCTGGTCGCTGTGCTCGGGCTGCTGGCCTTCCTCAGGCTGAAGTGGCTGCTCGCCTTGCTGCTGCTCTGGCTGCTCAGGATGCACGACTTCTTGGTCCCGCAGCTCTGGTTGTTCGGGCTGCTGGCTTTCCTCTGCGAGTTCTTGCTGGTTTTCCTGCTCCGGCTGGTGACCTTCCTCAGGCAGCTCTTGTCGCTCGAGCTGGTCTTGCTGCTCCGGCTGCTGGGACAGTTCAACCGGGGCGTTTTTTTCGCCCGCAGCTGCCGCATCCTCGCGACCCGCCGCAGCAAAGCCGGCACCAAAAGCACCCAGATCAGGTAGCGACGGCATCTGGTCAGATGCTCCCTCGTTGCCATTCGCAGCAGACTCGGGAGGCGTCACCACAGGATTATCAGCGGGCGAGCCAGTCGCAGCCTGGTCATCCTGCCACTGAACCGCACCCCAGGTCGAGCCGAGCTGCTCGGGTTGCTGCGGGTCATCGGGGCGACCACCGCCGCCATTAAAGCCATCGTTCGCACTCATGCTCTCAAGAGTAGTGGTTGTGCCGCTCTCGGCCATGTTCAGCGCAAAATCTCACTCGCCAAGATGACCCGCTGCACGCATCCAGGTTGACCATGATCTGTCGACACCGCACGCAAATCGCGCTACAATTGGGCAGTTCAGAGCAATCTGAACCACAACTCAATAGCGTTGATGCTGTCAGCGCAGCCGCGGGGATGATCGGTTTCGACATTGCTTGCGAAACTGCGTGAAGCGGGTCGAGGACGCGGGGTTATCTCGTTAACGCCCCTCGCAACCAATAAGTGCCAATAACAAGCGCACTGACTTCGCCCTCGCTGCCTAGAGCGCGAGCCCGAGTCCGTCAGCCTAGACTTTGCGTTCGGTCTAGTTCCTGGCGTCGTTGAGAACGCTTGCCGCGAAGCTGCGTCGCAGGGTTTCGTGGGACTTTAACTGTGACTGGGTTTGTCAGCCAGGCCGTTCGTCGCTAGGGCTGGAACCGAGTAACACGTCAGACGAACTGCACCCGGAGAAGCCGCAGGCTCACAGCGATGGACGGGGGTTCAATTCCCCCCATCTCCACGAACGGCCCCTTGGGGTGCCGACTTCCGCTTGTTTATGCGGTTTTCGGTTTCCCAGGGGGCCGCTTTATGTATCAACCAATGTATTACTTTTTCCCGGTGTTTTTAGCTGCCCGGCAGGCGTTGAACTCTTCTCTGACACCAACGCGCATCACCTCACCCGCTTCCTCGCCAAATGACCCTGTCTTCACACCCGGCCTCCATCCTCCTCACTCACCCCACCTCCACACCAAATGACCCTGTCCCTCACCCCACCTCCACACCAAGTGACCCTGTTATCGGCGAAGTCATCGGGAAATGACCCTGTTACCGGCAAATGACCCTGCAGTAGGAGGGTCATTTCGCAGTTAGAGGGTCATTTGCTTGGTTCAGGGGCGGTCCCTGGTTCCAGTCTCCATCTCCCCAGACCTCACCGCACCGGGCACCACCCCGCCACACCCCTCACCCAGCCCGTTTCCACGGCAAGTGACCCTGTTACCGGCAAATGACCCTCCTACAGCAGGGTCATTTCGCAGTTAGAGGGTCATTTGCCGAGTGCAGGGGCTGGATGCAGGGGCTGGATGCAGGGGTGACGCCTCGAGCAGAGGTGGTGCTTGGTCTCGGAATCCCGCTCGTCATGCCTCAACTCCTCGCCCAGACTTCCCGCCCATGCTCCACCAATGCCCAGCCTCCACAACCCACCTCCAAACCAAGTGACCCTGTTAGTGGCAAATGACCCTGCAGTGGGAGGGTCATTTCGCAGTTAGAGGGTCATTTGCCGAGAGGGGCGCAAACAGCGGCCGCGTTTTGACAAGGCTCGGGGCACTGTCTACACGGCCGCGGCACCCGGCCGCCGTTCCGCATCCCCGTGCGCCAGCCGCACGCATCCAAGCAGCAAACTCCCCCGCACAAACGACGCGAATTCGCCCGAAAAATCCAGTGTCGGCACGGGAAAATATAGGTGGCGGCTGAACACCACAAATGCGACCGCCACCATCCAAAGGAAGAAGGGCAGATCACATGTCACGCACCTACGTCATCACCGGTTCGGCCTCGGGCATTGGCGCCGCAACCGCACAGATCCTCCGCGACCGCGGCGAAAAGGTCATCGGAGTCGACCTCCAGAACGCTGATATCAACGCTGACCTTTCAACCGTCAAGGGTCGTCACGATGCCGCTGCACAAACCACCGAACTCGCCGGCGGCACCATCGACGCTGTGATCGCCTGTGCCGGCATCGCAGCCCCAATCCCCAAGACCGTGTCGGTCAACTATTTCGGCGTCGTCGAATTCGTTGAGGCACTGCTGCCCGCGCTCAAGACCTCGGCCGCACCGCGCGTCGCCGTCGTCTCGTCGATGGCCTCGCTGCAGCAGAACGACCCCGACATGGTCGAAGCGATGCTCGCCGGCGACGAAGCGAAGGCCCTCGAAATCGCCGCAAGCCACGTCACCGACGACCCGATGACCGGCTACGTCTCGTACCCGTCGTCGAAGCGCGCACTCGCCCGCTGGGTGCGCCGCGTGTCGATCAGTGACGAATGGGCCGGCGCCGGCATCCCGGTCAACGCGGTCGCACCCGGCACCGTACTCACCCCGATGACCGAGCAACTGCTCTCAACTCCCGAACAGATCGCTTTCGTTGACAGCCAGGTACCCATGCCGCTCAACTACCACCAGCCGCCAGAGTCGGTTGCCAACGCCCTCATCTGGATGACCAGTGTCGAAAACACCCACATGGCTGGCCAGGTCGTCTACGTCGACGGGGGTGCTGAAGTAACGCTGCGTGGCGAAGATGTCTGGGCCTGGAACGACGCCAACCTCTAACCACCAGCTACATGGCAACCGCGCAAACACGCAGCGATTGCGCCGCAAAACCACGGTGGGGTGTGTGTCCGCAACGGGCACGCACCCCACCGGTGTTTTCCTAAGCCGGCAGCCAAACGTGTTCCAGCTAGTCAACAGCCGGCAGCCAAACGCCTACCGGCTACTCAACAACCCGGCAGTTATCACCACAATCGGAGCTACCAAATAAACCACCGGCCCGCAGCCGCATCCGGTTCGCCGCCACCCACGCATAGCCGCGATCAGCCAGCCCACGCGCCGGCGCCCACGAATACAGTCGCGACCCCCACCGCCAGCCGCACACCGCATCCAGCGCACACAGCACCGCGCCAGCACCACCGACGAGCACGCCCGAAGGATGCCGCAGCCACACGCGAGCCTGCGCCTGCGCAGCCGTCAGACCGCACGCATCCAGCACACCCGGTGTCTCGCTCGAAACACAGCGCACCCGGCCGCGTCGATCAATCCGCCGCAACCGGCGCACCATCGCCACACAAAACGGGCACCGGCCATCGTAAATGAGCACCGGCCCGGGCATCAGCGCCGCCTACTCACCCACGTATCCGCGCGCCGACATCGCCCGCTGCGCCTCACGCTTATCTCGTTTTTCGCGCAGCGCCTGTCGCTTGTCGTATTCGCGCTTACCCTTGGCAACACCGATCTCAACTTTCGCGCGACCGGCCTCATTGAAGTAGAGCTGCAGCGGCACAATCGTGTAGCCGCCCTCGCGGGTCTTCGCCGCAATTTTCGCGATCTCGTGCCCGTTCAGCAGCAGCTTCCGCCGCCTGCGGGTGGCATGGTTGTTCCACGAACCCTGAAAATACTCGGGAATGTGCACGTTTTCGAGCCACACCTCACCGCGGTCGACCATCGCGAATCCGTCGACGAGCGACGCACGCCCCTGCCGCAAGGCTTTCACTTCGGTGCCGTGCAGCACCATGCCTGCCTCGTAGGTGTCTTCAATCGTGTAGTCGTGGCGGGCCTTCCGGTTTGTGGCCACTACCAGGCGACCGTCCTTCTTTGCCTTCGCCATTCAACCAACTTTACACGCGCAGATAGCGTCGAATCGAGATGCTCGATGCCAGCGCGGCCAACCCGACGCCCAGCACGACCAGCACGCCGCACACGATCACCGCATCCGGCCAGACGCTCACCAACTGCAAAGCTGGCATCCGCGGCGAAAGGTAGCCCTGCACGAAGAAGTGCGTTCCGGCAAGAATCGCGCCCGAGGCCAGCAGCGAACCAACCAGCCCCGAGAACACACCCTCGAGAATGAACGGTGTTTGGATAAACCCGTTGGATGCACCCACCAGGCGCATGATCCGCAGCTCACGACGGCGAGAAAACGCCGACAGTCGAATCGTCGTCGATACCAACAGCACCGCGGCAACCAGCATCACGATCGCCACCGAGAGCGCGGTAAACGAGGCTGCATTCAACACCGAAAAAATCGAGTCAAGAAATTGACGCTGGTCGGTCACCGACTCAACGCCGGGCATCCCACTAATGGTTTGGATGATCACATCCGAGTCTTCGGGGTTGACCAGGTTCACCCAATAGGCCTCGTTGAGCTGTTCGGGACGCACAAATGAAACCATCGGGTCATCAGCAAACTGTTCAACAAAGCGGTCGTAGGCTTCCTGCTGCGACTCAAAGTAGAACTGGTGCACATAGGGTGCCAGGGCTCCCCCGCTTAGCTCGGCCTTAACCGCGTCTATCTGTTCGCTGGTGGCTTTGCCTGCCGCACAGTCGGGTGATGCTGACACCTCGGTGCAAAAATCGACCGCTACCTGAGCTCGGTCGTACCAGTAGGTTTTCATCGATTGGATCTGCAACTGGATGAGCCCTGCCGCACCCACGAAGGTGAGCGACACGAACGTCACCAGCACCACCGAGATCACCATCGAAGTGTTGCGACGCAGCCCCTGCCACATCTCGTTCATGACAAAGCCGAACATCAGCGCGCCTCCTTTTCGTCGGCGGCTGCCCAATCGTCAGTCTCTTCTTCGTGTTCTGGCAGTCGCGTTGTGGGCGAGTCGATGTCTGCCGCATTGCTGCCCCGCGCCTTCGTGCGGGCAGCAGCTCCGTCTTCACCGGCAACCCGTTTAGCCATGACTTCAGCGATGGTTGGGCGGGCCGGTGCGGGTTCGGCAACCTCGGGCGACTCGGGTTCTTCGTAAAGCACGATCTCGGGGGTGTACACACCGCCCGACTCGTCACGCACCAGGCGTCCTTCCAGCAACTCGAGCACACGTTGTTTGGCCTCATCCACAATCGACACATCGTGCGTGGCCATGATGACGGCGGTGCCGTTGCGGTTGATACGGCGCAGCACGCGCATGATCTCGCGCGAGGTGGCGGGGTCGAGGTTACCGGTGGGCTCGTCAGCCAGCAGAATGGCGGGCTTGTTTACCACGGCGCGCGCAATTGCCACTCGCTGCTGTTCACCACCCGAAAGCTCGTGCGGGAAGCGGTTTTCTTTGCCGTCGAGCCCGACGGTTTCGAGCACCTCGTTGACCGCCTGGCGAATGTGGCCGCGCCGCTTTCCGATCACCTTCTGGGCGTAGGCCACGTTTTCGTACACCGTCTTATTGGCGAGCAGCCGAAAGTCTTGGAAAACCATGCCAACGTTGCGGCGATAGTACGGAACCTTGCGCGATGAAATCTTGCGCAGATCCTGACCGAGCACGTGCACGGCTCCCTCGGTGGGGAGATCTTCGAGCAGGATGTGCCGTAGCACGGTCGATTTACCCGAGCCTGATGGGCCGACGAGAAACACAAACTCGCCGCGGAGAATCTCGAATGTAACATCATCGAGTGCCGGAGCGCTCGAGCCCCGGTAAACCTTGGATACCTGGTCGAATCTGATCATGGTCTTCCCCAAGTTACGCCCGACAGGTCGTACAAGACGCGCGACTCGCGCAAGATTACGGGATGCATCAAAAAAGCCGGCAACGGCCCGCCAAAGTTGCGGAGCCGCTGCCGGATACGAGAGCTGCTTAGTGCTCGCGGTCGGAGCTGCGCAGGCGCAGGTTCACGATCGCAGCCACCAGACCACCCCACACGGTGAGCATGGCGACCAACATCATGATGATGGCTTCTGCAGTCATGATTCAGTACCTCCTAGTTCGCTTCGGTGTCGGTGGAAATGGGGCGGCCTGCTGCGTGGCGACCCGGAATATGCCCCGGTGGCACTTTGGTGTCGTCGAAGCCGTCGCCGTCGAGGTCATCGGCATCGAACTTGCCAGCAAACGCGTCGTCGAAGTCGCAGGTCAGTTCATCCTCACTCACCTTGACGGTAACGTTTCGGTTCCAGGGCAGCATCGCAAGCACGATGGCAATCACAACCAGCGCGCCAGCCATACCCCATCCGAGCAGGCCGACCAGCTCAGGCGGGTAGCCGCCATAGACTTCACCCATCTTGACGATGAAGTCATCAACGAGCACATAGGTGAGGATGAGCGGCACGATCGCGGCTACCGCTACGATCCACCAGCCGCCAACGCGCACCGACGACACCCTGGTGAGGTGAGCGCTCAGTGTGCTCGACTTGCGGGCAATCCAGACGACACCGATCACTGAAACGAGGGCGGCGGCAAGGATGCCGTACTTGTTGACGAACTCATCCATGATGTCGAGGGCAAACAGGCCGGTGGTGGTGGGGAAAAGCAGCACCGATATCGTCGCCAGCGGTAACACCACGATGATGGTTGATACCGGTCGTGACAGGTTGAGCTTGTCACGCACGGCGGCCACGACTACCTCGACAATCGAGATGAGCGAGGTAAGCCCGGCAAACACGAGTGAGCCGAAGAACAGCACACCGATCAGCTGCCCCGCTGGGGCTTCGGAGATGATTGTCGGGAACGCGACGAAGGCGAGCCCGATACCGGCCTGTGCCACCTCATCCACCGCAATGTTCTGCGCGTGCGCCATGAATCCGAGCGCCGAGAACACACCGATACCGGCGAGCAGTTCAAAGCCCGAGTTCGAGAAGGCGACGACCATACCCGAGCCGCTGAGGTCGCTGCGGTGCTTGAGGTAGGAGGCGTAGGTGATCATGATGCCGAAGCCCACCGAAAGCGAGAAGAAGATCTGGCCCACGGCTGCGGCCCACACCTGCGGGCGACCAAGCGCACTCCAGTCGGGGGTGAACAGTGTGTTGAGGCCGTCGGTGGCGCCCGGCAGCAGCAGTGCCTGTACCACCAGCGCGAGGAACATCAGCAGCAGCAGCGGCATGAAGATCAGGTTGGCGCCGGCAATACCGCGTTTGACACCCAGGATGATGATGACCAACACCGCCGCCCACACCAGCAGGTGCGGAACGAGCACGCTGGGTACGAAGTCGAGCCCGATTCCCGGTGCGTCGGCGAGCTGCAGGAAGGTGTCCTCGAAGAAGCCGCCGGCACCGTCGGGGTTTTGTTCCCATGCCTTGGTTGCCGAAAAAATCATGTACATGGCGGCCCAGGCGACAATCACCGCGTAGTAGATGGCGATGATGACGCACACCAGCACCTGCCACCAGCCGATGGTTTCAAGCCACCGCTGGATGCGCGCGAACGACAGCGGCGCCGAGCCGCGGTAGCGGTGGCCGATGGCGTAGTCGAACAGCAGCAGTGGAATACCGGTGACCAGTAGCGCCACCAGATAGGGAATGATGAACGCGCCGCCGCCGTTGTCATAGGCCGTGTACGGGAATCGCCAAATGTTTCCCAGACCTACCGCCGAGCCGATGGCCGCGAGGATGAAGAAATTTCGCGATGCGAAGAACTCGGTACGCCCGCCGGAACCAGTGCGTGGTCGAGGCGTCTGCTGCTGTGCAGTCATGATGACTCCTGTGTCTTCTAGCCAAACCACGAGGTCGCGAGGAGGTTCGCGACTGCGGAACCGCTGCTACAAACGGCGGGCCCTGGTTCGTGGTAGGGCACAGCCTAGCACTTCCTGAGCGTTCGCTGAGTGTTTCTTGGGCTGTGTGACAGTGACTGCGGAGTGGGTTTGGCGAAGCTATTCGGCGGCAGACTCTTGCTGGCTGGTTTTGCGCCAGCGGATGCCGGCATTGATGAAGTCGTCAATATCACCATCGAACACTCGATCGGGGTTAGAGGTTTCGAATCCTGAGCGCAGGTCTTTCACCATCTTGTAGGGCGCAAGCACATAGTTGCGCATCTGATCACCCCAAGACGCGGTGATAGTGCCCGCGAGCTCTTTCTTTTTGGCTTCTTCTTCTTCGCGCCGCTGCAGCAGTAGTCGTGATTGCAGCACCCGCATCGCCGCGGCGCGGTTCTGAATCTGTGATTTTTCGTTCTGACAGCTCACCACGATGCCGGTGGGCAGGTGCGTGATGCGCACTGCCGAGTCGGTGGTGTTCACCGACTGACCGCCGGGGCCCGATGAACGGTACACATCCACGCGGATATCGTTGTCGGGAATTTCGATGTGCTCGGTCTGCTCAATTAGCGGCACCACCTCGACCGCCGCGAAGCTCGTCTCGCGGCTTCCGGCTGAGTTGAACGGGCTCATACGCACAAGCCGATGCGTGCCCGCCTCAATCGACAGCGTGCCGAAAGCATACGGGTGGTCAACTTCGATGGTCGCTGATTTCAGCCCGGCCTGTTCGGCGTAGCTCGTGTCGAGCACGTTGACGCGGTAGTCGTGCTGTTCGGCCCAGCGGGTGTACATGCGCAGCAGCATCTCGGCAAAGTCGGCCGCATCCACACCGCCGGCCCCGGCACGGATCGTCATCACGGCTGGCCGGTCATCGAACTCGCCGTCAAGTAGCGTCTGCACTTCGAGATCGCCGATGAGTTTGGTGATTGCTTTGAGTTCACGTTCGGCTTCGGCCGCGGTATCGGCGTCATTGGCTTCGTTGGCCAGTTCGACCAGCACTTCGAGATCGTCTAGCCGCTGCTCGGTTTGTGCCAGCCGTTTGAGATCGGCCTGGGCGTGCGAGAGTTTGCTTGTGACCAGCTGCGCGTTTTCGGGGTCATCCCACAGATCAGGAGCAGCCGCCTGCTGCTCGAGCTGCGCGATCTGGCGTTCGAGTTCGGCAGGGTCGAGCACATCGCGAATCTGCCCGAATGTGGTGCGCAGCTCGCCGATCTCGGCAGAATAATCCAGGTTGATCATGATCGCTCAAGCCTACCGGTTTCGGTTCTGAGAGCCGCAGCAGCCACCGTGGGTGATGGGTTTCGCGGGCACGCTAGCTGCCGTCTGCCCGTTCGAGCACGGCCCGCGAAGTTACCGTTACCTGCAATTGCTGTTTCGGCGTCACAAGCTGCCCGGTGAAGGGGTTCGTCCACTCGATGCTGAGCGTCACCGTTACCCGGTCGCCGTCCACGTGTAAATCGATCAGCTGGTATGCATCCCCAAAGTGAGCTAGTTGCGCCTGGGCGGCCTGTCTCGCCCGGGCCGGCGACAGGGTGAGCTGTGGTGTCGAGTCTGCAGCAAGCTGCGGTGCGACTTCGGCGGTGCCGCTCGCCGCGAGCGCAGCCGCGTCCGCCACCGAATAGAGCCGTTTGTTGGCGAGGTAGAGGTTGGCTGCGCTTGCCACGATGAGGGTGGCAACCAGTGCAATGAGCACATACACCGCGATGAGTGGGCTGATCGAGCCGCGTTCGGCGGTGGCTGGTTGCGTAACGGGACGCATTAGGGACCTCCCGGTGCGAGGGTTGGCGGTGTTGGTTCGGGCACCGGTTGTGGCCCAACGTTTGCTCGCGGATAGGTGGCGCGTGCTTCCACGGGAATGCCGAGACTTCCCGTGCCGGCTGGTAGCCCCGGTAGTGTCGCTCGGATGCGTACCGTCACCGTGATCGATTGGCCTGCGGGCGCCGGGTCGGCAAGACAGTTGGGATCGGGGTGGCAATGGGTTTCGATGGTGGCATCGGCGGGGTCGATTCCCTGGTCGATGAAGGCGTGGTGCAGATGCTCCCGCGCCAGTGATTCGCTAGCGGCAGCGTCGTCGCCGAGCACACGGGCCGCGTTGCGTGCGGCGAGTTCAGCCGCGAGCGTTGTCTGTTCGAGCCCGACTAGGGTGAGTGTACCGTAGCTGATCGGCACGAGGAGCAGCACTCCCAGCCCGAGAAATTCGAGGGTTGCCGAACCGCGCTCATCACGCATCCGAGCTACGAAGCTATTCCACCGGCGCATGGGCGCTCACCTCGATACCTTCGGGGATGCCAACGAGCCCGAGTAGCGGCATCGGACTTCGTACGGTGACGGTGATGATGCGGTCGGTGCGCGTGACTTCGATATCGTCGGAATACTGGTCGTTGAGAGCAGCACTAATGAGTTCCCGGGTGCGGATGTGGCCATCGGCGTTGCTGGCTCCCGAAAGCCCCGCCGCGCGGGCCCCCTCGGCGGCAGCATCAATGAGGGTGGTGCGCACGTGCAATGCGAACGATACCTGCAGCACTGCGAGCAATAGCAGTGTGAGCAGGGCCGCAACCAGGGTCCATTCGACCACCGCTGAGCCTCGGTCTGCGTGCAGTCGACGTGTAAGCAGAGTCGACTGCGATGGCAGCTGTTGCGTGTTTTGCTGTCGGATGCCTCGCGTGTAGCGAGTGCCGCGAGCGCTAGAAGTTGCCGGTAACGCGCGCCAGGGCATCTTCAAACACCTGGGTGAGAAGCGGCCCAGCCAGGGTCCACAACACGATTACGAGCCCGGCCGACATGAGTGCAACCAGCACCCATCCGGGCACGTCACCTCGCTCGACAATTAGGCAGTGCTGGATGCGTTGGCGCAGACGTGCGTGCCAGCGGAGATTGTTGAGGCTGTTGTCGGGCAGTGGCTTGGGTGTCGCTGAAATGCGGTGGTTCATTGCGTGTCCTTTCGAGTTGCGCAAAGCGCTAGAACGTGGTGGTGAGAACGAAGTAGGAGGGATAGATCGCGAAGAGCACGGTCACGGGCAGCACAAGTAGCACGAGGGGCACCATCATGGTGATTTCTTTTCGCCCGGCTTGTTCGAGCAGGTCGCGTTTGGCGAGCTCTCGGGCGTCTTGGGCTTGAGCGCGCAACACCTCAACCAGCGGCGCGCCACGTTCAAGCGCGGTGACGATGTGGTCACAGCTGCGTTCCCACGGCCGGTAACCGAGTTCGCGTGCCACTGTGGTGAGTGCCGAGGTGGTGCTTTCGCCCGATTGCACTCGCACCACCACACGTGAGATCTCGGCGGCGAGCTCGCCCCGCCCCGTGCGGCTTACTCGCTGCATTGCTGCGAATATGCCCTCACCGGCCGACAGTGACAGCGACAAGAACTCGAGCACGGTCGGGTATTCGTCGGCAATGCGCCGCAGTCGTCGTGTGACGCTCATGCGCAGCAGCAGATCGCGGCAGGCGGCTCCCGCAACCGCGAGCATCGGCGGCAGCATGATTGCAGCCGGCAGGTTGCGGCTGCTCTGCTGCAGCAGTGCGGCCGCTAGCAGCCCACCCAACGCAAAACCGAGCACTGCAGCCGCGGCCTGTTCGGTGCGATATCGTTCGACGTTCACGCTGCCACCTGCACGGCGCAGCCGCTGCTTGAGCCTGTGGTCGTTGCCAGTGATCGCGGCGATGGCCCGTTTCGCTGCTCGCAGCACGGGGCTAAACAGCCACCAGATCGCCGGGAGTGTCTCGAGGCGTTTGCGGGCCACATCGTGGCGAGCGGTTTCGGAAATATCTACAAGCTGTGGCGCGATCCGTTCGGCAAGCCGGGGCCGGGTCATAGCCGGCAGCATCGACATGAGCGTCCACAACCCAATACCGAGCATGGCACCCAGTAGTAGGGCCAGGCCGAGCTGTTCTGTTAGGCGAACCATCGGCCCTCCTCTCGGAAGCGACCAATACGTGTCATCAGTCGGTACGTCACCACCGTGATGGTTAAACCACTGAGGATGACGATGGCACCGGCTGGTGTGTTGTAGGCCGCCGCTGCTTCGGGGCGGCTCGCCAGCATGATCAACACCAGCCACGGAGCGACCACTGCCAGCCGGGCGGCGTTCATCACCCACCCCTGGCGGGCTTCGGCTTCGTGACGCACCGCCTGTTCTTCACGCAAGAACGTTCCCAGCGACCGCAGCACCGTCACCAGTTCTGTACCACCCACTCGCCGGGCCATACGCAGTGTTTCAAAGATTCGATCGGCGGTGGGGTCTGCGAGCCGGTCTTTAATCTCGTTCACAGCGTGGTCGAACGACCCGGTGGCCCGGTACGAGCGCGAAAAGTGGGCGAAGTCGTCCCGTAGCAGCTCCGGCCCCACCTTGGCCAACTGCGCGATCGACTCGCCCAGCCCCAGTCCTGACCGCACCGCCGCAATCAGGTGATCGATTGCATCCGGCCACACACCACGGTGGGCACGTCGACGCTGCCGCGCCCGCCACTGAATGATCGCAATCGGCGTCCATCCGCCAACCACCGCCGCTAGCAGCGCCAGCACCGCAATACCGGTGGTGGCAAGCGCGGTCGCACCGCAGACAATCCCGATGAGCACGATCGCCACTATGAACGCCACCGGCGGCACCCGCTCGATCCCGGCCCGCACAAGCACATCTTCGAAGCGCCGCGCCAGCGAGCGCGAATTCGCGGCCTCACGGGTGACGGGATAGCGCAACGCCACCAGGATGAGTGCCATCCCCGCACCCATCAAAAGTGTTGGCAGCAGCACTCCGTTCATGCCAAACCTCCACCGTAGCCGTAGTTTGTTGGCGCAAAAACGCCACCATCACCATTCCACCGAGCTGGCTGCGTGGCAGCCGCGCGCGAGACCGGTGCCCGGGTCGGATCATCAGAATCAACCGGTGCCACTCGCCTCGGCCGCGGGGCAGGAGCACCGGTGGCCGCTAGTTCACCACTGCTTCGATCAAACAACGCCACCGCCTCAACTACACCCGCATGCACTGCGCCGGTGGGCGCAATAATCTCAGCCACGCGGCGTTTGCCGTGTGCTGTCATCTCTAGATGCACCACCAGATCGATCGTGCTGGCGATAGTTGGCACCACAAAGGATGCGTCAATGTTTCGCCCCGCCAAAAGCGGTAGCGTCGACAGCTTCACCAGCGCATCCCGGGCCGAATTTGCGTGAATCGTGCACATTCCGGGCACACCCGAGTTCAACGCGATGATGAGTTCAAGGGCCTCCGCTTCACGCACCTCGCCAACCACCAAGCGATCAGGACGCATCCGCAGCGCCTCTTTCACCAGTCGCCGCAGCGTGATCTCGCCCGTCCCCTCAAGTGACGGCTGGCGACACTGCAGCGCAACCACGTCGCGAGCCACCACATCCAGTTCGAAGGTCTCTTCCACCGTGACGATTCGTTCGCGCGCCCCAATCGTCGCCAGCAGCGCCGTCACCATCGTTGTTTTCCCGGTGTGTGTGGCACCCGATACCAGCACATTTGCACCGGCAACCACCGCTGACCGCAGCATCGCGGCTGCTTCAGCGGTGAGCGAGCCTGCATCGACCAGCGCGTTCAGATCACGCATTCGCCGGCCGAACTTACGGATATTGATGGATGGGTACCGTCGCGCGATCTCGGGTATCACCACGTGCAATCGCGAGCCGTCCGGCAGGGAAGCATCCACAAACGGACTCGAAACATCCACCCGTCGGCCAGTCGATTGCAGCATCCGGTCGATGAGGTCACGCAACTCATCGACCGGAATCACCGTAGAGGTCAACTCGGCAACACCGTTTCGGGCAACAAACACCCGCGTTGGCGCATTCACCCAAATCTCTTCAATTTCAGGGTCGTCAAGATACGGCTGCAACGCGCCGTATCCAGCAACCTGTGCCAGCACAGCCGCGATCACCGCCTGCTCGTCGGAAATCACCGGACCATCATCGACCAGAGTGCGTTCCACATAGCCGCGCACCTGCTCGGCCACAAGATCGCGAGCGATCGCCTCGGAACCAAGTTCGATTCCTTCCCGACGCACGCGCTCACGGACAAGCTGCGTAATTTCTGCAACGGCTGTGTTCACGGTCGCTATCTTGAACCAATTTCGAAGCCGCTGCAGAAGTTATCCACAGGTATAGAAGGGAAGCCAAACCTAGCTACCAGCCGGCTCAAATCGGTGCTGGAATTGACACATGATCACTAATCAGGCCCATCCCGCTGAGCCACAGCATCCGGTCGATGACTTCCACGCCGGCGACCACTCCCAACGCCTCAATTGGCTGCGAGCCGGTGTGCTCGGCGCTAACGACGGCGTTGTCTCAACCGCCGCACTGGTGGTGGGTGTGGCTGCCGCAACACCCGAGTTCACTCCCCTGCTGATCGCCGGTGTCTCGTCGCTGCTGGCTGGCGCCATGTCGATGGCCGTCGGTGAATACGTCTCGGTATCAACCCAACGCGACACCGAGAAAGCACTGATCGCGAAAGAAAAGTGGGAGCTCGAACACATGCCCGAACAAGAGCTCGAAGAACTCACCCAGCTGTACGAAGCCAAAGGTCTGCAACGGGAAACCGCGGCCCAGGTAGCCCGTGAACTGCACGAGCACGACGCACTCGCGGCTCACCTTGAAACCGAACTGCATATGGGAGGTGAGGATGAACTCACCAACCCCTGGGCCGCTGCCGGGGCGTCTGCGCTCGCCTTCACGCTCGGTGCAATCCTGCCGCTGTTGGCGGTGCTGCTTGTGCCGGGTGTTGCGAAGATCCCAGTAACTTTCGCGGTGGTGCTCATCGCGCTCGGCGTCACCGGTTGGTTGTCGGCAAAGCTCGGTAGTGCCCCCATCCGCCCGGCTGTGCTGCGCGTCATCGGTGGTGGAGCACTGGCCCTACTCATCACCTACGCGATCGGTTCGCTGCTTGGCACCTCAATTGCTTAGCGGCCGGGCGCGGCGCACTGATCGAAACTCCGGCTGCGAACCGCTAAACTGAACTGTCCCTTGATGGGATTCGCGGGCGTGGTGGAATTGGTAGACACGCAGGATTTAGGTTCCTGTGCCTTGCGCGTGGGGGTTCAAGTCCCCCCGCCCGCACACTCTGTTTCAGCACCGGCACACACGCGGCGCAGCTCTACCGCCAGCTCCGCAAATGCCCGGTGACGGTGACTGATCGAGTTCTTCTCCGCCGCCGAGAGCTCGGCTGCGGCATGAGTCTCGCCCTCCGGCAAGAAGATCGGGTCATACCCGAAGCCGCCAGTGCCACGCCGTTCACGCAGCACCGATCCCGGCCACTCCCCGCGCACCGCAAGTTCTTCCGCACCCGGTATCACCAGGGCGGCGGCACAAACGAACCTGGCAGCGCGCGCTTCATCGGGAATATCTGCCAGCTGCCAAAGCAGCAGGTCGACGTTATCGGCATCATCACGACCGGGGCCCGACCAGCGCGCCGAGAGAATGCCCGGCGCGCCACCCAAAACATCGACACACAGACCAGAATCATCCGCGATCGCGGGCAGACCGGTGCGCTCGGCCGCGTCTCGCGCTTTTATGAGTGCGTTGGCCTCGAATGTCAGCCCGTTTTCAACCGGGCTCGCCCCGGTATCACCGATCAGTTCTAGCCCCAACTCGTCGAGCACCGGCCCCAGGATGCACTGAAGTTCTGCAAGCTTGTGGGCGTTGCGCGAGGCCAACACGATCTGCTTGCGGTCGGTCATCTTGCGAGCACTTCCTGCTGCACACGCACGAGCTCTCTGTTGCCTAGCAGCGCAAGGTCAAGCAGCGTGTCCAGTTCGTTGCGGTCGAATGGTGTGCCCTCAGCGGTGCCCTGCACCTCAACAAATTTTCCGTCACCGGTCATCACCACGTTCATGTCGGTTTCGGCGCGCACATCCTCTTCATAGGGCAAATCGAGCATCGGTACGCCGTCGACGATACCCACCGAGATCGCGGCGATCGTATTGGTGAGCACTTCGGCTTTACGGCCGATAAGCCGCCGGCGGCGAGCCCACTCGATCGAGTCGGCCAATGCCACAAAAGCACCGGTGATTGCGGCGGTGCGGGTGCCACCGTCAGCCTGCAGCACGTCACAGTCAAGCACAATGGTGTTCTCGCCCAGCGCCTCGGTGTCGATCGCGGCGCGTAGCGAGCGACCGATTAACCGTGAAATCTCGTGTGTGCGGCCGCCGATCTTGCCCTTCACCGACTCACGCTGGCTGCGTTCGTTGGTGGCGCGCGGCAGCATGGCATATTCAGCGGTCACCCAGCCGCTCCCCTGCCCGGTGAGCCACTTGGGTACGCCCGCGGTGAACGATGCGGTGCACAGCACACGGGTGCGACCAAACGAAATCAGCGCCGAGCCCTCAGCCTGTTCGCTCCATCCTCGCTCGATCGTGACCGGACGCAGTTCGTTCGCAGCACGCCCATCGGCACGCTTGTTCATCATTCCGAAGTTTCCTCTCCATCAGTTTCGGTGACCGCGGCGGCCGAACTGAGCGCTTTCTTGTCCCGCTGCGGCAGTGTGATCGCGCCGGTACGAAGCAATCCCACGTGTTCGACACTGGCACCTAGAAAACGGTTTGCCAGTGTCCGGAAGGCGGCGGTGTTTGCCCCGGTGGCGCGGTAGTTATATTTCGGCACCGTACTCGTGTCGTTTAACAGTTGGTGTTCGAGCAGCGTTCGGTAAACATCCTTGGCAGTTTCAACATCACTCGACACCAGCTGCACCTGCGGCCCAAGCACATAACCCAGCACACCTTTGAGGTAGGGATAGTGCGTGCAGCCAAGCACGACCGTGTCGACTTCGGCTTCTTGAAGCGGCGCAAGATATTCGCTTGCCACGGCCACTAGTTCTTTTGAGGTGGTGTCGCCACGCTCAACAAAATCAACGAATGCGGGGCAGGCCCGTGCGCTCAGCCGCAGATCAACCGCGGCTGCGAAAGCATCCTGGTAGGCGCCGGATGCGATGGTTGCTTCGGTGCCAATCACGCCAACGCGACCGGAGCGGGTGGCACGCACAGCTGCACGCACAGCCGGCGCGATAACCTCAATCACGGGCACGTCATAGCGTTCGCGTGCGTCTCGCAGCACTGCTGCCGAGGCGGTATTGCAGGCGATCACGAGCATTTTGGCACCCTCGCTGGCGAGCTCATCGAGAATCTCGAGCGACCAGCGCCGCACATCCGCAATTGCTTTTGAGCCGTAGGGAGTGTGCAGTGTGTCACCCACATAGGTGATCGACTCGTGTGGCAGCTGTGCGCGTATCTCTCGAGCCACCGTCAGGCCGCCGACTCCCGAGTCGAAGATTCCAATGGGTGCGCTACTCACAGCCGACTATCTTACGACGCATGCCCGGGTATCAGATGCGCGACCAGTGGCAGCGCTAGGGTGCTGATATGCCGCAAGCTAATACAAACGCGTCCCTATCAAGCCCGGTTCCAGCATCCACCGCGTTGCTGACCGATCATTACGAACTCACCATGGTCGATGCAGCGTTGCAGGATGGCACCGCTAATCGCGAGTGTGTGTTCGAACTGTTTGCCCGCAAACTCCCCAACGACCGCCGATACGGCATTGTCGCCGGAGTGGGACGGGCACTTGAGCAGCTCGCGCACTTCCGTTTTGACGATGCCGAACTTGAGTTTTTGCGTCAACAACAAGTGGTGTCTGACAGCACCCTCAACTGGCTCGCGAACTACCGTTTCTCGGGCTCGATTCGCGGCTACCGCGAGGGCGAGGTGTATTTCCCGCAGTCGCCCCTGCTTGAGGTTCGTTCGACTTTTGCCGAGGGCGTCGTACTCGAGACGCTGCTGCTGAGCGTGTACAACTACGACTCAGCAGTGGCTTCGGCTGCCGCCCGCATGGTGGGCGCCGCTGACGGCCGCCCGCTAGCCGAAATGGGTTCACGTCGCACCGGTGAACGCTCGGCGGTTGCTGCCGCCCGTGCCGCCTATATTGCGGGATTCTCTGCCACCTCAAACCTCGAAGCCGGACGCAGCTACGGTGTGCCCACGATGGGTACCGCGGCCCACTCGTGGACGCTACTGCACGATAGCGAACGCGATGCATTCACCTCGCAGGTCGCCGCACTTGGCACCGACACGACGCTGCTGATCGACACTTACAACGTGACTGATGCGGTGCGCACCGCTATCGAGGTGGCCGGCCCGACACTTGGCGGTGTTCGTCTCGATTCGGGTGATCTGCCGGTGCTGGTGCGCGAGGTGCGTGAACAGCTGGATGATCTGGGCGCAGTAGACACGAAGATCACGGTCACAAACGACCTGGATGAGTTTGCTATCGCCGCGCTGGCGGCCTCACCGGTCGACTCGTTTGGTGTGGGTACGAGTGTGGTCACAGGTTCGGGTTCAGTTGCGTCAGGAATGGTGTACAAGCTGGTGGCCCGCCGCGATGATGCTGGCGAGTGGGTACCGGTTGCTAAGGCCTCGCCGGGTAAGCAATCAATTGGCGGGATGAAGTATGCGGTTCGGCGCCGCGACGAGCGCGGCATTGCCACCGGTGAACTGATTTCTGTTGGTGGGCTCCCGGTTGGCGATGCGGATGACCGGCCGCTGTTTGTTGATCTGGTCACCGATGGCGAGATTGCCACCGAGTACACCGGCGCGCCCGGCGTGCAGGCCGCCCGGAAGCACTGTGCTGCAGCGCTTCAAGAGCTGCCACGTACAGCTAGGCGTTTGGGTAAGGGCGACCCAGCAATCAACACCTATTTTGTGCATCCCGATGGCACGATGGAGCGCGACTAGACATACCGGCGCCGATCAGTAGCGGCGGCGTGACTACATTTTTGCCGCGCCGCCGCTACCTTACTCCGTCGCGCCTACTCGTCGCGCATCATCTCGTAGATGCGCTTGCAGTCGGGGCAAATCGGGAAGCGGTCGGGGTTCGCGTTTGGCTTCCATTTCTTGCCACACAGTGCACGTACGGGTTTACCCGTCACCGCTGATTCAACGATCTTTTCTTTACGAACGTAGTGCGCGAACTTATCGTGATCGCCGTCGTCATACTGTTGGCCTTCAAGCAGCTCCTCCAGCTCGCGATCGAGCACGGCAGTGCCACCGGCAGGTGAATCGGTTTCAAGAGGGGCGTTTGTCATGCTGCCATTGTAGGCGCGGCAACCGCTGCGTGGCGGTGAGTTCCCCGTCGCGCACTAGCTTTGTTGCGCAAAGTGCAGCAACTGTACTGTCCGCCGCTCGTAGAGTTTGCCGCCGATGACGATACCTGCCCACAGGCATCCGACACCGATAGCAAGCGCCAACGCGCTTGCTATGACCGCGTGAACCCATGATGATTCGTTAATCGCGACCACCGCCAAGAGCATCACCGGCAGGCATAGGGCGGCTTCGGTGATACCTGCAACCGGATGCGCGAATACGGCCGCTCCCCACGAACGCACCGGTTGGCTCAGCGGCGGGTCATCCGGTCGAGCCACCGCGTAGGGAGCCACCACCGACATGATTGATGAGCCGCCCAGTGACACCAGCAGTAGTGCCAGTGAGACCGCTCCCGTGGCAACCGCCTGCGGCCACCCGTTCACGAACAGCCCCAGAAAACCGACACCGCCGAGCACCGCCACTGTACCGACAATCAGGGTCGGTAGCACCCGGCCAAAGCGATCAGCACTCCCCCGCATCCCCGAAGTGAAGTGAATCCACGAAGCCGACGAATCGAATGCCAGGTCGTTGTGGACGGCCCAGCCCAGCAAAAACGCCGACAGCGGCAGTGGCAGTAATGCCAGCCAGCCGCGATCGGCACCACCAATCAGCAGCGGAATCACGATCAGCACCGGCAGGATGATGACAGTCACCATCACCGTGATGTAGCGGTGATCGCGCAGCCACGCCATCCCGATTCGCCAGGCAATTGCGCGTGACGAACTTCCCGCAGCCGCGCCCATGAGGCCGAGCCTGCTGGCGCCGCCATCGGTGCGGGCATGCATCATCCGACGCCCGGTGCGAACACCGATGGCGGCGAGCACCGCAGCCAGAACGAGCAGCAAAACAACAGCAACCCCGAGCGCGCGGGCGGTGATGGCGGGCTCGTCAACCGTGCTCGCGAGCATCGCACTCGAAACCGGCAACCACAGGGCGACTCGAGCATAGGCCGCGTCGAATTGCGCAATGCCTGTTTGCCAGGGCAGCAAGAGCAGTGTGTAGCCCGCGATCGCCACGGCTCCGGTAACGACGTAACCCCCGACGGCTCGCGCTTCACGGGCCGCACCGTATTCCACAAGCCCCCGGGCGCTCACCACACCGGCACGGTCGATGAGCACCAAAGACACGCCCACCAACAGCCCGGCAAACAGCGTGACGATGCTGAACCCGCTCACAGCGGTCAGCAGCCCCCCGAGCAACCACAGCACGCCCCGTGGCGAACACAGCGAGGCAATTAGTGCGCTCACCGCGGCGGCGACTGGTGGTTGCCCGGCCTGCACCAGCGCTCGTTCATCGAGCGGATCTTCGGCGTGCGAGAACATGCCAAACAGAAATGCGAGTGTGCCGGCAAGAAGGCTCAGGTTTGCGAGCCAGAAACGGTCAGTTTCAGCGGCGCCATGAAGTCGCCAGCTCATGATCACGAACGCGCACACCGCCACGAATACCAGCAGCTGCACCACCAGTTGTCGACCGCGCGCGGGCGCACCCGGTCGCAGCGATTGTCGCAGCGACGTCCATGTCAGTTGAATTAACGCACCCATTAGCCGAACGAGATTTCTAGCCAGTCGAGCCCGGTGGTTTGCTCTGGGCCGCGCACCAGGTTACGGAAACGTTCTTCAAGCGTGATGCCGTCACGCACTTCCTCAACGGTGCCCTCAGCGAGCACTTCACCGTCAACGATTACCACGACGTGGTCACAGGTGCGCTGCACGAGATCCATCGAATGGCTCGACAACAGCACAGTGCCGCCGCGGTCGGCGTAGTCGATCAGCACATCAATGAGCACGCTGGCAGAAACCGGGTCGATAGTTTCAAACGGTTCGTCGAGCACGAGCAGCTGCGGCGAATGGATGAGAGTGGCTGCCAGTGCGAGCTTCTTGCGCATCCCCGCCGAATAGTCGGTCACCAGTCGGTTGGCGCTTGAACGCAGCTCAAACTGGTCGATGAGGGCGTCGGTGCGCTCGAGCGTTTGATCGCGGTTGAGCCCGCGAATCGACCCCACATAGGTGAGGTATTGCGCCCCGGTGAGATGTTCAAACATGCGTAGCCGGTCGGGCAATACGCCTATGCGCTGGGCTGCTTCGCGGCGTGACTTCCACACGTCGGTTCCGGCAATCGTCACCGAGCCTTTCGACGGTGGCAACAGTCCCGAGATGATGTTGAGCAGCGTCGTTTTTCCAGCACCATTGGGCCCAACGAGGCCCGAGAACGATCCTTGACGGATTCCGTAGCTCACCCCGTTCAGGGCGCGTTTCGAACCAAACGACTTGCTCACCTCAGTGATTTGCAAAACGGTGTCGCCATAGTCGCGGTCGGCAGCTGCGGTTTGCATCGCCACCGGGGTCATCGTGGCGAGCCCCTCGGCGGTTTGCTGGCCCAATCGCAGATCGCGCATCTGGGTAGCGGGTGTCTGAGTGCTGGGCTCAGCATCAGCGCGTGCGTTAACGTCAGCGGGCACCTCAGCGTCGGCCGCCGGGGCGTCAACGGCTACATAGATGTTGGCGCTGGCGGGCTGCTCAGTGGCTTCGGCATCGTCTGGTTCGAGCTCAATTTCGGGTTCAGATTCTGACTCCGAGCTTTCAGCTTCTGCGCCGTCGGCTCCGGCATCGTCAGCGTCGAATTCCTCAGCTTCGAGAACGTTAATATCCGGGCCATCAGCGTCTGAGTTGTTCGTTTCGGCTCCGTCCGCACCCGAACCATCTGCGCCCGATGCATCTGCATCCGAGCGATCTGTTTCAGCCGGATCTATCCAGGTCACGACGGTCCACTCGGCGTATTCCTCAACCACTTCGAGCTGGCCAGGTTCCGGTGCCAGTTCCTGGTCGGAGGCCACTTCCGACCCCTCATCGACGGTTATTGCCGCCACCAAATTGAACGGAGTGGAGTTGCCTGACTTTGTGGCGTGTTCTGCCTCACCGCGCGCTTCATCGTCGACTGCGTGTTCGTTCTCAGTGGTCACCGGTACAGGCTAGCAAGAGACGGCAATCCAGTGGATGCAGCAGGCAAACTGCACACGCGGGTATGATGTGCTCGCGTGATTGCGTTAGCTGTGCGGATGTGCGCACCAAGTCACTGTGCACCATCCAGCGCGGTGACCGTATATTTGCGCAGTTTCAGGGCCGGGTTTGTTTTACGCACCTCGGCAATTTCGTCGGGCTCAATCCACGCCACCGCGACACCCTGCTCGACACCGATCTTGGCCATCACCACGCCCCTCGCATCGATAATGCACGAGTGACCGACGGCAACCGGTGGCGCATGATCGGCTGCTGCCACCGCAACCGTGTTTTCAATGGCGCGCGCCCGCAGCAGCGTCTGCCAGTGGTGTTCTTTCAGCGGGCCGCGCACCCACTCAGCCGGGATTACGAGCACCTGTGCGCCCGCATCCACCAGCCGGCGACTCACCTCCGGGAACCGCAGGTCGTAGCAGGTCTGCAAACCGAAACGCATCCCGTTAACCTCGAATGTTGCCGGCGCGTCATTCGGGTTACCCGCCTGCAGCCAGTTGCTCTCGATGGTGCCGAAGGCATCGTAGAGGTGAAGCTTGCGGCTCTTGGCGAGCACTCGACCCTCACCCACTGCGATCAGGGTGTTAAACGGTTTCTCATCTGCCGTCGTGCGTTCGAGCATGCCCGCCACGATCACAAGACCGAGGTCGTTCGCGATCTCGATCAGCCCGGTCACGAACGCGCCGTCAACGGGCTCGGCAACCTCCGTCATCCAGTCGCCAAGCTCGGCGGCGAACCCCTGCGAATACTCGGGGAACACCACCACGCGGGCACCGCGCTGCGCCGCCAGCGCTGCATACGAACTCATCGCTTCGAGGTTCGTTTCACGTTCGAGCGACGGGTTGAATTGAGCGACTGCCACTGGGATTGGTGCAAGCATGTCGACATGCTACGGCCAGCCCGCTGCAACACTCCACAAAGTTACGACCGATTCAGTGGCATCGACCCCACGAACGCGGTAGTTTCGAAGTAATCAGTGAGCAGCAAGCACACTACAAACCAAGGAGCACCGAGATGCCTAAGTACGCGGTGATGATGCGATACGAGGTCGTATCGGCACTGATCGTTGACGCCGACTCTGAAGATGAAGCCGAGCAGATCGCGACCGATTTTGAAGCTGCTGTTCATGACGCCGCCAATGATGATGGCGCGGTGACCCTCGAAGCTCGCATCTGGGGCAACGGTGACGTCGATATCGAGGCCGCGACCGACGAAGATGACGCACAGGAACGCATCGACACCTGGATCGACACCATCGACTGGGATGAGGATGACGACTACGAAGACTATGACGACGATGACGACTACGAAGACTTCGACGAGGAAGACGACGAAGACTAGCCGGATGCGCGCCCGCCGCTAACGCGCCTGACAACGAATCTGCCGGTGGCCGCCACACTCGATTGAGTGGGTGGTCACCGGCGTTTTGAATGCGGTGCAGCGCGGTTACCGAGGGTGAGCGTCGACGAGCACCCCTTGGAAAATGATTTTCGCGCCTGAGGCTTTTCACTCTGTTGAAGAGGTTTGGAGTTTATGAGTAGATTTGTTCACTAATTTCGACAGGCAGGTGCAAGGACGCATGGACCGACTCGATTATCAGATCGTTGAATTGCTCGACCGCAAACCGGGCACGAGCGTGGTGCAGATTGCCCGCGAACTCGGAGTGGCACGTCCCACCGTGCAGTCGCGGCTCACTCGCATGCGCAAGTCGGGCCTATTGGTCGACATTCTGCCGCGACTCGACACCACTGCGCTCGGTTTTCCGGTGACGGCGCTCACCACGCTGCAAATTGATCAGCGCGTGGGTGTTGATCATTTGCACCGTGAATTGTTGCAGGTGCCTGAGGTGATTGATGCGGTGACGGTGGCCGGCGATTGGGATGTGGTGGTGCGCGTGGTTGCGCGTTCGAATGCCGACCTGCAGCGGGTTATCGATCGCATCGCAGGTATCGAAGCGGTAACCCGCACCTCCACCTCGGTGCAGATGCAACGCATCGCCCACGATCGCATCCTGCCGCTTTTTGAAGCAGCCACCGCCGACTCTGCCGATACAACACCGCGCCTTGCAGCGGCCGGCAACTCGGCGCGTATCAGCGACCGGTGAGCTGTGGCAGAGTTGGGAGCATGGTTGCTGTTCCCGAACCGCGCTGGCTTAACCGCGAAGAACGCGGAGTTTGGATGCGCTTGCAGGCCGTTTTGCAGCTATTGCCTGCAGCACTTGACTCACAGCTGCGCCATGATGCCCAATTCACCCATGTCGAGTACTACGCGCTCGCCATGCTGTCGGATGCACCCAACCAGCAGCTACAGATGAAAGAACTGGCCGGGCACACTAACTCATCACTCCCCCGGCTTTCGCGCGTTATCACCGGCCTCGAAAGCGAGGGCTATGTCACTCGCATCCCTAATTGCCGGGATGCACGAGCAACCGATGTGCAGCTCACGGCAAAGGGGCGGGAGGCGCTCATACTGGCCGCACCCGGCCACGTAAATAAGGTGCGCGAAACCATCTTCGACCCGATTTCTTCGGAGGACGTGGCCACGCTGGTGCGAATCTGCGACGCCTGGCTGGATGTGCTTGACCCCAACCAAACCATGAGCCGCGACCCCGACCATCTGCCCGGGCACCCACCACACCACGACCAGTAGCTGCCGTAACCGGCCGCTTGCAGCTAGGCGAGTGACAGAAATAGTTTTTCGAGTTCTTCGGGTGTGAGTTCTGCTTCACCGTCACCGACCACGCACTCACGCATCGAATTGGCGATGATCACATAGCCGGCCCGGTCAATTGCTTTCGACACGGCGGCAAGCTGAATGACCACATCTCGGCAGCTCTCGCCGCGTTCAACTGCCACGGTGACAGCCGCCAATTGGCCCTGTGCCCGGCGCAGTCGATTCACCACTTTGCGTCGCGCAGCTTCCTGTGCCTGCGAATCACTCATTTCGCCTTCCTCTTGTTGCGGCCTCCGAGTACAAGGGCGGCTTAACGCCGCTATTCAACTATGCACGGACGTTTTAACGTCCGATGATACGCGCCAAGAATCCTCTGCGCCCCTGGCGGGCGGCCGCGCGCTCAGTGTCGCTGTGTTTACCCGAGCACCAGTTGCCAGCAGGCACTGATGCGCACACCATTTCAACGTGCTGGCCGCAACCAGCCCAGGTTGTTTTGCCGCACACCTTACAGGTCACCGGTCGACACATCATCATTCCTTTCTGTGGCAGTCACGATCGCACCGCAATAATACCCCCTGGGGTATTAGAGTGCACCGCATTCACCTCATCCACTCGGCCTGGCAACCCAAACCAGCTTGCCCTTTAGGCATGCCCTACCACCGCGATCACTAAATGAATATCAATCAGTTTCGCTTCGCCACTACTGCCGCATAAGAACGTGCAAAAATGAAAGAATCCCGATTCCACCTTTCACGTACAGCGAGGTACCCAAACGATGAGCAGCTACGAGACCATGCAACCAATGACGGGAGCAATCCCCACAGTTGAAGCGGTCACCGCAGCAAAGCACCAAACAACCACGCGAATGTCTGCCGGACACGTGATTGTGAAGTCGCTCGAGGCGCACGGAGTGCGCCGGGTGCACATCGTTCCGGGTGAAAGCTACCTCGACGTGCTCGACGGCTTGCACGACTCATCAATCGAAACGATCGTTTGCCGCCACGAGGGCGGCGCCGCCTACATGGCTGAAGCCGACGGTAAACTGCAACCGCTACCCGGCGTTGCCATGGTCACCCGCGGCCCCGGTGCCGCTAACGCCCATGTCGGTCTCCACACCGCCTGGCAAGACTCCACCGCAATGGTGCTCTTCGTGGGTTTGATCCCCTTCGAACACCGCGAAAAAGAAGCCTTCCAAGAGTTCGATCCCAAGCAGTGGTTCTCGTCAGGAGCTAAGCGTGTGATGGTGCTCGACCACCCCGCCCGCGCGAGCGAGGTCGTTGCTGAAGCCATGTTCGCCGCCTCGGCCGGCCGCCCCGGCCCGGTAGTTGTGGGGCTACCTGAAGACATCATCCGCGAAGAGATCGAGGGCACAATCCACCCCTATATCCCAGTGGCGTCAGGTGGCATGACAGTCGAAGACTGGAAATCGCTGCGCCGGGCGCTGCTCGAATCCGAACGGCCGCTGTTTGTGTTCGGTGGTAACGACTGGACTCATGCGGGCGCCCGCGAGTTCACCAGGTGGCTCGAAGAGCATGAACTCCCCGCCGCGGCCGAGTGGCGTTGCGAGGGCACTGTGCCGTTCGACTCCCCCAGCTACGTCGGCCCCCTTGGTTATGGTCGTCCAAACTTCTCGAACCGGCTGCTCACCGACACCGACCTCATCGTTTTTGTGGGCACCGTGCCGGGCGATGTGATCACCTCGGGTTTCACCGGCCGACAGAACTGGGATCAGCGCAACTTCATCGTCACTATCGACCCTGATTTGCGCGGCCGCTCGGGCCCGCTCTCGCACCAGATCGTCGCCAAACCGGATGTGTTCGTGCGCGATCTGGTGCGTATGGACCTCGAGGTTAAAGACTCGTGGCGTGCCTGGACCCGAGAACTGCGCGCCTACCAAGAGAACTTCAGCAAACTCCCAAGCGCGCAACCGGGCGAAGGCCCGGCACGGATGGATACGCTCATGGCAAATCTCGTGCCGCAACTGCCGTACGATGCCATGGTCACATTCGGCGCGGGCGAACACACCAACTGGGCCCACCGCTACTTCCCTACTCGCGGCTACGCCTCTATGATCTCGGCACGCAACGGCTCGATGGGCTACTCAATCCCGGCAGCCGTAGCGGCATCACTGCAGTACCCCGGCCGAATGGTGGTTTCGATCGCCGGCGACGGTGAATTCTTGATGAACGGACAGGAACTCGCCACCGCCACCCAGTATGGCGCCACACCGCTAGTGATCGTGATGGACAACCAGGAATACGGCACCATCCGCACGCACCAGGAACACAACTACCCTGGCCGTGTCTCGGGCACCCAGCTGCGCAATCCCGACTTCGCCAAGCTCGCTGAGGGCTTCGGTGGTGTCGGCTTCCGTGTTGAGGCCGATGCCGAAGTACCCGATGCCGTTACCGAAGCGCTCAGGGTGGTGCAACGCGGCAAGCAGTTCGCGCTCATCCACCTGATCACCGAACAGCGAAAGAAGGCCTTTTAATTCACTTTTGCGAAAGCTAGAGTTCATCTTTTTCACCTTCCGGCTACCTAGTTCTGCAAAACTCCAGCCAGCTATCGGTTCGCAATCTTCATGATTTCGGCAGGCTCTGGCCTGAATAGCCGGCAGTTGTAAACGACGGCAACGCTGTGGAGGAAATACAGCTATGAAACTGCGAGCCCCGCACATCATCGGTATCGGGCTGCTCATCGTTGGCATAGTCGCGGTGCTGGTTGTGCAGTTCACGGGCATTGGCCGCAGCGGCACCGGCGCGTTGGGAGCGCGGCACACGCTTGTCGAGGGTGTCGTCGGCTCCGAGAAAGTCGCGTTCTTCCAAGACCCACAAGTGCAGCGAGTGTTTGCTGAGCACGGCTACGAGGTGCGAGTGTCGAAGTCGGGTTCGTGGCGCATGGCCGAACTCGACGGCCTCACCGACTTCGATTTCGCTTTTCCGGCCTCTGAGATCGCCGCCACGCATATCGCCACCACACACAAGGATGCGGTGCGCAGCACCCACAAGCCATTCTTCTCACCCATGGCGATCGCCACCTTCAAGCCGATCGTTGAGTTGCTCAGTGCCGCAGGTGTTGCATCCCAAGATGCGGATGATCGCTGGCAGATCGATATCGAGGCCTACCTCAAGCTCGTAGAGTCTGACACCCGCTGGCGCGATCTGCCCGGTGCCGACAAGCTCTACAACTCGCCGCGCACGGTAATGATCACCTCCACCGATATCCGCACCTCAAACTCGGCCGGTATGTACCTGGCGCTCGCCGCCTACGTGCTCAACGACCAGAATGTGGTCAGCGACCGAGCTCAGGCCGACGCCAACCTCAAGCTGCTCACCAAACTCTTTGTTGGGCAGGGCTATGCGGGTTCGTCGTCGACCGCCCCATTCGACGACTACCTTTCACAGGGTATGGGAGCGGTGCCGATGGTGATGGTGTACGAAGGCCAGTTTCTTGAGGAGCAGCTGCACGACAATTCCCGCATCACCGAACAGATGGTGCTCGCCTATCCGTCACCCACCATCTTCTCGGTGCACACCGGGGTCACGTTCAGCGAGGACGGCCAGGCCGTCATGCAGCTGCTCGAGACCGACCCCGAACTGGCGAAGCTGCTCGCGGCCCATGGTTTCCGCCCGCAGGGATCCAATGCCGGCGTTTTCGACAGTTTCTTGCACGACAACAAGCTCGCCGACACCTATCCGAGCAGCTCGTCCTTCGTGAATCTCGCCGTCGAGCCGAGCTACGAAATGCTCGACTATCTGCTCGGCAAGATCGGTGAATCGTACGCCGTCTCGGGTGCCCCGCCGGTGCGTCCCGAAGAAACCGATCTGACTTCTGTGCCCGCACCGAATCACCCTGGAGACAAGCCATGATCGCGCAATTCGCAAAGAAACTGCAGACGCCGTGGCGACGCCTGCTCGCTGCATTTGCCTGCTTGTTTGTAGTGCCCGGAATGCTCACTTCGTGCGCCCTGTTCGGCGGAGGTGACACTCTGCGCGTGCTCGCCGGTAGCGAGGTGAAAGACCTAGAGCCGATCCTTGAAGAGATGACGCGCGAAACCGGTGTCAAGATCGAGTTCGAGTATGTAGGCACCCTCGATGGCACCGAGATGCTGTTGAACACCCCCGACAATGATTGGGATGCGATCTGGTTCCCATCAAATCGCTACCTTTCGCTTTTCCCCGAGGGGGTTGACGTGGCCGCCTCGAGCGAGTCGATTATGCGCTCGCCGGTGGTGCTCGGTGTGCGCCAGGACGTGGCCGACCGGCTCGGCTGGAGCGACGACTCCCAACCCAGCTGGCGAGATGTTGTCGACGCCGTAGGACGCGGTGAGCTCACCTACGGTATGACCAGCCCAATCGCCTCCAACTCGGGATTCACAACCCTGGTGCAGCTTGCCACCGCGATCTCGGGCACCGGCACGGTGCTCGAACCGGGCGATATAAGCAGGGTGCTCCCCGACCTCAAGAAATTTGCCGCTGGCCAGCAGCTGGCTTCGGGCTCTTCGGGTTGGCTCGTCGAAAAATATCTCGAAAACCCGCAGGCTGTTGATGGCATCTTCAACTACGAGTCGGTGCTGCGCGGGGTCAAGATAGACAATAAACCGCTGCACATCGTGCATCCCTCTGACGGTGTGATCACCAGCGACTATCCGCTGACGCTGCTCAAGGGAGCCGATGACGCCACCCGTGAAAAATACGACCAGGTCGTTGAATATCTACTCAGCGATAGCGTGCAGCAGCGCATCACTGAGCAGACCCATCGCTACACCTCATATACACCCAAGAGCCAGTCACCGGCCCCCGTCTACGAGCTGCCGTTCCCCAACCAGCTCGGCACCGTGCAGGATTTGCTTGTGGGTTGGCTCAGCGAAGCGAAAAAGCCTTCGAACATGGTGTTTGCTATCGACACCTCGGGGTCGATGGATGGGGGCGGCAGAATGCAAGAGCTACGGCAAGCCCTCGATGTGCTGTCGAGCCCAGGCGCCGAGGACGGCTCGTCGGCAAGCTTCCTACGACTGCAGCCGCGCGAGACAATCACCTACCTCGAGTTCTCGCACGAGATCAAGAGTGAGCTAACGGTGACGATTCCCGAAGACGACGCCGGGCGCCGAGACAAGCTCAACGAAATTCGATCACACACCGCCAGCTTAGACGCCAACGGTGGCACCGCCATCTATGACGCGGTCCGACGCGCCTATGAGGATATTGACTACGGCAATAGCGACCAGTTCAACTCGATCGTGCTGTTCACCGACGGCGAGAACCTCGACGGAATGCAGGCTCGCGATTTTACAAACTGGTACCTCGAGTTCGTCAAGGCTCACCCCCAGGCGAAGAACGTGCCGGTGTTCACTGTGCACTTCGGTGACTCGAATCGTGACGAGCTCGAGTCGCTGTCGCAACTCACCGGCGGCAAAACTTTCGATGGTACCGGCGACTCGCTTGCATCAGCATTCCGTGAGATTCGCGGATACCTCTAGTCTGAAACCGTCAATGATGCAGAGTTCAAAGAAGGCAAAATCACCGCAGTGGGTTGCCCCAGCCGCCGTGGGCGGTGTGGTCGGCGTTGGTTCAGCGCTGGGGTCAATGTTGCTGCTGTCATTCGCGGCCCCGGTGGGGATAGCCGTCGGGCTCATACTCGGCGTCGGCGCGGCACTCATGTTCACGCCGCTGGCACCAAAGCCGATCGCGATCGCTGCCAAGGTCGCGCCAACCACCGTTGAAGAAACGCTCAGCGAGGTAGCCCGGTCGACCGACGAACTCGATCTGGCACTGTCGCGGCTTGAGAGCCGACCGCTATGGCACAATTCGTCGCTGGATGAAAAGCTCTACCAGCTCACGAACGGAACTCGCTCGCTGGCACGAATGCCAGAACTGCGTAATCGTGCTGTTATGGACGGCGCCATTCAGATGCTCTATACGCTCGCGACCGACTACCTGCCCACTATCGTGAACCTCGCGATTGAAAACGACCGGATGCACAGCACCTTTTCGGGCCAGAAGTCACGTCGGCAGGTGGAGCAGAACATCACCGAGCTTGAACCCCAGGCCGATGTGCTCGGTGAAGTGCTCGACCGTATCGAAACCGATATTGTGCAAGGCACAACCCACTCGGTGCATGAGCACGCCGAGTTCCTGAAGGCACGATTCCAGGAAGTTGGTACCGAGTCGGTGCTTAATTTAAACAACGCCATTCCGTCGGGCACTAGCGAGTAGCTGCCCGCATATCCCACCAGCTGAGGAGACCAAGTGAACGAGAAACTCACTCCCCCGAGCCCTACTGAGCTCGCCCCGATCGAGGCTAGCCCGGCCGTTGAACCGGTCGCGTCCGACGCTGCCGGCGGGATGCTTCCCGATATTGATCCCGAGACCGCTCTCGATCTGCGCAACCGTGCCAACGCGTGGGTAAACAACATCTCGACGCTGAAACCAAAAACGCCCGAGTACACCGAGCAGGTGCGTGCCATCCAGGAAGTTGCGCGCACCGAAATCCGCACCTCGGCAAACACTTCGCAGCGGTTCCTCGAAAAGTCGCTGGCACAGTCGAAAGCAGCCGGCGGCGACGGCCACGCCGTCGAGGTATCGCGTTCGCTGGCCGATCTACGCAATACCGTTGAAGAGCTTGCACCTGAAGAGCGCAAGTTCGGTTCACGCTTCTTGCGGATGCTGCCCGGCGGCAAACAGGTGCAGCGCTACTTCCGCAAATATGAAAGCAACCAGGAGCAGCTCAACACGGTTCTGCTTGCCCTCGACCGCGGCCAAGATACGCTGCGTAAAGACAACGCTGCGCTCGGTGTCGAACGCAAAGCGCTGTGGGAATCGATGGTGCAGTTGAAGAAGCTGTCGGGGCTACTCACCGAGCTCGATAATTCGGTGGTTGAGAAGATCGCTTCGCTGCAGGCTTCCGGTGAGGCTGAAGCCGCCACCGCGATGCAGAACGATGTGCTCTTTGCGATTCGGCAGCGCCATACTGATGTGCAGACCCAGCTGGCGGTGAGTGTGCAGTCGTACCTGTCGATGGACCTCATCCAAGACAACAACCTGAAACTCATCGACGGTGTTGAGCGGGCAAAGACCACCACCATGACCGCGCTGCGCACGGCCGTCGTGGTTGCGCAGGCGCTTGAGAACCAAAAGATCGTGCTCGACCAGATCGACGCGGTCAACAACACCACCAACGACATGATCGACCGCACCTCGCAGATGCTGCGTGACAACACCGCTCGCATTCAGGAGCAGGCGGTCAACTCGGGTGTTTCGCTCGAAACGCTGCAGCGTGCCTACGACAATGTGTTCGCCACTATCGACCAGGTTGAAACCTTCCGGGCCGCGGCGAACAACCACTTCGCGCAAACCATTGCCAACCTCGAGCAGCAGGTCGAGCGGGCGAACCCGTATCTCGAACGATCACGCGAGAATCAGCTCTCGCGTGAGGGTGACAATTCGGCACAGCGCCAGCTCGACAGCGGTAATCTGCCGCCCGAACTGACGATCTAATCGGCTGCGGTCACGCGCACGGGCCCGCATCCCTGTTGTTTGGGATACGGGCCCGCCGCCTATCTCATTGGCCGTTACGACTGTTCGGCACGCTGTTTGCCGATCGTGCAGTCTTCGCCGCGCCCGGGTTTGATGACTGTGTCGTCACCGAGCGGAAATAGCCGTTTGCGCACCGAATATTCCATGGTCGAGTAGTCGCTGCCTCCCTCGGGTGTGGCGTAAGGTCCGCTGGCAAGCAGTGTGTCGCCGGTGAACACGACTCGCAGTTCCGGTGCCGAAAGGCATACGGTGCCGGGGGCATGGCCGGGTGTTTCAAGCACTTCGAGGGTCACATCGCCCACGTGAAATTGTTGACCGTCAACAAGTTCACCCTCGGGGTCAATGCGGGGATGCACTTCACGCCACTGATCGAGCGCGTCGGCATGCAGGTAGACGGTGGCGTTGGTGCGCATCGACACCTCTTGGGCCGCCTCAATGCAGTCGCGGTGTGCGTGGGTGCAGATAATCGCGAGCGTTTCACGCCGCCCAACCGTGTCGAGCACCGCATCCGTATCCGCGCCGGCGTCGATGATGACGCATTCTTTGTCGTCGCCAACAATCCAGCAATTGCATGGCAGCACAGATTCCGATTCGTGGTGGTCGGATGCGCTGATGCTTTGGACGCGGTCGATGCGGACGGTCATGTGGCCTCCGGGGTAGACGAATCTGAGCACCGGAACGTTACCAAAACCAGGCAAGAGGTGCCCAACTTTGATAACAGGTACAACTATTTCGGTTGCTTTTCACCCTCGTCGGGCTGCTGTTGGCTGCGCTCCTCGGCGGTCACTATGGCAGCCACCGCCACCAGTGGAATCCAGACACCAAAGATCGAAGCGAGTAGGCCCAACGTCAGCACTGTGCCGTCAAGGTAACTCGGCAGACTCAAAAGGTTGAACACCGCTGGAGCTACGACACCGGTTCCTAGCGCAGCCTGCCAGATGGCGCGCGTGCGAGAACTTCTCTTCAGCGCGATTGTAAAGAACAAGTGGAACACAACCGCCGTGAGGGTGGCAGCACCCAGCATGATCCAGCCGAAAAGGATCAACCAGCCAAGTTCGCCCCCGAACGCAACAACAAACGCCATCAGCATCACGAATAGCGAGCCAGCAAAAACACCCCAGCTGGTCGCACCCGCGCGGGGTTGGCTTGCATCGTCCTGCCTATCCATGAGTCAGAGCATAGAGCGATTATGGCCACTTTCGCGCAGCTACGCAGATACGAATAGCGGCACCCCACCAAAGGGGGTGCCGCTATCGAGATTCGATGCCCCGGCCTGAATCGACCGGCGGTAATGAGCGTGAATCTACTTCTTGTCGTTGAGCAGGTCGTTCACGCCATCCTTGACGTTCTCGACGCCCTGCTTCACCTTCGACGAGAGCTGGTCTGCCTGGCCTTCGTGCTTGAGCTCTTGGTTGTCAGTCGCCTCGCCAGCTTTTTCTTTGCCTTTGCCGACAAGCTCTTCGGCCTTGTTCTTAGCGTCATCAATGAAACCCATACTGTGCCTCCTCAGTTCAATGTGCACTGCGGTTGCAGTGGTTCTACCCAAACAGACCACCCTGGGCGAGGCTCTCAGATTTCGCGGTAATCAGACTGAAAGGTGATTCTGTTGGTACCGAGATCGGCTCGGGCGTGCGGCAGGTGGCGCTTCCTGACCATCTCCTCAACGTTGAGGATCGACACAGCAGCAGTGAATCGGCGACTGCGTGTTGGAACCGCAAATGGTAGTTATTTCTTCACACTCTCGGCGGCCTCACGTCTCGGGGTAATAACGTTGAGTGTTCTGGTGTAGCTCTAGCCTTGCCGGCGCTACGCCCTCATGGAAAGGACTCGATGATTCCCCTCGCATCCGAAGCCGTTTCGCAATCCCAAGCGGGCAGTGCCGCACTGTCGCACGATGTCGAAGTTTCTCTTGATCCCGCTGCCATGGCTGCCGAAACCCACGACGTTGAGCAGCTCAGCGGATTTGCTCGCCAAATTGACCGTGCACTGGCGGTGCAGCGGCCCCTGGCGATCGCATTCGTGCGCCGTTTGCGCCGGAAGTGTCCGCAGGCGACTCCTGCCGATCTGCTGCCGATTGCCGAACTCTGGTTCCGTCGTTCGGCAATGGGAACAGGCGGCGGTGTTGGTGCCGCCGCGATTGTGCCCGGTGTGGGTACAGCTACCGGTGTCGCGATTGCCGCGGCCGAAGTGTTGAGCTTTATCGAGTTGACGGCGCTGTTTGCCATGACCGTGGCCGAGATGCACGGTGATGCCACCGATGATCCGCACCGAGCACGCACATTAGTGATGGCGCTGTTGCTCGGTGACAACGGTAAGCGCATCATTCGGGAGGTTGCGGCCGGGCAGGATGCGCGGGGCCTGTTCGAGAGTGCGGTTTGGGGAGAACTTGTCACTCGGGCGCTGCCCGATGCAGCCGTGAATGAACTCGGCCGGCAGCTTCGTGAGGCGTTCGTCAAGCGGTTCGGTCAGCGTCAGTTTGGCGGAGTTGCCGGTAAAGTGCTGCCCTTTGGTGTCGGGGCAGCCGTTGGCGCGCTCGGGAATCGTTCGCTTGCCAACGAGGTGATCAAGAACGCCAAGACTGCGTTCGGCGCTCCCCCGGCAGACTTTGTGGGACCTGTGAGCGACGAAGTGTTACGGGCGGTGAAGACCGCGCGCGACGAGCGCCTGCTCGAACGGGCCGCACAGTGTGCCGAACGACGGGCCGCTGCGGCTCGACGTGTGGCTGAGAAACGAGTGCGTCGTGACGCCGCAAGAAAGCGCGTCGACACCGACGGCCGAAGGTTTTCGCTCACACTGCGCCGTCAGTCGAGGCGGAAGCCGTTACCCCAAGAGTCGACAACTGACAGCGAATAGAGCGCCCCGTTACATCCGCAGTTGCTCGAGCTGCTCGCTGCACTACTCGGCAACCTGTTCGAGCTCATCCCGCGCGGTTTCTAGCACCACGTGATTGAGCCGTTCCAAGTTTCGGATGGAATGGCGACCGACTGACAGTAGAGCGCGTAAACGAAAACTGTCGCCACAGCAAGAACGGCGTCCAGACACCGTCGACTATTACCGGGTTCATCCTGGTGTCTGCTTTGATGTTTCCCGATCGAGTTCACAAGTAGCCGGAAATGTCTCGGCCCCGACCAGACTTGCTGGTCAGGGCCTGAATTGGTTGCGGGGCAGGATTTGAACCTATGATCTCCGGGTTACGTGCATCAATAACCCCGATTTCGGCAGCGCCAAGCTGGCAACACTCCAGCCGAAAAAGCCATCACCACGAATTCCAGTCAGCCACGCACACACATAGACGCTCACGCAACCGGCCGACAAACAGTCCCAGCAGCTACGCTCCGGCATGAATATCGTACTCCTCAAATTGGCGACGCAGTTCGTCTGGCTCATGTGACGGCCCGATGCCTAGGTCATACCAGACCGGATCACGGACTGGCCCCTCGAAATAGCAAGAAAGCAGGTAGTCACGCCGATCCGGATTCCATGCATCACCTTCAGTTCCGTAGATACCCACCGCAAACACCCCATCCTGGCGCTGATAAACCACCGACTCCGGCTCCGGAGCCAACTTGTCACGCGAATATCCACCAGGAACCGCATCGGGTCCGATACTTTTCGTCTCCAACAGATCCAAACAGATCTCATATGCATTATCCGCATTTACCACTTCTCCAGCGTCACCGCCCGGAGTAGTCGGTTCCGAAGGAGCACCAGACTCCGGTTCAAGCGGCGCCTCAGTACCGGACTGCTCCCGGGTAGGTGACGGGCTCGCAATCACCGACGGCGCCCCAGTCTCGGGCGCCGACGAAGAAACAGCACACCCAGTCAACGACACCATCGACACCCCGGCAAAGAGCACCGCACACATCCGCCGCCGCAAACACGACACCCCAACCACTGCCATCATGAACCTCCCCCCTTAGGCCCCAAGAGTACTCACGTGCTCTGCTGTGGCACTTTCCTTTCTCTGATCCGTCTCACCAAAGAAAGCTGATAACGAACGAGGTAAAGTATTCTCAACTTACCGATAGTTGAGAATTGAGGTGGTCTGGTTGGCCTCCCAAAACGTATCGATCCCGCCGATTACGTGGTCCGAGCAGGTGTGGCATCCTCAGGCCGGCCGTTATACCGATACGGCCATGATCCCCGACTACGGGCGCACCTATCGGGCCTTGGTTCCGCCGCGAATCGCTGACCTCCAGGTGCGAGTTCCAACTGTGCTCGCACAAGAGCTTGACGATGCTGAAGCGGCGCTGCGCAACTTTGACACCCAACATGGCATCGATATCGCACACTTTGCCGCATTGCTATTGCGCAGCGAAGCACTATCGTCGTCGCAGATCGAACAGGTGGACGCCGGAGCACGGCAGGTGCTTGCAGCCGAGATTGGTGAGTCATCTCGCACAAATGCGTTGCTGATCACTTCGGCCAGCCGCGCCATGCAAACTGCCTTAAGCGACGACACCCCGGTCGATGCGGCACTCGCCCAGAGAATCCACCTCGCACTGTTGCACGACTATCCGCGCGCCCATCCCGGTGAGTATCGGACCGAACCGATTTGGGTCGGCGGGCAAGAAGCGACTTCACCGCTGACTGCCGAGTTTGTTGCGCCACCCGAAAACCTTGTGCCCGAGCTCATGGACGATTGGGGGGCATATGCTGCTCGTCGCGATATCCCACCGCTTATCCAGGCGATGATCGCGCACGCACAGTTCGAAACGATCCACCCGTTCAACGATGGCAATGGCCGCACTGGGCGAGCGCTGCTCCAGGCAATGCTGCAACGTCGCCACGTTGCCACCCGAGCCGTTGTTCCTATTTCAAGCGGATTGCTCGCAGATACGAACAAATATTTTGACGCACTCTCCGCATATCGAAATCAAGACGCCGCACCCATCCTCTCCGCTGCAGTCGAAGCCACCCACCGCAGCATCGCGAATGCTCGGCAGCTGGTTGCCGAGGTCCAAACGATTCAGGCACGCCATGTTGAAGCGGCCCAGGCACGTCGCGGGTCGAGAACAGCACAGCTCATCAGCTTTGCAGCGAAACAGCCAGTGTTCACGCCACGGTTAGCAAGTGAACAGTTAGGAGTTCGCCCCAGTAATTTGCAACGCGACCTCGACCGACTCGTTGCTGCCGGCATCCTACGAAAGTCGGCAAGTGAGCACCGAGGCGGCGGCAAAGTGTATCGCGCTGATGACTATCTTGCCGCACTCGATCGGTTCACGGCTCGAGCGCGTCGCTCGCCCGCGAAGTGATCGTGTGGTTCCAACGGCCCTCGTGCTCGGAGGCGGCCAGTTTTTTGCGCAACCGTCAAGCTAAAACGAACCAATACAACAGCGACTGCCCTGCCATCGATCTCCCGGGCCAGCAACAGTAGCCGGTAGCGCAAGTAGCGAGGAGTTCAACGGAACAAAACGCGGCCAGGAGTGCTGTGGGTGCATCCTGCACCCGAAATCTTCCGCTGAACTCACGAGCACCAACCAAAAACAGCCCGGAAAAGGTCTCGGCCCCGACCAGACTTGCTGGTCAGGGCCTGAATTGGTTGCGGGGGCAGGATTTGAACCTACGACCTCCGGGTTATGAGCCCGGCGAGCTACCGAACTGCTCCACCCCGCGGCACATCAAGCGACTATACCGGATGGATACGGGAAAGTCCAATATCGTTCATATTGCAGCCCGGCCAGGCAGCTCAACACCAGAAAAATCAGTCTTCCCGCACATCCTGCAACCGGCCGCGCCACTGCGCCCACAGCACCACCGGCACAGCGAGCAGCCCCGCAACCCCACCAATCACACTGAGCGTCGCAAAGCTGGCTCCCGCCATGATGAGACCCGACACTCCCCCGCCAGCAGCACCCGCCAGCGAAATCGCCACATCGATCGTGCCCTGTATTTTAGGCCGCGTGGCGGGGGTGGTTGCATCCACCACCAGCGCGGTGCCCGCAATCAACGTGAAATTCCACCCAACACCAAGCAGCACCAGCGCAGTAATGAGCAGCGCCAACGAATCGCCCGGCGACATCGCCGCCACAACACCCGAGGCAAGCAACACGAGCCCACCAAGCACCGCCATCAGCACGCGACCGAATCGGTCGACCATCCTGCCGGTCACAAGCGAGGGCAGGTACATCGCCCCGATATGCAGGCCGATCACCAGCCCCACATGCTCATAGCCGTGCCCGTGGTGCCCCATATGCACCGGCGTCATGGTCATGATCGCCACCATGCTGATCTGTGAACACACCATCACCGCCGCACCAACATAGGCGCCGGCGCCAACACCGGTTACGGGCCCACCTGCCGCCGAAGCAACCACAACCGGCGCATCCGTAGCCCCAGTAATCTGCTTCGCCACCAAAAACGGGTCGGGGCGCAGCAACACCAGCAACACCACACCCGCACTCAAAAACGCCACCGCCGCCAGCAAAAACGGCCCCGAGTGCCGAGGAAGACCCAATTGCAGCGCCAAGCCTCCAAGCGGAACAACCAGGTTCGGGCCCAGCACCGCTCCAAGTGTCGTGGCGACCATCGCCACACTCACCGCCGTGGCACGCTGTGCGGGCGCGGCCAGGTCGGTGCCCGCATACCGTGCCTGCAGGTTTGTCGACGTGCCGGCACCGTAAACAAAAAGGGATGCAAAAAGCGCCCAAATATTTCCGGATGCGGCCGAGATCACCACCGCAATGGCACCAATACCACCAGCCGCAAAACCCAGACCCAAGCCCACACGACGGCCAAACCGCTGCGTCACCCGACCCACCAGAAATGCCGAGAGCGCGGCGCCCAGTGTGAACAACAGTGTCGGCAACCCACCAAAGCGTTCAGAGCCGAGCATTTCGGTGGCAAGCAGTGCGCCAACGGTAATGCCGGCAGCGAGGCCGAGCCCGCCAAGCACCTGACTCACCACCACAACGATGAGTGTGCGCCGCTGCAGTCGTTCGCGCGCCACCGGGTCGACGACTACCTCCGCAGCGAACCGTTTCGTATCCATGTAATTCTCCCGTGGCCGGTGTCCCTCGCCTGTTCGCACAGCGCATCCAAAAACAAGTTTGGCGGCAGAACCACACAAGTTCTGCCGCCAAACTCACATCGCTATGGTTTGATGCGTTTTTCTGCCTCGGCTGCACGCTCGAGCGCATCGGTCATGCGCTTGTCAGCTTCGGCCGCGCCCACCAGGTCGTTGTTCTCGTAGGCCTTGGTGCGGTCTTCGAGCGCCTGGCTGGCATCGTTCAATGCCTGCTCAAGATCGGCCCGGGCATCGCCACTGGGTGCGCTCGGGGTCTCGGTAGCCCGGGGAGTTTGCGGCTTTTCGGGTTCGGGGTCAACCGGTGCGTCATCTCCTGTTTCAGGAACCTCGACATCGGGGTTGTCGGCCTGGCTTTCGGTGTTGGAGTCGCCCGCGGTAGTACCCGAGTCGCCACCGAAGAGTTTGTCGAGCGCCTCATCAAGCGTCGACTCAAAGGCAATGTTGTCACCGAAGGCAACCAGCACACGCCGCAGCAGCGGATAGCTGGTTTCACCGGTCGACTCAACATAAACCGGCTGCACATACAGGAAGCCATCACCCATCGGCAGCGTCAGCAGGTTACCGCGACGCACTCGCGTCTGCCCGCCGCGCTCAAGCAGGTTGAGTTCGGTGGCCACCTCGTTGTTCGAGTTGAAGATGTTCTGCACCTGGCCGGGGCCGTTCACTGAGTCGTTCTGAATGTTCAACAGGGTGAGCCGGCCATAGTCTTCGCTCACCTTGCCGTCGATCGAGCCGGCGTCGGCGTTGGCCGACAGATATCCGGTGAGCACGTTACGCGACTGCTGCCCCTGACGCACATACGGGATGTAGGTCGAGTACAGCGAGAATGCTGGGTCGTGGCCGGGCATGCGCATGGTCATGTAGTACGGGGGCTGCTTGGGCCGCTCACCCTCACGCTGCCAGGTCGGCTCACTCGGCAGCTGCCACGCATTGTTCTGGTTGTAGTACTGGTTTGCGTCGGTCACGTGGTAGGTGGCCAGCACCGAACGCTGCACCTTAAACAGATCTTCCGGGTAGCGAACGTGGCTGAGCAGCTCGCCCGACATCTCACTCACCGGCTTCACCGTGGCCGGATACACCTTCTGCCAGGTCTGCAGAATCGGGTCGTTTTCATCCCAGGCGTAGAGGGTCACCGAACCGTCGTAAGCGTCAACCGTCGCCTTGATCGAGTTGCGCATGTAGTTCACCGTGTCGCCACTGCTGAACCGCTGCGGAGTGTTGGTGTCAGCAATCGCCTGCGAGATCGAAGTCTCTGACGAATACGGATAGTTGTTCGTCGTGGTGTAGCCGTCAACGATCCACACGATGCGGCCGTCAACCACCGACGCATACACATTGCTGTCGAGCGTGAGGTACGGCGCTGCCGCTTGCACACGCTGGGCCGGGTTGCGGTCGTAGAGAATCTGCGACTGCTCATTCACCGCATCCGACAGCAGAATCTGCTCAGAACGGAACTTCACGGCGTAGACGATGCGATTGAACCAGTTGCCAAGGCTCGGGCCGCCCTCACCACGGAAAGTGGTATAGGTCTGGGCCGCGCCGTCTTCGCCGGTGACATGGTCGAACTCGCGGTGGTCGCTGCCCTCGGGCGCGCCCACAACCGAGTATTCGGGCGAGTTCTCGCCAAAATACACGCGCGGTTCGAACTCACCCAACTGGCCCTGCTGTGGCATTCCGGATGCGAAAAACAGCGGCTGCCCGTCGGGGCCGCGCTGATTACCGTAACCGGCTACCAGACCGTAGCCGTGGGTGTACACCGTCGCGCGGTTCACCCACGACTGGGCGTCGGCGCCGAGCCCATCGATGTTGATTTCACGCACCGCCATGACCGCATCCTGCGTTTTACCGTCAATGGTGTAGCGGTCAACATCAAGCTGCTTCGGGAAGGCATAGTAGGCCTTCTCTTGCTCGAACTGTGCGTAGGTGGGTGATACGAGAGCGGGGTCAAGGATGCGAATATTCGCGGCGGTTTCAGCGTCTTGCCGCAACTGGCCGGGCTCAGCCGTGGTCACACCGGCGTACGGCACCACCTCAACATCATCCACGCCATATGCGACTCGGGTGGCATCAATGTTGTGCTGAATGTATTCAGTTTCGAGCTGCTGCTCGTTGGGGCCCACCTGTAGCTGTTGCACACCCCACGGGTAGGCGAGCGACACCACGAGCCCCACCACCACGAGCGAACCCACCCCGATGGCCGGCAGCCGCCAGCTGCCCACCACCGCGGCGAAGAAAAACAGCAGCGCCACCACCACGGCAGCGCCGGCGAGAATAGCGAGCCCGGGGATATTCGCGTGCACATCGGTGTAGAGGGCACCCGCCCAGCGGCCCTGGTCTTGGGTGAGCCGGTCGTAGCGGTCGAGCCAGAAGTTCACGCCCTGCAGCAGCACGAACAGACCCGCCAGCACCGCCACCAGGATGCGGGTGGCTTTCGAAATAATCAGCTGGTTACCAGTGATGCGGATGCCGCCGTACAGGTACGAAACCGCCACTGCCAGCACCAGCGACACCAGCAGCGCCGCCGAAGCGAACATCGCAACCCCGCGCCAGAACGGCAGCTGGAAGACGTAGAACGACACGTCGAGCCCGAAAAGCGGATCGGTCTGACCAAACGGCGTCGAATTAAAAAACGCGAGCACTGCCGGCCAGGCGTTGGCGGCGGCCATACCCGCGAGCACACCCGGAATGATCGGCACGATCAAGAACACGACGCGGCGCACCGGCTCCAGCATCTTCTGATATTCGTTGAGCTGCTGCGAGAGTTTCGCGTAAACGGGACGGGTTCGGTAGGCAAGCTGCGTTACGAGGTATAGCGGCACCACCATCGCCACAAAGCCGATAACGAACATCACTGCGCTCGAGATCCAGCGGGTGAGCAGCACTCCCTTAAAGCCAAGCTGGTCAAACCAGAGGTAGTCGGCGTAGTAGTTGGTGAACCAGAAGAACACCACTACCAGCGCGATCACAACGGCGACCGTCACCACCAGCGGTGTGAATCGGCGTGTTGTATCGCTATTTGAGGCGGCAGCCGGGCTGGGTACCTGAGAAGAGCTCACATCTGTCCCGTCGTCGAGTGTCGTTCAATCGAACGATCCTACCGGGACTACTGCACTTGTGGCACCCCGGCGGCGATGGCATCGGCGCAGGTGCGCAGCCCCTCGGTATCACCCGCGGCGTTACCCTTCAACACATCCACGGCTTCGCGCAGATCTGCCACAGCGTACACCGTCATGTTTCGAGGCGCCGACCCACCGCTGAGCGCCTCACCGCAATTTGCTTCGGGTGCGATGAAGTAGTCGGCGCCATTGTCGCTGGCGGCAAAGATTTTTTGGCGCACCCCGCCAATGGGCGACACCGTGCCGTCGGGGGCGATGGCTCCGGTTACCGCCACCGACAAACCGCCGGTGAGACTACCCGGCTCGAGCTTGTCGATGGTCGCCAACGCGAACACCAGCCCGGCGCTTGGCCCTCCAACGTCGGCGAGACTGATGTGCACGTCAATCGGGAACTCGTGTTTTTCTTGCACCAGGATGCCCAGCAGCGGGCGCCGGTTGCCCTGCCCGTCATCAGCCAGCTTCGGTGTGACTTCGACCACTTTCTCTTCGCCATCACGGCGGATGCGAACCCGCACCGGTTCAGTGGTCAGCTCCATTTTCTGCACGTCGGCGAGCGAACCGACGGGTTCGCTGCCGTAGGCGAGCACCACATCCCCCACCTTGAGTTTGTCGGTGGCGGGGCTGCCCTCAGGCACCTGCGCTACCACCACCTGGGTTTTCACGTCATAGCCGAGATAGGTGAGTGCCGCCGCCACCGAGGTGTCTTGCGAGCTGGTCATCATCGCCGCGGTCTGTTCGTCACGCTCCTGTTTCGACACGCCCATCGGGTAGTACAGCTCCATCGGCAGCACGTCCCTGGTCGGGTCGAACCACGCCCCGGCAAGTTCAAGCCAGTTGAGCTGATGCTCGGGGTTCCCCACCACCGACACCGTCATCACCGTCAGCTCGCCCTCATCCGCGGGGTAGGTTTGCGCACCCGAGATGCTGATTACCTCCTGCTCCTGTCCCTCGGCGCCTGCTGAGCCAAGCGCGTTCGCAACCGGTCCCGGTCCGCGAATGACATATGGCGAGGGGGTGAGCGCCAAAATCAGCAGCAGTACCAGCCCGGCAAGCATAGTCACCGCACCCGGATGGATGCGGCGACGTTTCGACACTGTGTCGGAAGTGGGCTGGGGGTTCGCGGAGGGCGCAACAGATTCGGTCACTGACTACAACTTTCGTAGGTCGTGGTGCGGAAACGCTTCGCACACCGCAGCTACTGTAGAACGACGCGCTGAGAGGAATGACATGAGCGATCACACAGAACGCAACGATGCCAATAATGAGCGCCCAGAAGACGAGCTGCGCAGACTGCTTGAACAATTACTGGGTGGCGGTTCGGGAGCGCCCGACGGCATTGACATGTCGCAGCTTGCCGCCGCTGCGGGGCTCCCCACCGACCCGGGGTCGCTAACGCAGTTTCTCGCGCAGCTGCAGCACTCGATGCAGGTGTCGGCCGAGGGTATCGACTGGAATCTCGTGCGCGATGCCGCTAAACGCGCTGCCGTGGGCAATAGTGAGGTGGATGCATCCCAGCGGCAAGAGTTTGATCAGGCGTTTACGCTCGCGCAACTGTGGCTGGGTGAGGTGACCTCGGTGGGCGACCTCACCGAGGCTGGTCGCACACTCACCCGGCACGAGTGGATCGTGCAAACACTGCCCGCCTGGCAGGAAATGTGTGACCCGGTGGGTCGGCGCATCTCAGATGCGCTGGTTGACACTCTCGCCGAACAAACCCCCGAACAGTTACGCGATATGGTCACCCGCTCGAGCGGCATGGTGCGCTCGATGGGGCATTCGATGTTCGCGATGCAGATGGGGCACACCATTGGCAAACTCGCCGAGGTTGTGCTCGCCGGTGGCGATATCGGGATGCCGGTACTCCCCCACGGCCGAGCCGCACTGGTGCCACAAAACGTGATCGCCTGGGCCGAGGGCCTCGAAGTTCCGCAGCAAGAGGTGGTGCTGTGGTGTGCGCTGCGCGAGGTCGCTCACGCCCAACTTTTTCAACACGCCAAGTGGCTGCGTCTGCACCTCGAAACCAGCATCGCCGAGTTTGCCGCCGGTATCTCGATCGACACCGACCAAATTGAGCAAACCGTGCGCGAACTCGACCTGTCTGATCCCACTGAGATTCGTCAGGTGCTGGCCTCGGGCGAACTCATTCCGCCGCGCACTCCCGAACAGCAGGAGGCACTCGATCGGCTCGAAACCATGGTTGCGCTCATCGAAGGCTGGGTGGATGTGGTCACCACTGAAGCAACCCGTCGCTTGCCCCACGCCGATGCGATCGCCGAGATGATGCGCCGTCGTCGCGCCACCGGTTCGCCTGCAGAACGGGCATTTGGTTCCCTTGTGGGGCTCGAAATCCGTCCGCGTCGGCTGCGTGAAGCAGCCGCCATGTGGCGCACCGTTTCGGAACGGCTCGGAGCCGATGTGCGCGATTCGCTGTGGGATCACCGGGATGCGCTTCCCGATGCGAACGATATCGATAGCCCCGAGGCGCTCGTTGACCGTTTGGCAGGTGCCGAGCATGAACGGCCCATGGATGAGCTTGATAGCGACCTGCAGCGGCTGCTCGACGACCCCGATGCGTTCGGGGATGCACCGGCCGACGGTGATTTGCCGCGCAACTAATCGGCGCATCCCCTGTGGATAAGTGCAACGGCCGGAGTGATTTTTTGTCACGCTGAACGCATGCGTTTTCGACTCAATCCTGCCCTACCGGTGACGCTCTGTTCGCCCACACAATTGCGCATCGGCGATTCGGAGGCGCAACTCACGCTGCCCGACACGCCGCTGGTACGCACACTTATCGAGCACGCGCAGCTCGGCACCACACGTGCCGAGCTGCTCACCGACGCCAAAAAATGGGCACTGCAGCGTCGGCAAGCTACCGAGGATTTCCCAGCACTGGTTGATTCGCTAATGAATATTTGCGAACCGATCGAGTTGCGCGACACGATCAGTCGGCAGCTACTCATCCGCACCACAACGACGTCCAGACCACTGGCTGAACTCATCGCGGGTTCGGTGAACCGCGGGGGCCATCGTGTCGCCATTGGTGACGAGCACACCAACCCTGCACAACTCGACCCGCTACCGGATGCGGTGGTCGATATTGCCGAGCGCGTGCTCGCACCGCGCCGCTACCTGCACATGGCATCGCTGCAGATCCCCCAGCTGGCGATTGTGCGCGAAACCACTCAAGATCTTGTCGGCCCGCTCAGCCTGCCACCGGCCACCCCCTGCCCCAATTGTGATGAACGGCACCGTGTTGAAACCGAGCATGGCTGGTTTGCTGTAGCCACACAGCTGGCTGCATCCCCACCACCAACCGACGACGAAACTCGCCGCTGGTGCACCGCGCTAGTGGCCGCCGAACACCTGTGCCGCCTGCTAGCGCAGCCGGTTACCGAGCAGCGTGTCGCGGCGCATCAGCTCGCCAAGCAAACGCTCGTGGTTAGCCCTCGCTTGCTGTCAAGCCGGCAACGCCGAAACTACCACGCCGAATGCGGTTGCCGAGCTCAGCTACAAACCGACTCGTTGCCGCAGGTTCGCCCGGGCGGATCGTGCGCGCGTAGCTCAGATGCAACTGCCGCCGGGCACGGGTTAGCGCCACATACAGCAACCGACGCTCCTCATCTAGCAGCGGCGGCGTCGTAGCCTGCGGCACCGGCAGTAACCGCTCCGCTAGCCCCGCAACGAACACGTGGTCCCATTCCAGACCCTTCGCGGCGTGCATAGTGGTGACCGTCACCGCATCGAGTTCCGGCTCATGCTGCAGCTGTGCCCGCAGCTGCAGCTGTGCTGAAAACTCGGCGATCGTGGTGTCTGGCTCGGCCCGGTCTGCGAGTTGCATCAGTGCATCCAACGACGCCCACACTCGCTCAAGTTCACGGTTACCGCTCGGGCGCTGCATCGACCAGCCTCGATCACGCAGCACATCCGACACCACCTGAAACAGTGGCCGGTCATCGCCGGCAACGGCCGCAGCCCGAAAACCGGTGAGTGCGGCCCGCACCTCGGGGCGCCGAAAAAACGGCTCACTACTGGGCAGCCGGTGCGGAACATTCGCCTGTTGAAACGCCTGGACAAACGGCTCAGTTTGCGCGTTGGTGCGCACCAGCACAGCGATTTGCGAAGCGGCGACTCCATCGTCAACGAGGTGGCGGATGCGCGCGGCAATCGATGTGGCTTCAGTTTCGCTGTCGGGGTAATCAATGAGGTCGGGGGCGGCGCCGGTTTCGGTTTCGGCATCAGCGCTCACGAGCGTGACTGCGTGTGAAATCTGCCCGGCGAGCGCGTTCGCGGTGGCAAGGATCGCGGGAGTCGAACGATAGTTTTCGTCTAGCTCAACGGTGTGGGCATCCGGAAACTCGCGATCAAAATCGGTGAGGTAGTGCGAGCTGGCGCCCGCGAACGAGAAGATCGTCTGCGCCGCATCCCCCACCACGCACAGCTCGCGGCGGTTGCCCAGCCATAGTCGCAGCAGTTTGTGCTGCAGTGGTGAAACGTCCTGGTATTCATCCACCACGAAAAATCGATACTGCTCACGCACCTGCTGGGTCACCCAGGTCTCAGTTTCAAGCATCCCGGCGGCGGCAAGCAGCACATCCTCGAAGTCGATCACCCGCCGCTCGTTGTTGATTTGCTCATACATTTCGCTCAGCGCGACGAGCTGTTCGACAGCCAACCCGGCCGCCAGCGGTTGGTTGCCCGCGTTAAGCATCTCGGCAAACTGGTCGTGCGTCAGTTCTCGAACCTTGCGCCACTCGATCTGTTCACCAATGGCATGCACCCGGGCTGGATCAACACGAACCTCCAACCGGTTCGCTGCCTCGGCAATGGTTTTCGACTTCGATGCGACCACCCTCGGCATCGAGCCACCAACAACATGCGGCCAAAAATAGCCGAGCTGTCGCATCGCCGCCGAGTGAAAGGTTCGTGCCTGCACCGTGGGCACCTGCAATTGCGCCAACCGCCCACGCAACTCGCCCGCGGCACGGGCGGTGAAGGTGAGCGCCAACACCCGATTGGGGTCATACACGCCCTCGCGCACGCCGTAGGCGATGCGGTGCGTAATGGTTCGCGTTTTACCGGTTCCAGGGCCGGCCAGGATGCGCACTGGACCCACCAGCGAGAGCGCCGCCCGACGCTGCTCAGAATTAAGCGGAGCCAGCAGTTCTGAGCCGCTGACAACACGCGGCGGCTGCGGTGATGTCGGTTCACTCAATTGGTTGACCGTTCCATTGCTCAATCATGGCCCGAGCGATCGAGCTGCGGCCGGGCAAAAGTTCGGGATGCTCACGGATTTCGGCGCGGGTGAACCACCGCACCTCGGCGAGTTCGAACTCATCGGCGCAAACCGTTGCCGGGTCTTGGTGTGGGGCGAGTTTCGCGGTGAAACCAACCATCAAACTCGCGGGAAACGGCCACGGCTGCGAACCCACATAGTTGAGCTCGACGATCTCGGCCGCTGCTTCTTCGAGCACTTCGCGGGCAGCAGCCTGTTCGAACGATTCACCCGGCTCAACAAAACCCGCCAGCAGTGAATAAAACCGCGGCGACCAATTGCGGTTGGCGCCCAGCAGAATGCGATCATCTGCGTCGGTCACCAGCACGATCACCGCGCTATCAGTGCGTGGGAATACCGCACCGCCTTCACTATCGCGAAGCACCCAACCACCCTCGGTTGAGGTCAGCGGCGCCCCGGTGCGCGGCGAGTAGCGGTGGCTCGTGTGGAAATTCCGCAACGCCAACGCTTCGGTGAACAGCCCCACATCGAGGTCGCTCAGCTCGAGCGCCACCTCGGTGAGCTGCTCCCAGCGACGTTGATTGGGTTCGATTTGTTGCGCGTGAAAATCATCAACCTCGATGGCGATCACAGATGTGCCCACCGGGTCGACTCGCCCGTCGGTATTAGTGCGCTCGTGCAGTATCTTACCGAGGTAGAGCGGATTGGGCGCGGTGGCAGCGGTGACCGGCCGCAGCTGTGTGAACACACGCAAATCAAGCGCGAGCCCGCCTCCGGGCAGAGCGCCCACCAGCACGGTGTCGCGATTTTGCAGTAGCACGCGAGTATTCGGATGCATGAGCAGATGCTCTAGCAGCTGTGGGTCTTGGCGGCCGTTGGCGTCGCGGTCGACCGCGCAGCGGGCCAGCGGCAGCCAGCTGCCGAGCGGTAAGTTGTGCTGTGCGTCCATGCTGCGAGTGTAGTGCTGGCCGGTCAATGCCCCCATTAACGGCGCGGCAGCGCGCTGCACCCTACCGACCGTTTTATGGTGTCGGCATGGATTACCTGAAGCTCGCCGGTTTGGCCTCTGCCGCCGTGCCCGGTCTGGATATCGTGGCCGCCGCGCCGTATTCCACCGGCACCACCGGCGACTACGACGCGGCGTTGCTGCGCACCACCGACGGTTTGATGGTGATTGTGCGGCAGCCACGCCTTGAGGCCGCGGCTGCCGAGCAGCTGGCCCAGGCACGAGCACTCGAGGCGCTCACCGAGGGCTTGCGTTCGCGGTTGCCGTTCGCGGTACCCACGATGCTCGGCCAGTGGCGCGGCCGTGAAACACAGCTGGCGGTGTTCAGTTTTATTCCCGGCCAAGACTGCGCCCAGGTTGAATTGACCCACGACTCGTTGCTGGTGGCCGAGATGGGCCGTTCGATTGCGGCCATCCACGCGCTGCCGAAGTCGTTTGTCGGTAAGGCCGGGCTACCGGTGCTCGATGTTGAGGCGGTGCGTGAGTCGGTCGAGCAGCTCATCGATCAGGCTGACACCACCGGCCGGCTACCCAACGCGCTGGCAACTCGCTGGGGTGCTGCGCTTGATGACCCGTCACTGTGGGAGTTTTCGCCCTCGGTGATTCATGGTTCGCTCGAGCGGTCGTCGTTTATCACCAATGCTGCGAGCGTGGTAGGGGTGCTCGGCTGGAGCGATCTGCGCATTGGTGACCCGGCCGAAGATATGCGTTGGGCGCAGACTCTCGACGGGGCGACTGAACGCGCGCTCTTTGACGAGTATGTGGATGCGCGTGGCGCCACCGTAGACCGTCAGCTGCGCCAGCGCGCGATGCTGTACGCCGAACTCGAGCTGGCACGCTGGCTGCTGCACGGTGTCGAGACGCAAGACGCCACGGTGATTGCGGATGCGGAGCAGCTGTTGGATGGGCTGGTTACGCGGGTGCGTGCCCTGGAGTCGACCGAACTGCGGCATGAAACGCTGCCGGTGCTCGATTTGGCCGAGGTGCAGGAGCTGCTAGCCGAGGCAGGCACGAAGGCTCGCCACCACGAAGCAAGTTTACCCAAGCGCACTGAGACCGACGCTGCCGAAAGACATTCGGAAGCGCGGCTCGGTGGCGGCTCTGACAGCTAGCAGCTTGTCTCCCACTTGAGGCTGCCACAATAGCGCCGGCCTGCTGCTGCGGCGGAGTTTTGTGCGGCTGGCACTAGTGCAGTGCCTCGTTCGCTCGGGTTTCGGCTGCCCGCAGCAGTTCGAGCAATTGCTGTTTGGGCAAGATTCTATCCACGTGCAGTTCTTCATCGGCGGCGAGATAGTAGAGCGTAACGGTGATGCGGTTGAGCGGCACCCGATAGCTTTCGGCATAAGCGTGGGCGTAGAGCATGAGCTGCAGCTCTCGTGACCGTCGCTGTTCAGCTCCTCGGGGAGGCGCACCGGTTTTCCAATCGACGATTTCAACTGTGCCGTCGGGATGCTCGTATACGGCATCAATCTTGCCGCGCACGATTCGCTCCCCCAGCGGCGCATCAATCGGCAGCTCTACGTGTGTTGGCCGTATTTTCGAGGGGGCGAAACGGCTACTCATGAACGTGGTTTTGAACGTCTCTAGCCGATCGCGGTCGGTTGTGCTCGCCCGCGCCAACCCAGCATCTCCACCCTCGTCGATATCGGGTTCGAGACCGTCAAGGAATCGTGCTCCGGAGCTCTGATCGGTGAACAGCGACTCAACCCAACCGTGGAAGAGGTTCCCCACGAGCGAGGCGACAGTGGGTCGCTGCGGCATCGGCCGGGCGTAGTCGAGTGCTGATTGTTCGGGATGCTCAATGAGCTCGTGGAAGTACGAGGCACCGAATTGCTCGGGCAGATCGAATGATCGCGGCTGCTGCTTGTCATCGTGTTCGGCGAGCATCAGGTCAATGAGCAGGTCGTAACGGCCAGCTTCTAGTTCGGTCTCGCTATCGATCATTTCGCGCAATTGCTGCGCCTGTCGACGCCGCTGGGCCAGTGGTTCTGCGGCCATTGGTGGCCGCGGCCAGAGTTCAATTTCGCGTTTGGCAAGCACCGGCGAGTCGGAAAGCACACCTTTCCGGTCGGTCTGTTCGTATCGGCCTGAGCTATCAAGCAGGTAGGTGGTGTTTCTGGTGACCACCAGCTGCGGTGTTTGTTCAACGCTGTCTGGTGCGGGCACTAGAGCCAGTGCATCGCTGAGGTCGGCTACGGGCTGCGAAAATAGCGTCGGGTTAAAGACGGCGGGGGTCGTGAAGCGAGGTTTTGTCTCGCCATCGGCGGCCAAAGCGGCAACCGCTTCGTGCAGGAACGGTGAGGGATATGCGGGGGTCGAGTTGCGGCCCACCCAGCGGCAGGAGCTTAGCCACAGATCACTGCGTGCGCGGGTGATGGCCACATAGGCAAGTCGTCGATCGTCGTCGATGCCCCGCTGCCGGTTTTGTGCCGCGAACGAGTCGGTTGCTTGCCTGTCGAACTCTTGCTTGATGTCGTAGAGCGTGTGGTGCGAGGCTCGCAGCGCCAACGGGTCGCGAAAGTCGAGGTCGGCAAAGCGCGGCAGATCGTCGCGGTCTTGCCGCAGCGGATAGGGAAGCTGGTTTTGGTTAAACCATCCCTTTCCGGCGTCGGTTTTCGGCATTTTGCCGTCGTTGAGCTGTGGAATCGCCACCGCATCCCACTCCAAGCCCTTGGCCGAGTGCATCGTCGTGATTTGCACAATGCCGCGGTCTTCGGGAACGTCATCGACCTCGGCGTGCTGGTCATCGGCTTCTGCCGCTTCGAGCCATTCGAGAAACTCATTGATGTCGGCGGTGGGGTTGGTGGCAGTGTAGGCGCGCACCGCATCCAGATAGGCGTCAAGATTGGCTGCACCCACCACCTTGTTGGGGTTGGCCGCGGTTTCAATTTCAAGTCGGCTACGGCGGATCGTGCTGTCAACCAGCTCCACCAGCGGCAGTGTGAGATCGTGCCGCACTTCGCGCAGCAGTTCAGCCGCTTCGCACAGCCGTTCGTAGCCGGCCTCGCTCAGTCTCAGTTGCTCACGTCGTTCGGCGCTGAGCGCTGGCACCATATCGAGTGCTTCGGCCAACGAATCGGTCTCTTGTTGCGCGTGGTGGCTGCCGCGAAGCTGCCGCGACTGCCCGGTTTGTCGAGCCAGAAGCGAGAGGGCTTCGATATCGGCGAGGCCCAGTTCAAATCGGGCCCCCACGAGTAACCGCAGCAGTTCGTTACCCGCCGACTCGTCGCTGGCCGCGCGCAGCAAGCAGTTGAGATCAACCACTTCTGGGGTGCCGAGCAGCCCTCCGAGGCCGATCACCCGGTAGGGTATGCCGCGCGCGGCAAGGGCATCGACAATTGACTGCATCTGATTGCGCGCCCGAACCAGCACCGCGCCGGTTTTTTCACGCCATACGACCTCGTTGTCGATGAACCGCTCGGCAAACCAGTCGGCAATTGCCGCAGACTCTTGGTCTTGGGTGAGGAAGTAGCCTGCGCAGATGTTTCCCGTAGCAGCTCCGTCGCGGGCGGCGAGCGTGACGCCGTGACGGCTTTCAGGAAGCGGCTGGGCCACCCGGTTCGCTGCCGTGAGTATATCGCTATCGTTGCGCCAAGAGGTTGAGAGTGTGAACTTGTTTCGCGGCTGTTGGGCGGTGGCGAAATCGCGGTAGAAGCAGCGCATATTGCCGGCCGAAGCGCCTCGCCAGGCGTAGATTGACTGTTTGGGGTCGCCCACCGCCATCACTCCGTGGCCGCGGAATAGTGTGGCGAATAGCGCGGTCTGCCCCACCGAGGTGTCTTGGTATTCGTCAAGGATGACGAGCTTGGTCTGGGCGCGGAGTTCGTCTCCGATAGCGGGGTCTTGGGCGAGGATTTCGGTGGCGGTGGCTACCTGATCACTGAACTCGATCACGCCGTATTGGCGTTTGCGTCGCTGGTATTCGTCGGCGAGACGAGCGAGCACCGGTAACCGCTCGATGTTGTCGACCAGTTTGTGCACGGTTTCAAATTTCGGCCCCGGTCGGCCGGAATCGGTCACACCGCGTTCACGCGAGGCGAGCCAGTCGGTAAAGGTTGCCACAAACCCTTCGATATCACTACCGGTGAGGCCGTTATCGCGCATGGAATTGGCCAGTTCAAGTGCCTTTTCAGCGACCTGGCCTGGGTTGCGCCACTGCCCGAGCATGAGTTCAACATCGTTGCTGTCGATGGCTACCTGTCGCATGAGCGAGAAGGCTGCCGGCTGGTCGAGCAGCATCGCGTCGGGTTCGCGGCCAACTAGCAGCGCATACTGCCGATAAATCGTGCTGGCATACGAGTTGTAGGTGCTGATTTGGGGCGCCTCGAACTCGTCAAAGTCGATGATGCCGTGCTGCCGCAACGCACGCAGCCCTGCCTCAAGTCGGGTGCGCAGCTCGCCGGTGGCCTTGCGAGTAAAGGTAAGCCCCAGCACCTCGCTTGGGTGCACCTGGTGCGTGGCAATCAACCACAGGATGCGCAGCACCATCGTGTGCGTCTTACCGCTGCCAGCACCCGCCACCACCAGCGCCGGTTCGATCGGCGCCTCGATTATCTTGCGCTGCTCGTCGGTGGGCAGATAAACAGGTTTCCCGCTGGGGGTCAGTGCCCGCGCAATCTGCAGGTGAAGTTGCTCGGTCATTCGGTTACCTCCGGCACCGTGTACAGAGCGCAGGAAGCCGGCATACCCCAGCTGCCGGCACAGTGAGTGCCAAGCTCTGCGATGAACTGAGGGGCTGCATTGACCGACCCCACGGTGGGCCGGTCGGGGTCTACTGCTGTTGAGATCAGCACACCGTGCTGTTGCAGCGCTATGCGAGCAAAGAGCTGGCGAACACATGCCAGTTCGGTTTCGCTGAGTGCGGGCTGCTCAACCAGTTCGTACTGCGGCGGGTTAACAACGTCTTTTTCGAACACGAGTCTCCCCACATCAAACCGTTTTGATTCGCCCTCTGGCTCGATAACCCGCTCGAGCTGTTCGTCGAGCGCTCCCAATTGATACCCGATCTGATAGGCCCACAGCTGCGGGAAATAGTCGCTGTGCTCACTTCTCGAGGGACGGCGGCCAGTCTTGAAATCTACGATACGAACACCGTTTTCGTCAGTTTCAATACGGTCGATTTGCCCGGAAATATTGAGAGTGATATCGAGGTCGCCCGTTTCTGTGACGAGCTGTTCGGCAAACGAGCAGCGCATATTTGTTTCATACCCGATTGCTCGCCCCGATCCTTGCCATTGCAGATACTGCCAGAAGCGCAGGGCCTTTTCTTCGGCACGACCGCGTTGCACTTCGCCGGTCCAGTCGGCTTCGAAGTCGAGCAACTGCAATTGGTCGTGCACCCACTGCTGATATTCAATGATCGAGGCGAAATCAAGTTCGTGCTCGAGTGCTTCGTGAATGATGTTTCCCACTGTCTGCGCGGGTGAGGGGCTACCGAACGCATGCTGCTCAACAAACCAGTTGAGCGGGCAGGTGAGGAATCCTTTAATCGAGGATGGTCGCAGCCACAGCTCGGTATGTGCCTCACTCACCGTCAGTAGCGGTGCTTCGGTGCTGCGCCCGCGAGCAGCAAACCAATCGGCCGGGTCCGCTCCCGGCACTCGGGCGCGTGCCAGACGAGCCAGCGCCAGGGCTGAATCGCGGTCGCCGCTTTCAGCGAGTTCGCGGCGCAAATGCCCCGTGAGTGCGCCCATTCCCAATAGCCGATAGTCGACTGCCAGCTGTTCACTCAGCACCAGCCGCGGGTCGAGCGCAGGCAGTGGTAATTGCCGCAGATACGGCGAGGGCTGCACTTCGTCACTATTGATCGCGGTGAGTAACAGATAGTCGCTGGCTCGGCTCATCGCTGCAAGCAACATCCGTGACTCGTCGTACAGCACCTGACGGCGCCGATCGATCGCGCCTGGCGTCGGTTCGTTTCGCAGCGCCTCAACTAGCCGGCCGGCGCCGAGCAGTGTGTCGCGCACCCGCAGGTTTGGCCAGGCGCCCTCGTTCACGCCCACAATGGCAACGCCACGCCACGAGTTCCCGATCGCAGCTGCCGGTGTGGTGAGCGTCACTGCTTCGGTGCGACGTGCCCCGCCAAGCGAGTCGTCGACCACATTATTGTTCTGCCACTCGGCAAGAAACACTTCGAGTGATGCATCAGGGTTGCGTTCCACGAATCGCTTGGCACGGTCGAAGAGCGCGACAACCGCATCAAGCCGCCGGTTAATCGCAACCGCATCGGGAGTGTTGTTAAGTGCAGCGCGCTGCCAGCGGGCATTACGCTCGGAATCGTCCCAGGCCACAAATAGCACGGTGTCGAGCGGTGCGTGGGCGGCCAGACGCTGGCGCATCCCGCGTAATATCTCGATCATCTGCCGCACCGCGCGAGCACCCCGCGAGGTTGTGCTGCGCCGCTGCTCGATGGCATCGAGCACATCCGAACCGACGGGGTGGCGTTTGTCCTCAATCTCAGCAGCAATCGTGGCGATCACCAGGTCGCTGCCCGAAAACAGTTCACCGGGAAGCGTGGCCGAGCCCGTCGCTGCCTGGCCGTGCTGTTGAGATGCTGCAATATCGGCGTGCACCATCGACCGCCGCAGTCGACGGAACTTCAACGCGTCTACTCCGAAAAGCTCGGAGGCCAGCACCCGCTGCACAGCCCCCAGCGACCAGACCTTGGGGTCGGATTGCGCCAGCTGCGCGAGCGTCAGAATTGCCTGCACTGTCGAGTCGTCGGTGGCTCGCACCGGCGCGTTCGTTGCGGTTGGGATTCCGGCGCGGTTGAGGGCACGTTCGACTGTCGCGAGTGTGGCGCTGCTGCGAGCAATCACCGCCAATTGCGACCACGGCACCGATTCGAGCAGATGCAAACGACGCAGGTAACCGGCAACCAGCGTGGCTTCTTCATGGATGCTGCCAGCCTCTGCCTTCGCCACCTCGGGAATCGTCTGGCCAACAGTGGCTTCGACTTCGGTGCGGGTGGCGCGTGCACTGACCGCGGCGCGATGCTGCCAGGCACCTTCAGCAACGCCGATTCGTTCGGCAAAGCCAGCGAAGATTCGGCTGGTAACCGGCGTGTGCCGGTATCGGCGATCAAGCACCTCGATTGACGGAGCCGGTTGATCTGCCGACCGCCAACTGCGGGCATATTCGGCGACGCCGCCGTGATAGGGGCCGGTGGCGACATCGGGATCACCAAAACTGATGATGCGGGCACCGCGCCTTTCAAATGCGGCGACCAGCTGTCGACCCGACTCGGTGAGTTCTTGGGCGTCGTCAACCACCACGAGCTTGATCTCGGTGCCGGCTGCCGAGAGCGCCCCCGCCGCCACCAGTTTGGCTGCCAACGCGGTCATATTAGCGACGTCGTAGCTGGCTTCATAGGCCGAGCCGAGCACATCCTGGTAGTCGCGCGCCAGCTGCGAGGCCCCCAGCCACAGGGCACGGTGACGTTGCCGTGCGGCCACCGCTTCGTCGTACGGCAGGCTCAGTTTTGCCAGTTGCTCGGGGCTGACGCTGTGAGTGGCCATCGCCGCAAGCAGTTCACGTAGCTCGGCGCGAAACCCCGCCAGGTGGGGAGTTTCGGGCGAGAAGCTTTCGGGCCAGGGCAGCTCTCCACGGTGGCGTATCGGTGCCCCATCTGGATCGGTGGCGCCGGCGATAACATCACGCAGAATTGCATCCTGCTGCGAACCGGTCAGCAATCGCGGCGCAGTCTCGCCATTGCGAGCTCGATCAAGTGACACAATTTCGTGCGAAATCGAAGCGACCGTGCGCCCAAGCCCACCACCGCGCACCGCGGTCTGCAACCGAGCGGCGATACGATCTCGCAGATCGGCGGCCTGTTTGCGGTTGGCCGCCACCGCAAGAACCTGATCGGGTGGTGTACCACCCCCGACATGCTCCGCAACCACTTCGATGAGCAGCGAGGTTTTTCCGGTGCCAGGAGCACCCAATACGGCGAGGGGTTCGTCGTGGGTGCGGGCGAGGATATGCCGCTGTCGATCGCTCAGCGGAATCGACACGCTACCTACTTGTTCGCTCATGGCATTCACCGTACTTGCTGCCTCCGACACTTTTAGCCAAGTAGGCTGTCCATCGGCAAGCATCCGCATTTGAGCGAAAGGTTTCTCCGTGGAACTGCGTATCGGTATCCTGCACTCGCCCCGTGAACTCAGCTTTGAAACCAACGCCTCTTCGGCCGAGGTTGAGCAGCTGGTAACCGGAGGCGACTCGATCATTCGCTTCGAGGATGACCGCCAGCGCGTCTACCTCGTCAACCGTGAGCAGATCGCCTACGTAGAAATCGGCGAAGAGGCCGCCCGCCGCGTTGGATTCGTGGCCTAATGGAGACGCTCATTGCACTGGCAATCGGTGTGCTCTGTGGTATTGCAGCCCACGCCGTTGCCGCTCCGAAGGGGCTACTGCATCCGCTACTGCTGCCGGGTATCGGCGCCGCAGTGGCTGCCGGCACCTGGACAGCACTGATCTGGTTGGGCCGGCTGCTTACCTGGTCGGCGTTGGCTCCCACCGCGGTCGCGCCGTGGGTGGTGCTCGTGATTGTCGTTACGGTTACCGTGTTTCTCAGCGCCACCGGCATGGCGAAACACCGCCAGGCGGATGATAAAGACCTCTTCGACCGCCTCAGTCACGTAGGCCGCGTCAATATCCAACCCGGCGAGAGCAACTGAGCACCAGCCCGTCGCAATCCGACACCACCGAACCAACCGGTCTGTCATGCCGGGCCCCGGTGGCTAATGTTTGAGGTCAGACACGCCCAGGTGTGTCACCGGGCAGACATCTTCTTCGAGCGTGTCGGCGTCAATTTCGCGACGCTCACCGATGCCGTACAGATGCTGCATAGCCCGCAGGTACTCGGCGGTGCGGCCCTGTTCGGCGGCGAGCCGGGCACGGGTTGATGGCACGTGCAGCAGTCGGGTCGCCAACCGCCGCAGTGATCGCGCGGCGTCTTCGTGCGTGAGCTCGCGCTGCGGCAGCCGGGCGACTTCGTCATCTACCAGCGCCATCACCGATTCGCGCAATCCGACCACCGCCGGGTCGACCGCGCGCACGCGCAGCTTGGTGAGGGTCTCGGCGATGCCTTCATTCACAATCGCACTGGCCCGGCGCGTGTCTTCATCAATCCCGCTACCGAGCGCCTCTTGGATGCGGGCGAGATCAATCAGCTGGGTTTGTTCGCGCTGGCCGACTTCGGGATCAACATCGCGTGCGAGCGACAGGTCGAGAAAAATCTTCGGCCCACTCACCTCCGTCAGCGTCCGCGGGGTGATGACATGCCCGCCACGGCCACGGCAGGTGACGATGAGATCTGCTGCGGCGATACCGGCAGTCAGATCGGGCTCGTGCGCAACCTCGTGACCTTCAGCAAAGCGCTCACCGCGGCCGCTGGCCGAGTGCACGGCAATATCTGCCACACCGCGGCGGCGCAGCGCGGCAATTACCGCACCGGCATAGGCGCCGGTGCCGACGATCAGCACCGACAGCTTCGCCCAGTCATCGACCTCAAGCAGGTCGAGACCCTCGCTCACTACCGAACGACCGGCACCCTCGAGCGCGGTTTCGTGTGAGACACGGCGCGAGGTGCGTAGCGCATCGTCAATCGCAATATTGAGCACATGTGTCGACTCACCCGCGTCGCGCGCGTCGGTGAGAGCTCGCTTGAGCTGACCGGCGATTTCACGCTCACCAACCACCATCGATTCGAGCCCGGCAGCCACACGGAAAAGATGCCCGAGCGCCGCCTCGCCGAGGTAGAGATCCCAGGCCGGTGGCGTAGCAAATTGCGCGTTCAGCACCGTTCGCAGGTCGGCTGCGCCGGATTCATCGGTGTCAAGCAGCACCTCAACCCGGTTGCACGTGCTCAACACCACCGAACCGGTAACCGCCGATGACTTTCGAAGCTCGGCTACCGCTTTATCGATGCCGTTGGCGATTCGCTCAACTTCCGAGAGCCCTTGACGATCATGCTGGAGAGAAAAAACATGCAGAGTCACAGTGCTGCCTATTCAACCACTTTTCTGGGCGGTAACGTTGCACCCAACCGCCTTGCCCTGGCATGCACACGCCTGTGGCACAATCGATAGTCACTATGAGTGCTCTTCTTTCTGCGCTGCAGGGCAAACGACCAGACCGACTGCCGGTGTGGTTCATGCGCCAGGCAGGTCGTTCGCTGCCCGAATATCGCCAGGCTCGCGAGGGCACCACTATCCTCGAAGCCTGCTTGGTTCCCGATTTAGCTGCCGAGATCACGCTGCAGCCGGTGCGTCGTCACGGCGTGGATGCGGCAATCTTCTTCTCTGACATCATGACGCCGCTCGTTCTGGCAGGCGTGGATGTGGATATTGTTTCGGGTGTCGGCCCGGTGGTCGAAAATCCGGTGCGCACCCGCGCGGATGTTGACCGCATCGTCGCACACGAAATTTCAGACAGCAGCGCCATCACTGAAGCGATATCGATCATCGTCAGCGAGCTCGGTGATGCGACACCGCTTATTGGTTTTGCTGGCGCCCCGTTCACTCTCGCCGCCTACCTGGTCGAGGGGCGCGGCACCCGCGATCACCTGCGAGCCCGCAGCATGATGCATGCCGATCCCGAAGCGTGGAATCGTCTGCTCGACTGGGCCGCGAAACTTTCGGGCCAGTTCTTGGATGCGCAGATCGCGGCGGGCGCTCGCGCCGTGCAGCTGTTTGATTCGTGGGCCGGTTCGCTGAGCCGTGCCGACTACCTCGAGTATGTGCAGCCGCACTCGGCCACCGCGCTTGCAGCAGTGGCCGACCGGGTGCCGCGCATCCACTTCGGTGTGGGTACCCGTCATCTGTTGCCCGATATGGCCGCTATCGGTGTTGATGCCCTTGGTGTCGACTACCGCACGCCGCTCGATGAGGCGGCGCAGCTGGTGCCAGGCCTGCCGTTGCAGGGCAATATCGACCCCGCGCTGCTGGCTGCCGGCTGGCCAGCCCTCGAAGCACACGCACGCGATGTGGTGCGTCGCGGGCAGGCAGCTCCGGCGCACATCGTGAATCTCGGTCACGGAGTTCCGCCCACAACTGACCCGCAGGTGCTGACCGACCTGGTTGCCCTCATCCACGAGCTGTGAGTCGCGTCGTCATTGTCGGCGGCGGTATTGCCGGGCTACTGGCAGCCGTGCGGCTGCGCGAACGCGATCACGAGGTGACGCTGCTCGAGGCAAAGCCACAGCTCGGGGGCATGATCAGCCCGGTCACGGTTGGCGATGCGCTCGTAGATGCGGGAGCGGAGGCCTACGCGGTTCGCGGTGGCACGGTGCGCACCCTGTGTGATGAGCTCGGGCTTGCGGTGTCCCCGCCACACGGCACCTCGCAGCTGTGGTGGCGACACGGTGTCTATCCGATGGCCACCGGAGTGCTCGGTATTCCCAGTTCACTCGACGATCCCGCCTTCGGTGCGCTCAGTGCTGATGAGTACCGGGTTGTTACCTCCGAGCCGCAGCTTGACCGCAATGTGGGTGCCGACGCGGCCACAATCGCCGAGCTCGTGCGCTCGCGGCTGGGCGAAGCGGTAGTGGCAAAGCTCGTGGCCCCGGTGACTCGCGGCGTATATGCGCTTTCGCCCGAACAGATGCCGCTTATCGAGTTCGCACCGCAGCTGCTGAAGAAACTGGCCGATACCGGCTCGCTGATCGCCGCGGTGGCGCAGCTTCGTGGTCCCGGTAGCGCCGCTGTCGAACAACCAGTCGGTGGTATGTTCCAGCTCATCGAAGCACTGCGCGAACGCTTGTTGACAGCAGGTGGTGTGCTGCATACCGATACGCCCGTCTCCCGACTCGAACACAGCGAAGCCGGGTTCACGGTGTACGCCACCAGCGGTATCGCGTTCGATGCCGACCACCTGGTGCTCGCTACTCCGGCACGGGTGGCTACACAACTGCTGGCCACCCTGGGAGTTGAACTCACCCCGCCGCCGGTGCGCACCATCCGATCGGCCATTCTCACCACCTCAAAACCCGAGTTTGCCGCGCATCCGATTGGTTCGGGAGCCGTGGTGGCCGAACCCGACGGTGTCGGCGCCAAAGCAATCACGCACTACTCGGCAAAATGGTCGTGGGTACCCGAACATGTGTTTCGCATGACCTATCCCCCGCAGGCCCGCCCCACCCTTGAGGGCGCGGTGGGCGACCTCGCACGCCTGACCGGGGTGCCGGTAACAGCAGCGGACATCACCGGTTTTGTCTCGCTGGCATGGGATTCGGTGCCCACCCGCATCAGTCCCGCTGAGCGCACCACGATTCGTGATCGGGCCAGCGCTGCCGGAGTTTCACTTGTTGGTGCCTGGCTCGACGGCAACGGTATTGCGCCCGCAATCGCTGGTGTGGCGCAATTGCTCGAGCGCGATTGGGTAAATAGTGTGCACACAGCGGCGGGGAACGTTACTCGCACAGGGAGAGATTCGTGAAACTTAAGCTCGGTACCCGAGGCTCGGCCCTCGCCGTTTCGCAGTCGGAGCAGGTTGCCGATGCACTCCGCGCCCGCGGTCACGAGGTTGAACTCGTGCGTATCCGCACCGGCGGTGATGTGGCCCGCGGCTCACTCACCCAACTGGGAGGCGTGGGCGTATTCGCCGCCGAATTGCGCATCGCGCTGCTCAACGGCGAATGCGATTTCGCGGTGCACTCGCTCAAAGACCTGCCCACGCAGCCGGTTGCGGGGCTGACCATCGCAGCCGTCCCGGCTCGCGCCGATCACCGCGATGCCCTCTGTGCGCGTGACGGTCTCACGCTCAGCCAGCTACCCGCCGGTGCCACCGTCGGCACCGGCTCGCCTCGGCGGGTCGCCCAGCTGCGTCAATTACGCCCCGATCTGCGCTATGTGGATGTGCGCGGCAATGTCGGCACCCGGCTCGCGCGCGTATCAGCCACCGACCTCGACGCGGTTGTGCTCGCGGCAGCGGGCCTGCAGCGGCTCGGCATGACCGAACACATCACCGACTATCTCGATCTGCTGCCCTCACCGGGTCAGGGCGCGCTCGCACTCGAGTGTCGCAGCGAAAACACCGAGGTGATGGCAGCGCTCGCGGCCCTAGACCACCCAGAAACAGCATGCGCAGTGCACGCCGAACGCCTGGTGCTTGCCGAACTCGGCGGTGGCTGCGCTGCCCCAATCGGCGCCCTCGGCCGCGGCGACACGCTCGAGGCCGGGGTGTTTGCGCTCGACGGTAGCGCCGCCGTAACCCATTCGATGCCGCTGACAGATGAGGCCGGTGCGCTCACGGCGCAGCAACTGCTACGGCAGGGCGCGGCAGACATTGCCGAGCTCGATGCATCCCGCCCGTCACGCTTGACCGAGCTCCACGACGATTCGTCGCTGTGGCGCGGCGCGAACGTATTGGCGGGGATGCACGTGTTCTTCCCCCGCGCAAATGAGGGTGATCTGCTGGCGGCGCTGCGGGCATCTGGTGCCGAAGTGACTGCCGAACCGGTGCAACAGCGGGTGCCGATCGCCACCGACCGCACCCTCGAGGGCGCCGACTGGGTCGCGGTGACCTCGCCGACAACGTTCACGGTGCTCGAACAGTTGGGGTTGCGCGTCCCCGAATCAGCCCGTCTCGCGGTGGTCGGCCCTGGCACCGCAACCGCAGCGCGCGAGCACGGCTACCGTGTCGATCTGCTGCCGGTGCGCGGCGAATCAAGCGCGGCGTCGCTCGCCGAGGCCTGGCCCGCTGGGTCGGGGCGCGTACTCATCCCCGGTTCGGCATTGTCGTCACCAGTGCTCGCGGCCGGGCTGCGCGAAAAAGGCTATGAGGTTGAAACGCTGCCGGTGTACACGATGGAACCGGTCGAGTCACTCCCCCAGCGCCTCATCAGCGACTATCGCAGCGGACATTTTGATGCCGTCGTGGTGCTGTCGGGTTCGATGGGTGCCGCGATCGAGCAGCTGCTCGGTTGGCATCCCGAAACGGCCGTTGTGGCGTTCGGCCCGCCCTCGGCAGCATCCCTGCACCACCGCTCGGTACCCGTGGCAGCCCAGGCAGCCACGCAGGATGCCGACGGGCTTATCCAAGCACTCGCAACTATCAGAAAGCACAGCGCATGATTCAGCATCGTCCCCGTCGACTCCGTTCCACCCCCGCTATGCGTCGCCTCGTGCGCGAAACGCAGGTGCGCCCCGACCAGCTGGTGCTCCCAATGTTTGTTGCCGATGAGCCCGGCGAAATCGTCTCAATGCCAGGTGTGCACCGCCATTCGCTCGCCGATCTTCCGGCCGCTGCCGAACGTGCCGTTGCCGCCGGTGTTGGTGGCCTCATGCTGTTTGGGGTTCCCGAAGAGGCCGCGAAGGATGAGCGCGGCAGCGCAGCCTGGGATGAAGAGGGCATCCTGCAGCTCGGCTTAGCAGCGGTGCGGGATGCGGTTGGCAACGACACCGTCATCATGGCCGACACCTGCCTGGATGAGTTCACCAGCCACGGCCACTGCGGGTTTGTGACTGCCACGGGCAAGGTTGAAAATGACGCGACGCTCGAAGCCTATGGCGCGATGGCGGTGGCCCAGGCTCGCGCCGGAGCACACGTGGTATCGCCCTCGGGCATGATGGACGGCCAGGTCGGATTTATCCGGGATGCGCTCGATGACGCTGGCTTCCAGGATGTGGCCATTCTCGCCTACTCGGCTAAGTATGCATCCGCGTTTTATGGCCCCTTCCGCGACGCGGTTTCATCAACCCTCGAAGGCGACCGCCGCACCTACCAGCAAGACCCCGCAAACCGTCGCGAGGGGATGCACGAGACCGAACTCGATCTCGCCGAGGGTGCCGATATGGTGATGGTGAAACCGGCCGGCTACTACCTCGATGTGCTCGCCGATGTGGCGGCTGTTGCGCCGGTGCCGGTGGCCGCATACCAAGTATCGGGCGAGTACGCGATGATTGAAGCGGCTGCCCGCCAAAACTGGATCGATCGCCGGGCTGCGATTTCAGAATCGGTTACCGCGATTGTTCGCGCCGGTGCCGATATTGTGTTGACCTACTGGGCTGAGGAGTTTGCATCATGGCTGAAGTAAATCTTTTTGATCGCGCCAAAGACATCATCCCTGGCGGTGTCTCGTCGCCGGTGCGCGCGTTTGGTTCGGTGGGTGGCGACCCGGTGTTTATCGCCTCGGCGCACGGCCCCTATGTGGTGGATGTGGACGGTAACGAGTACGTCGACCTGGTGTGCTCGTGGGGTCCGGCGCTGCTGGGCCATGCCCATCCCGAGGTGGTTGCCGCCGTGCAGCAGGCCGCCGCGCGCGGGCTGTCGTTCGGGGCAGCCACCGTCACCGAGGTGGAGCTTGCGGAAGCTGTGCGCGCGCGGGTGCCGCTTGCCGAGCAGGTTCGTTTTGTGTCAACCGGCACCGAGGCAACCATGACCGCTATCCGGCTGGCGCGCGGCGCCACCGGGCGCGATGTGGTCGTTAAGTTTGCCGGTTGCTATCACGGGCACTCGGATGCACTGCTCGCCGCTGCCGGTTCAGGCCTGGCAACCCAGGGCCTGCCCGGTTCGGCGGGTGTGCCGGCCTCTGCCACCGCCGACACCGTGGTGGTCGAATACAACAACGTGGCCGCTATTCGCGAGGTGTTCGCTGAAATGGGCGACCGTATCGCTGCGGTTATCACCGAGGCATCGCCCGCGAACATGGGTATCGTCACACCGGCTGCCGACTTCAATACAACCCTGCGTGAGCTCACTCGCGAACACGGTGCGCTGTTCATCCTGGATGAAGTGCTCACCGGTTTCCGGGTTGGTCCCGCCGGTTGGTGGGGCCTCGAGGGCGGTTATGAGCCCGACCTGTTCACGTTCGGCAAGGTGATCGGTGGCGGGATGCCGCTGGCAGCCATCGGCGGCCGCCGCGAGATCATGCAACATCTGGCCCCCGTGGGTGCCGTCTATCAGGCCGGTACGCTGTCGGGTAACCCGCTGGCGACCATCGCCGGGCTCGAAACGCTGCGCTTGGCCGACAACGAGGTGTATGCGACGGTCGACCGCCGCTCGGCCGAGCTGCAGCGCGCGGTGGGTGAGGCGCTCACCGCCGCTTCGGTACCGCACACGATCCAAACCGCCGGCAACCTGTTCTCGGTGTTCTTCCGTGACGAGCCGGTGCGCAACTACGAGGATGCGAAAGCACAAGACACCGCCGCCTTCGGTCGGTTCTTCCACGCCATGCTCGAAGCCGGCGTGGCGCTGCCGCCGTCAGCGTTCGAGGCGTGGTTCCTTTCGTCCGCGCACGATGACGCGGCAATGAACCGCATTGTCGACGCGCTGCCCGCCGCCGCCCGCGCGGCCGCCCAGCGCTAGTCATTCCATCTCGGGAAATGGCACCGCGTTCGACAAGTGGCACCGCTATGTCGGTGCCACTTTGCAGCTGCGGTGCCACTTCGTCTGAGAACGTATGGAAATGGCACCGTGGCCGATTAATGGCACCGGTATGGCGGTGCCATTTTGTAGCTGCGGTGCCATTTCCGGGAGAGAGGCGGTCGCCTAGGTGTTGTGGGTTATGACCAACTACACCTAGGCAGCGAGTTTGATTTTGTTCATCCGGCGTGAGTGCTCCGAGAAGCAGTGCGATACCAGCCATTCGACGGTGTCGTCAGCTTCGGAGTTTGATTCACTGCTCTCGAGCCCCAAGAGCGTTCGCGCCCACACGGCGCAGTCGCCCGCCACCCGGCGACCCCACATGGCCAGTCGGTCATCCAGCAGTGTGTCATCGGCAAATAGCGCTTCGAGGGCTGCCACTAGCGAAGCCTGAGCTGAGCCAATATGCTCGCTTGCCGTGGATTCTGCAGCTACCCCGTTCGTATCGGTGTGGGTGCCCAGCAGCAGTGCCACCGCATCCATCGCGAATCCCAGCGCAATGTGCAGCGAAAGCAACTCTTCCTGTTTGTCGTGCCCCGCAACCGCTAACCGCAGTGCATCCACGCGCATATCGGCGGTGCGAATGTCTCCCGCCTCAGCTGCCGCATCCACCTCGGTAGCCGCCGCAGCAAAATCATCCCGCGCCGCCGCGATCAGCTCACAGGCGTTGCTGTCGGCAAAATCGTCGGCGAGTTTTGCCGCCTCTTGTTCGGCGCGAGAAAATATCGCCGCCTCAAGTGCACGCATGCGTGCAATTGACGGAATGAACTGGGAATTCACACTGCTCGTTGCCACGTCGTCAGCGTAGCTGGTTCAGCGTGACAATACCGCGAAAACTGGCTGCCGAACACCACATCTTGCGGTACAACCGCCCCGGCCCGGTCTTAAAAACACAGTTTCTTGACCGTGGAACGGCTCGCCGCGCGAATGCCAGGTAGGCTGGTATCGGTGCGGTAGACAGCACCCGCGCCCTTAGTATTCCCGGGCGCCAGAATTCTTCGACGCGATAAGGGCGTATTTTTTCGTGAACTTTGCCGATTTAGGAATCGAATCAGACATCGTGGCGGTGCTCGCCGAACACAGCATCACCACCCCTTTCCCCATTCAGGAACAAACCATTCCCCTCGCCCTCAAGGGGCAAGACATTATTGGCCAGGCAAAAACCGGCACCGGGAAGACGCTCGGTTTCGGGCTGCCGCTGCTACAGCGGTTGGGTGAAACCCCCGAACCGGGGGTGCAGGCCCTGGTGGTCACCCCCACTCGCGAATTGGCGATGCAGGTGTATGAGGATCTCGTCACAGCCGCGTCACGCCGCGGCACCTCGCTGGTGGCGATCTACGGCGGTAAGGCTTATGACGAGCAGATCGAACAACTCAAAGCCGGCGCCCAGGTGGTGGTTGGCACCCCGGGCCGGATTATCGACCTGATGAATCAGCGGGTGCTGTCGCTGTCGAATGTGCGCGAGATCGTGCTCGACGAGGCCGACAAGATGCTCGATCTCGGTTTCTTGCCCGATATCGAAAAGATTTTCTCGCGCGTACCGGCAGTGCGTCACACGATGCTGTTCTCGGCCACTATGCCCGGCCCAATTCTCACACTGGCGCGCCGGTTCATGAGCGCACCGGTGCACATCCGGGTGACCGACCCGGATGAGGGTGTGCTGCAGAAAAACATCAAGCATCTCGTTTACCGCGCCCATCCGCTCGACAAAGACGAACTCATCGCCCGCATGCTGCAGGCAACCGGTCGTGGCAAAACGGTCATCTTCATGCGCACCAAGCGTGCCGCCGCCAAACTGCTCGACGAACTACGCGAGCGCGGTTTTTCGGCATGCGCCGTTCACGGCGACATGAACCAAGACCAGCGCGAGCGCTCGATGGAGCAGTTCCGCTCGGGTAAACGCGATGTGCTCATCGCAACCGATGTTGCCGCCCGCGGGATCGACGTTGATGACGTCACTCACGTGATCAACCACACAATTCCCGAGGATGAAAAAACCTATCTGCACCGCGTGGGCCGCACCGGTCGCGCCGGCAACACCGGAACCGCAATCACCCTGGTCGATTGGGAAGACCTTCCCCGCTGGGCAATCATCTCGCGGGCCCTCGAACTCGGTGCCGAAGACCCGGTGGAGACCTACTCGTCGTCACCACACGTGTTCAACGATCTCGACGTTCCCGAGGGCACCAAGGGACGCATCAAGAAGCCCGCCGCACAGCAGGGATCGCGCTCACGCACGCGCAGCCGTCGCCGCACCGGTGACAGCAAGCAGGTCTCGGGCGCGACAGCTGAAAAGCAGCAGCCCAGTGGTGATGGTGCGGCAACCAGCGCGAGCGGCGCACCCCGTCGTCGCCGCCGTCGCCGCCGCACCAACAGCCAGAACACGGCAGCGCAGCAGCGCGATCAGGCCCCGGAGGCGGATGGCGAGTAGTAGGGCGCGCATCCGGTAGCAGCGTCAATAATTCGCTGCAGCTGCTCCGGCTCGGTGGTGTTCTCGCCGAGCCGGTTCGGTTTTCCGGTGCCGTGATAGTCGCTCGAACCGGTAACGATGAGGTCATTGGTGCGGGCCGCATAGCGCAGCAGGCCGCGATTAATGTCGTCATTTTCGCGATGCCCAATTTCTAAGCCCAGCAGCCCCGCGGCAATGAGTTCCGGCAAATTGCCGTCGCGCATTGCTGGTCGGCCCCGGCTGCCGGGATGTGCCAGCACCGGCACTCCCCCCGCCGCGCGCACGAGCTTGATCGCATTGATCGGATGCGGTGCGTGATGCGGCTGGTAGTAGCCGCCGCGCCAGTGCAGAATTGTGTCGAATGCAGCCGAGCGGTCGGTCACGATTCCCTTCGCCACGAGCGCATCGGCAATATGCGGCCGGCCAATCGTCGCACCGGGTTCGGCCTGGGCCAGCACATCCTCCCAGCTGAGCGGGTAGTCGGCTCCGATGCGTGCGACCATCCGTTCGGCGCGACCCAGCCGGCTTTCGCGAATTGCATCCAGTTCGTCACGCAGCGGTTCGTATTCGGGGTCGACCAAATAGCCGAGCAGGTGCACCGAGGCACGGTCGATCTGCGTTGATATTTCTACGCCCGGGATCAACGTCACACCGGTATCGGCGACAACGCTGGCAGCCTGATCCCACCCGTCGAAGGTGTCGTGGTCGGTGAGCGCTATTGTGCCCACTCCGGCCGTGGCTGCAGCCCTCATCACCTCGGCGGGCGACTCGGTGCCATCCGAAATATTCGAGTGGGTGTGCAGGTCGATCGGCCGCTTCGCAGCGAATTGATAAACGGGCATATCGAGATGCTACTTGGCGCTCGTTGTCGAGTCGGTGCAGCACAACCTCAGCATCGGGGTTTAGAGTTGCGGGGCTATGTCGAACACTCGCCGCTCCATTCGTGTGCATCCGGGCTGGTACTTCGGCGGCATCGTGCTTGCAGTGCCGGTTACGGCTGTGGTGACGGTGCTGCTGTGGCCGCAGCTGGTCGGGCTACAGCGAGTGTTTCCATTTGCTCAGGCCGTTTCGTTCCGGATGGTTGCCACACTCTCATTCGGCTTCGTGCTGGTGCTGCTCGGGCTGCTGCTGGTGCCGTCGCGGCGGCTGCGTGGCCTGCTGGCGGCCAGTACCGCGGTGGTGGCGGTGGCGACGGTCGCTTCGGCGGGGATTGTGCTGAGTCGTGGCGTAAACACTGTGCTCGAGGCCACCGGCTCGGATGATTCGGTGCGTGTGCTCGCCTGGAACACGCTCGGAAACGAGCCGGGATCACCCACGATTGCCAATCTCGCCCTGGAGTATCGCGCTGATGTGGTGATGCTGCCCGAAACAACCCGTGACATGGGGCTCGAAATTGCCGGGCTCATGAAAGCTGAGGGCCGACCGATGTGGGTGCTGTCAAACACCGGCGCACCGGGATATCGGGCAGCAGAGACGACGCTGTTGGTTTCGGTTGAGCTTGGCGAGTACGAACTCAATGAGTCGCTCGGTGACACCGAGAAACTCGCCACTGTGATCGCCGAACCAGTTTCGGGTGATGGGCCAACACTTATCGCCACACATCCAATTGCGCCGGTCCACAGTGAGATGGCCGTGTGGAACCGAGACCTGGAGTGGCTGTCGACGGTGTGTCGCGGCAACACCATTATTGCCGGTGATTTCAATGCCACGATCGACCATCTCGCGGGGCTCGGGGATGTCGATGTTCCCGGTGCGCAGTTGGGTGCGTGTCGGGATGCGGCACTGGATGCAGGGGCGGCCGCGGTGGGAACCTGGCCGAGCGGGAGGCCGCCGCTGGTGGGCACACCGATTGATCACGTGATGTACACCTCGCAGTGGCAAGTCACCGGTTTTGAGGTGATTGCTCGCAGTGAACTTGACGGTTCAGATCACCGTCCGGTGTTTGCCGAACTCTCGCGCACCACAAATCACGAGTAATGGCGGAGGGCTCGACGCCGGTTCCCAGCTGCGGCGGCCACAATGGAGGGATGACTGACCAACAAACCTCCACTGTCAATGACACCATCGAGGGGTCGACAACACCCGCTGCCGCCGATGCGCTCGAGCTGAACGCCAATCGCAGCACCACGCCCGAGTCAACTGGTTTCCAGCAGTTCATTTCGTCGGGCTGGGCTGAGCGCGTTGACACGCTGCCTGAGCCACGCACCGCAGCCGCGTTCACTGCCGCGCGCCGCGAGCGGCTTTCGGCAGCGCATCCCGGCGAGCGCCTGGTGATCGCGGCCGGAGACCCGAAGGTGCGTTCGAACGACACTGACTATCCCTACCGCGCACACACTGCGTTCACCTATCTCACCGGCTGGGGATCCGACACGGTTCCCGGCGCTCAGTTGGTGTTTGACCCGATCACTGGCGGGCACGAGGTGACGCTCTATTTCCGTGAAAGCGCGGGCCGCGACACCAGCGAGTTTTACGCCAACCCCGCCATCGGCGAGTTCTGGACCGGCCCGCGGCCGTCGCTGGCACAGGTGGCGGCCGACCTCGGCATCCAAACCCGGTCGCTGAACGAGTTTGAATCACAGCACGCAGACGTCACCCTCGACAATCCGCAGCTCGCTCAGGAGCTCAGCGAAGCGCGATTGGTAAAAGACGAATACGAGATCGCCGAGCTGCGTGGCGCTGTGGATGCCACCGAACGCGGGTTTGATGACATCATCCGTGAACTCGACCGAGCCGTAGGCCACCGTCGCGGTGAGCGCATCATCGAGGGTGTGTTCGCTGCTCGTGCCCGACTTGAGGGCAATGATGTCGGGTATGGCACCATCGCTGCGGCTGGCGCGCACGCGTGTATCCTGCACTGGACCGATAACGATGGTGAGGTGCGGCCTGGCGAGCTCGTGCTGGTGGATGCGGGAGTCGAGGCCGACTCGTACTACACCGCTGATATCACCCGCACGCTGCCTATCGACGGCCGGTTCACGCCGGTGCAGCGGCGCGTGTATGAGGCGGTGCTGAAGGCTGCCGACGCCGCTTTCGCGATCGTGAAGCCCGGCATCACTTTCCGCCAGGTGCACGAAACCGCACTGCGCTCGATTGCCGAAACGCTTTCGGGATGGGGCATCCTGCCGATGCCGCTCGAGCAGGCGCTGCTGCCCGAGAGCCAGCCGCATCGCCGCTATATGGTGCACGGCACCAGCCACCACCTCGGTCTCGACGTGCATGACTGCGCGCAGGCCCGCCGCGAAATGTATCTCGACGGTGTGGTCGAAGCCGGGATGGTGTTCACCATCGAGCCCGGCCTGTACTTCCAACCGGATGACCTGACCGTGCCGGAAGAGCTGCGCGGCATCGGCGTGCGAATTGAAGACGACATTCTGGTTACCGAAACCGGTGCCGAGAATCTATCGGCCGCAATTCCGCGCACCACCGACGAGGTCGAGGCCTGGATGGCCCGCATCCGCGGCTAGTTGATTTGCCATCAGGGGGCGCCGCTGCGGTCAATTCGCAGCGGCGCCCACGTTTGGTCACGCAAGTTGTTGCGAGAGGGAGCCGCGCTACCGCCCACTCTCGCGACGCTCACGCACCGCCTGAACCGACTGGAGAGTGACCGCGACCAGTCCGAAAGCCACACCGGCGATTGGCCATATGATCCACGAGATCTCCCAGCTGTCACCGATGAGGCTCCACGCGAGATAGATGACCACCATGAGCAGCCAGTACGGACCGGCAATCACCTCGATCAGGAAGTCTGATTTTTGTTCTCGCCGCAGCTGTGCTGGCTCGTATTCTCCCTCCTGCGCCAACATGGCGAGAGTGGTACGACGCATCGCCGCAAGCACGAGCAGGTAGACACCCACGCCAACCAGGAGCAGGAACACGGTCACGGCTACCAGCGTCGCCGCATCGTTCTCATTGGTAAGCACGCTGACTACCGGGATCGCCGCGGCACCGAGCAGAATCACGCCGATACCGATACCGAGCTGCAGGGCAAATTTTCCGGTTTCGCCCTCACGCAGCCGGCCGTATCTCTGCCGCGCGCTCAGCGGCACCTCCACACCGTTCTCAGCGGCCTCAAACTTCGACAGTGACACTCCAGCGAAGATGAACATGCCCACCGCGATTGCGAAACACAAAAACATGATGCCGAAACCAACTGCCTGCAATACATTGGCGTATTCCGGGTTGAAGAGGTGGGCTCCGTCTTCCCCGTCGGCTGCTAACAGCACCAGTGCGGCGACACCAACTAGAGCCGCAAGCACTCCCCCACCGATGAGGTGTGAAGCCCGCTGCCGCACACTGACGAAGCGCTCGGCCTGCTGTTCGTCGAGCCTGAGCCCGTCTTCATGCACGCGATCGAGTTCGGCGCGGATACCGAGCTCGTCGGCGAGTTCTTCGAGATTGCCGAACTGCGAGATCACTCGCCCAACAGCCTCATTCTCAGACACTCCCTCGGCGATGAGTTCGTGATATCGGTCTTCTGCCATCTGTCCGAGCTCGCCGCGAGCGCGCTGCAGCTCGGGGGTTGCCGGAAGACCCTGGAACATGTGATTGAGATAGGTAGTGATTGCTTCCATCACTCGACTCCCTGTCGTACAAACTTGCTGATCAATTCGTTGGTGGCACGCCACTCGGCGCACTTCGACCGATAGAGTTCCCGACCGACGTCGGTGATTCGGTAGTAGGTTCGTGCCCGCCCATGGGTCTGTTCCCCACGGAACGACTCGAGCGCGCCGGCCTGTTCGAGGCGACGCATGGCCGAGTAGAGCGTGGTTTCTTTCAGGGAGTATTGCCCCGCTGCTCGTTCCTCAATTCGCTTCGAGATGGCATACCCATATGAGGGTGCCTCCCAAACCGAGTCGAGTACGAGCAGGTCTACCGAACCACGGATGAGATCGCTGCTGATCACGGCCCCTCCGTTTCTGTTGTGAACTACACTGACTGTCGTACTATGTCTATCGAAGTAGTTTTACTATACCTCGCATACTATGACAGATCAAGTACTCTCGCACTTGCCCTCTGCAAGCAACAAAAAGGGGCCCCACAGGGCCCCTTTTTGCGTCCCGCTCCGACCGGCATCACGCGGCGATACCGGCGCACCGAGAGCTACTCGTTACGCTCAGCATCACCGGCCCTGTTCCCTGCAGTCGCCCCATTGTGCGAATCGCTCTCAGCTGCTTCGCCTTCACCAGACGACGCCGAGGCCTCGCGCTGTTGACGGCGGCGTTCATCCAGCATCTCGCCGTAGGTGCGCGGTGGAGTTGCCACGGGCTCAACACTCGCGCCATCAGTTCCAACCCCGGGCTGCACGGTGGCAGGGTTGCCGTGTTGCGGTTGCGCCTGCGGGGCACTAAATCCAGCCGGTGGCACACCGTAACCGCCAGGCTGCTGCCCGTAGGCAGCCGGAACCTGAGCTTGCGGAGTCACCGCAGCAGCACCAAGAATCTGCCGAGCCTCGGCGGCGAGCCCGTGCGGCACAATCACGTCGTAGTGACTCGCAGTTAACTGCATCATCGACGCGAACTCGCGCTTATTCGGCGAGATCGCATACACGATCATGCCCCACACCGCACCAAATACGGTTGCCAAAAGCAGCACCCCAACCAGGGTTGCCAGATAGACCTCAGGCATGAACAGCATCATGGTGGCGCCGAAGAACATGCCCAAAAACAGCCCCGATAGTGCGCCGTTGAGCGCGGCCTTTCCGGTGTTCATCCGCCCGGTCACCCGCTCAACCGACTTCAGGTCGCTACCAACAATCGAAATTGACTGCACCGAAAACCCCTCATTGCGCGCCAGGCGGTCTACCCCCTCCTGCGCCCGCTCATATGACGAGTACGAAGCGACCACCTCACCCACGGGAAGCGTCGGGAAACGGCTGGGTTTCTGCATCTGCGGAGAGCTACTCATATCCCCATTTAAGTCGCTCAGCCTGGGCGCCGCCGCCGTGTTCGCCAAGGGCGACATACCGGCACCCACAAGCTACGGTGAACGACCGGCCAGCACCCGCCCGACTAACATCGAAGGGTGAGCATCTCGAAAGTCTTTGTTGCGCGCCTGGCAAATACCCCGGCATTCGATCAGAACGGTGATCGGGTGGGCCGAGTTCGTGATGTCATCATCAACTACCGCTCCGCGCAGTCGCCGCGAGTAAACGGCATCCTCATCGAACTGGCCGGGCCATCACGACGAGTGATCTTCGCCGCCATGGATGAAATCACGTCAATTGGCAGCTCACAGCTCATCGTCGATTGGGAACGCGTCGACCGTCACTCATTCGAACAGCGCGGTGAAGAGGTGCGCGTGTTCAGCGACCTGCTCGACCGCTCTGCCATCGTACTGGCCAGCAGCACTCGCGGCGTGGTCGAGGATGTGGCCATTCAGCAGGCCGATGACGGCACCTGGTCGGTTGAGCAGCTCTTCTTGCGAATGCCACGCACCACACTGCACTTGTTCGGCCGCCAACCGAGCAAATATGTCACCTGGGATGAGGTCGAGCTCGATCTCGACCCAACCGCTGACACCCCAGCCACTCAGTTCCTCACCGCCCACAGCGAGATGGGCCCCTCCGACTTCGCGGATGCACTGCTTGAGCTTCCTGAAGAACGCCGCCTCGAGGTCGTCGAAGAGATGCCGGATGAGCGCATCGCGGCAGTGCTCGAAGAAATGTACGAAGACGACCAGGTCGTCATCATCGACCACCTCGGCGATGAACGCGCCGCCGACGTGCTCGACCAGATGCAGCCCGATGATGCCGCCGACCTGGTGGGCCGACTCGACGACGAAAAATCAGAGGCACTGCTCGCGCTCATGGAGCCTGAAGAGGCCGAAGACGTGCGCATGCTGCTCGAGTTCGAGCCCAATACCGCCGGTGGTTTGATGACGACCGATCCGATCATCGTCTCGGCCGACACCACCGTCGCCGAGGCACTCGTGCTCATCCGACGACAGGAGATCCCGCCAGCACTGGCGACCACGGTGTTTGTTACCGCATCCCCCTATGAGACGCCCACCGGCCGCTATCTTGGACTGGTGCACTTCCAGCGTCTGCTGCGCTACCCACCACATGAGCGCGTCGGATCGATCCTCGACAGCAACACCCAACCGGTGCACACCACCGCAAGCGATGTCGATGTGGTGCGGTCACTTGCCCGCTACGACCTGGTGGTGTTACCGGTGGTCGACGATGAGAACTGCCTGGTCGGTGCGATCTCGGTGGATGACGTGCTCGACCACATCCTGCCCAATGACTGGCGTTCGGTACCGCGCGAGGTGACCCTCGACACGCAGGCTCTCACGCTGCCACGCAAACCCGTCATTGACCAACTCAACCACCAATCGGATCGGGGGTGATTCACGTGTCGCACGAAGATGACGAACTGCTCGCCACACCGAAGTCGGAGCGCCAGCCCCGTAAGCGTCGCCGCGGCGATGACGCCCCAAAAAAGCGTGATCGTGACGGCGATGTGCTCGGCCGCGTGATGGAGGTTATTGCCCGCGCATCCGGAACCCCGGGCTTTCTCATCGTGTTAACCGTGTTCGTCGCGCTCTGGTTGACCTGGAACTCAATGGCTCCCGACCAGTGGCGTTTTGACTCGGCCGCGCTCGGGTTCACCGTGCTCACGCTCGCCCTTTCGCTGCAGGCCTCCTACGCGGCGCCGATGATTCTGTTGGCGCAAAATCGCCAGGATGATCGTGACCGCGTGCAGATTGAGCAGGATCGTCAGCGAGCCGAACGCAACACTGCCGATCTCGAATACCTGATGCGCGAGATTGTCGCACTGCGGCTGGCAATGCAAGATGTGGCCACCAAAGACTTCATCCGCGCCGAACTGCGCTCGCTGCTCGAGGATATCGACCAGCTCGATGACGACGAAACCGCCGAAACCAACCGATCCAGCCGATAGTTCATGAACCGCCGCGATGCCCTCCACGCCGAGCTTTCCCGCGTCAACGACCCGGAATTGCGCCGGCCGCTGACCGATCTCGGAATGATCGCCAAGATCAGCGACAACCCGGTGCATGTAGAGCTATTGCTCACCATCGTCGGCTGCCCCGCCGCGAAACAAATTGAGTCGGAGGTGCGCGCCGCCATCGAGCGCGTGATCGGTGACGAGCACTACACGCTCACAGTCGGGGTGATGACTGCCGAACAGCGCAGTGAGGTCGTACAGAAAGTGCGCGGTTCGCGTCCCGCCCACAACCCGTTCGGACCCGAGTCACTCACCCGCGTGATCGCGGTCACCAGCGGTAAGGGCGGGGTTGGCAAATCTACGGTGACGGTGAATCTGGCAGTCGCGATGGCTGCCGAAGGCTTGGCAGTCGGGGTCGTGGATGCGGATGTCTACGGTTTTTCGGTGCCCGGGCTGCTCGGCCTTGCACCCGGCACCCAGCCCACCCGAGTCGGTGAGCTGATGCTGCCGCCGGTCGCGCACGGGGTCTCGACTATTTCCATTGGGATGTTCCTGTCCTCAACCGACGAGGTGGTGGCCTGGCGCGGCCCGATGCTGCACCGCACCCTGCAGCAATTCCTCACCGATGTGCACTTCGGCGACCTCGATGTGCTGCTGCTTGATCTGCCACCGGGCACCGGAGATGTGGCGATTTCGCTCGGCCAGCTACTGCCCGGAAGCGACGCGGTGGTGGTCACCACCCCGCAGCAAGCTGCCGCCGATGTGGCTTGGCGGTCGGGTTCGGTGGCTCGCAAGACCGGACAACACCTGCTGGGGGTGATCGAGACCATGTCACCGGCGATCGGCTCCGATGGTAGCGAGTTCGCGCTGTTCGGCTCGGGTGGCGGCGCCGCGGTTGCCGAACGTTTGGGTGTTGAGCTGCTGGCGCAGGTGCCAATTTCGGGGATGCTTCGCGAATGCGGCGACGCCGGCACCCCGGTCGTGCTCGCGCACCCCGACGACCCGGCTGCGATCGCACTGCGAGCCGCGGCGAAACGGTTGATACAGCGGCCACGCGGTCTGAGCGGACGATCACTACCGCTTTCGGTCAGCTAGGTGGCCTCATCGTCGAACGGTGCAGACCCCGGCACATAGCGCTCGCCCGCTACGGCAGCGGTCAGCGCGGCCCACGAGGGACGCGAGCTCGTCACCGCGCCCGCGGTTGCGGCGCTCACTGCTCCCGCAGCCGCCGCAGCAGAACCGCGCGAACCCGACGGCTTCGGCGCCTCTATCTCGTTCCACGCATCCCGCACGATACGACGCGGATCGTATTGGCGCGGATCGAGCTTGCGCCAATCATCAATCGAAAAGTCTTCGCCGAGCTCATCCTCTGCTCGGTCTTTCATTTCGCTACTCCACGCCTTCACGCGACGAATCAGGTGCGCGAGCTGTTCAGCGAGCGTGGGCAGTTTCTCGGGCCCAAATATGAGCATGGCGATGATGCCGATGATGATCAGCTTGTCGAAGGTCAGTGAGCCCACGCCTCTACCCTAGTGGCCGTAACCTATTCTTGAAGAATGAGCGAACTCGAGTTGAACCGGCGTTTTGTGAACGAACAAGCGCACGAAACTCGTGAGCAGCAGATCGCTCGCCACTACGCGCTCGAAGCGGGCCTACCCGAGATCGCGCCGGGGCTTGGTGCCCATCTGGCGTTCATCGCCGCTGCTACCAACGCCCAGCAAATTGTTGAGATCGGTTCCAGTGGCGGAGTGAGTTCGGCATGGCTGCATCGCGGTGCCCCGGAATCGACAATGACCTGTCTGGAAGCCGAATCGGAGTATCTCGCCGACGCCAGACAGACCCTGATCGCCGCCGGCCATGCACCCGCGCGCATCCGCTGCATTAGCGGCGACCCGATCGAAGTGCTGCCCCGAATGAGCGACGCCAGTTACGATCTCGTGCTCATCCAAGACGACCCCGCACTCGCGGCGGCGTATCTGCGACATGCACTGCGCATCATTCGCCCAGGCGGCACGATCTTGCTGCTGCACGCGCTCAACCACGGCCGAGTTGCCGATCCGGCACGCCGGGATGCGGTCACGAACTCGCTGCGGGCGATCATCCGTGAGTTTTATCGTCAACCCGACACCGCCTGCGCGGTGCTGCCGATTGGCGGCGGCCTGCTGCAGATTTCTACAATGCCCCGCTAGCGTGGCGCACGGCGCCCTGCACTACCAAGACGCCCACGCTACCGAGAAAAACAGTGCAGCGGAACCCGCACCGCCAGTGTGAGCCCGCCGCGCTGCAGTCAGAGCCAGACTACGACTCGAGTGCCGAACCCAGCGCTGTGGCAAGTTCCTTTGCTTCGTCGTCGTTCACCGACACGACCAGTCGCCCGCCGCCTTCCAGCGGTACACGAACAATGATCAGTCGACCTTCGCGAACAGCCTCCATCGGGCCGTCACCGGTGCGCGGCTTCATCGCAGCCATATCGTTGCCTCCTGTTTGGTCTTCTTCCACGAACCATTCTACCGGGCTATTTCCCGGGTTGCCCGGTGCGGCCACTTGGCACCTGATGCACGCTGAGCATCAAGCAAATCTCCGTCTCCAGCATGGTCGACCCCACAGCTGGCCGGAGGTGTTTCGACACTGCAATAGCAAGAGTACGTTCGGGTTGCACACATTCACACCGGATACATTGGCACGTATGCCCGGCGCCGTTGAGTATGCCGGGATGGATGAGGCAGACGCCCCATGCGAAAGGAATGACGATGGCAGAATTTACTCTCCCCGACCTCCCGTACGACTATTCGGCACTCGAGCCGCACATTTCGGCAAAAATCATGGAGCTGCACCACTCCAAACACCACGCCACCTACGTGAAGGGGGCGAACACCGCACTCGAGCAGCTAGCTGAAGCTCGCGACAAGGGTGACTTCGCCAACATCAACCGCCTCGAAAAAGACCTCGCTTTCAACGTCGGCGGCGTGAACAATCACTCGATCTTCTGGACGAACCTCACCCCCGACTACGAGGCACCTGCCGGATCAATTAAAGATCTGCTCGACAACGAGTTCGGTGGGCTCGAGAAGTTCCAAGCGCAGTTCACCGCTGCCGCGCTCGGCATCCAGGGCTCAGGCTGGGCCGTGCTCGGTCGCGATAACGCAACCGGCAACATTTCGACCTTCCAGCTGTTCGACCAGCAGGGCAACGTACCCTTCGGTGTCACCCCGCTGCTCATGCTCGACATGTGGGAGCACGCGTTCTACCTCGACTACCAGAACGTCAAGCCCGACTACGTCAAGGCCTTCTGGAACATCGTCAACTGGAAGAACGTGGCTGAGCGCCTCGACGCAGCCACCGCCGCATAGTTCACCACCAACGAGAAGCGGTGCGCCCGGGCATATCTTGCCGGGGCACACCGCTTTTTCTGCGCCTGCGCGCATCATCCGGCCACCGAGCAATCCCGCTGAACAGCAGCTCATTTGGGGACGTTCGTCGTTTAGGGAGCCGTCCAATCGTGCGGATCAACAAACCACATGAACCGCAGCCACAGCAACTGCGCGATTATGCCGCCCGAGAATATCAGCACCCGATAGACCGGCGACTGCGGCAGTGCCAGTGGCCCGGCCACCGCCGGGAACATCGGGAAAAGCATCCGGAACGTCGACGACTGTGGGAAAAACACCGCCAGAATATACGAGAAATAGGCAATCCCCCACGCGGTAATCTCGGCCCCGAAGCGCTGCATCAGTGGCGCCCCAAGCCACACAACTGCCAGAGCCACCACGAGGATCATGGCGAACACAATGAGCGTGCCATTGGGTTGATCGAGCCAGAACCTACCGGCGTGGAGCCACGGTGTAAATGGCGGTGTATCTGCGCCACCGGTGTAGTGGTTGCGCCAGGCGTGCTCGGTGTCGAGATAACCAAGCGGTCGCCCGGTGACAATGCCGCAAATAATCAGCCAGGCAAGCCCCATGACTCCCGAGAACACCGCGGCAGCCCAGGCGTGCAGCTGCTCCTGTGAGCTAAAACGTTCAGTACGGCGCACATGCTGGCTGTAGTAACGGTTGAGGATCACCAGCAGCATGGTGAACGCCCAAGCGAGCCCAGTCGGCCGAGTCAGCGACGCCACCGCAATCAGTGGCATCATCGCCAGCCAGCGACGCTCACGCAAATCAATCAGCAGCTGGCAGAGCATCCAAAAATGCAACGCCTCGGCATAACCCACTTGAAACAGCGGCGAGATCGGTCCGAAAAGCACCAGGCTCACCGCGATCAGTGACGCTCCGGGGCTCAAGAAATACCGCATCAGTCGGTGGAACGCGAAGCAGGTCGCCAACCCCGCCGCCAGCGAAACCAGCACCGACACCACATCAAACGGCAGCGTCGTCACAACACTGATACCGCGCACCAGGAAGGGGTACACGGGCATAAACGCCCAGGCGTTCTCGGTGACCGCTCCCAGCTCGTTGACGGGCAGTGTGTCGGGATAGCCGGTGCCCGCAATTCTGCGATACCAGGCCGCATCCCAAATATTCGCAAACGAGAAATAGTCGGGCTCAGCGGCAATCTGCCAGGTATCAGTTTGCCGACTCGCAAACCAGAGCATGAATACCGTGGTGACGATGCGCGACAACACGTAGAGGATCGTCAGCTGCGCCCACACCGGCAGCCGCAGCAATGTCTGCCCGATTGCATTTCGTCGACTGCCAATCGGATAGTCATTCGGGTCAATAGCGGGATGCAAGACACGCGCCGGCAGTGTCGGTATTGAGGCGCGCACGCTCATCCGGTTTATTCCTCTCGTCATTGATGCCGCTGCTTCAAACGCAGCGGTAATGTCATCCTACGGCGGCGAGCGCTAGCTGTGCGTTGAAAAGTCGCGACCTTCCGGATAGTCGCGCTTAGCCGACCCGGTGTAGAGCTGCTGCGGACGACCGATTTTCGACTTCGGGTCGACGTTCTGTTCACGCCACTGCGCAATCCAGCCGGGAAGCCGGCCGATGGCAAATAGCGGCGTGAACATGCGTGTCGGGAAACCCATCGCCTTGTAAATAATGCCGGTGTAGAAATCGACGTTCGGATAGAGCCGACGCGACTGAAAATACTCGTCGTTGAGTGCCACCTGCTCGAGCTCAACCGCAACTTCAAGCAGCGGGTCGTGCACGCCCAACGCCTCGAGCACCTCGTCGGCCGACTGCTTCACCAGCTTCGCACGCGGGTCGTAACTCTTGTAGACGCGGTGCCCAAAGCCCATCAGGCGCACACCGTCTTCTTTGTTCTTCACGCGCTCCACGAAGCGGCTCACACCCTGGCCCGATTCAACAATGCCGGCGAGCATGTTCAGCACCGCCTCGTTGGCGCCACCGTGCAGTGGCCCAAACAACGCCGAAATACCGGCCGACACCGAGGCATACAGGTTCGCTTCGGTCGAACCGACCAGGCGCACAGTCGAGGTCGAAGCGTTCTGCTCGTGGTCGGCGTGCAGGATCAGCAGCCGGTCGAGGGCTTTCGACAGCACCGGGTTCACCACATACTCTTCGGCGTAGTTACCAAAGTTGAGCTTCAAAAAGTTGTCAACAAACGACAGCGAATTGTCGGGATACAAAAAGGCCTGCCCAACCGACTTCTTGTGCGCGTAGGCAGCAATCACCGGCAGTTTCGCCAGCAGCCGCACAGTGTTGAGATCGACATACTCGGGGTTGTGCACATCGAGTGTGTCTTCGTAGTACGTCGCGAGCGCGGCCACCGCACTCGAAAGCACCGACATCGGATGCGCCGAGTACGGCAGGGCATCAAAGAGCTTCTTGACATCCTCGTGCAGCAGTGTGTGCCGCGAGATACGGGTGGTGAATTGCTCGTATTCAGTTTCGATGGGCAACTCGCCATAGATGAGCAGATAGGCAACCTCAAGGAAAGTCGAGTGCTCCGCCAGCTGCTCAATCGGGTAACCCCGATACCGCAGCACACCCTCATCGCCATTGATGAATGTGATCTCACTGCGCGTCGACGAGGTGTTCACAAAGCCATAGTCGAGGCCGGTAAGGCCGGTCTGCTTAGTGAACGTCGACATGTCCACTGCATCACGGCCATCAACTGCCCGGATAATCGGCAACTCTGCCGAGCCACCGGGGAAAGTGAAAGTCGCGACCTGCTGCGCGTTTTGCACCGAATCTTGCTGATCGCTCACGGATCCTCCTCATGGATTTGTCGTGTTGCGGAGCCACCACAACACCGTTCGCGCGGCAGCCACACCTCCTACCCTAACGGGCAACTATGACCATTGCGTGCGACTACAACCCGGCAGCGTGAGTGATTGCCGTTCACTACAAGTTATGCTGGCGAAAACCGCACCGACCAACCACAAACGCGGTGGGCGCAGCCAACTCGGCCGCGCCCAGACACACTTCAAAAACCAGCAGCTAGTCGTTCACCCCGGCAGGTAGCTCGGCAATCATCTTGTCATCAAAGGTCTGTGGGCCGAGCTTCGCAGCGCCACCCGGTGAACCAATCTCGGCAAAGAAATCAACATTCGCGCGGTAGTAGTCTGACCACTCCTCCGGCAAGTCATCCTCGTAGTAGATCGCTTCCACCGGGCAAACCGGCTCGCAGGCACCACAATCAACGCACTCATCCGGGTGAATGTAGAGCATCCGCTCACCCTCATAGATGCAGTCAACCGGACACTCATCGACGCACGCACGGTCTTTCACATCAACACACGGAAGCGCAATTACGTAGGTCACGATGCAGACTCCTTTTCATTCACGGACGCGGTCTCAACTGTACCCGCACGCACCGAGCTCCGGCGCGCATCCATGTTGCGCTGACGGATCTTCGGCACCAGCAACGGCAAGCCCGCAACCAACGCAGCACCATACAGCCACCACAGCGCCGGCCCAGTCAATTCTCCCGCCGGGAAGAGCACCGATCGGCCCGGCCCCGGCGTCGAATACAAGAACACCGTCAACACCACGCCCAGAAAGAACATCAGCGACGGCGTCCACTCATCTAGATACCAGCGCAAACCGACCGCGATCAACAGCACCGCCGCCACAGCCCCGATGCAACCAATCCACACCGGAAACTCGCCCACAAAAAACCGGGTGCGGTGAGCAAACGTGCCGATGGTCGCGGCCATTGCACCAAAGAGCAAATATGCCAGCGACGTCAGCGCCACCTCCAACACCGATTTCCAGTTGAGTGCACCCGCAGACTGCACCATCACTACCCCTCGCGCTTCGCCCGCGCTGCAGCACGGGCGCGAGCCGTACCATCGAGCACCACCTTGCGGATACGCACCTTCTCGGGAGTCACCTCAACGCACTCATCTTCCCGAGCAAACTCAAGCGACTCCTCCAGCGTCAGGTGACGCGGCGGCGTAAGCTTCTCAAACTCGTCAGCAGTGGCCGAGCGCATATTCGTCAGCTTCTTCTCTTTGGTGATGTTCACATCCATGTCATCAGCACGAGTGTTTTCACCAATCACCATGCCCTCGTACACCTCATCGGTCGGATCGATGAAGAACGACATGCGCTCTTGCAGCCCAATCATCGCGAACGGCGTGGCAACACCAGCCCGGTCGGCCACAATCGAACCGTTCACACGCGACTGAATCTGCCCAGCCCACGGCCGATAACCAGCAGCAATCGAGTTCGCGATACCCGTGCCCTTCGTGAGCGTCATGAACTCGCTACGGAAACCAATCAACCCCCGCGACGGCACCAAAAACTCCATCCGCACCCAACCGGTGCCGTGGTTCTCCATACTCTCAAGCTGACCCTTACGCGCCGCCATCAGCTGCGTGATCGCCCCGAGAAACTCCTCCGGAACATCAATCGTCGTCTGCTCAAACGGTTCGTGCTTCTTACCGTCGATCTCTTTCGTGACCACCTGCGGCTTACCAGCAGTAAGTTCGAAACCCTCACGACGCATATTCTCAATCAAGATCGACAGCGCCAACTCACCGCGGCCCTGCACCTCCCAAGCATCCGGGCGACCAATATCGAGCACTCGCAGCGAGACATTACCAATCAGCTCGCGATCAAGACGCTCCTTCACCATGCGGGCAGTGAGCTTGTGACCTTTCACCTTGCCAACCAGTGGCGAAGTGTTCGTGCCAATCGTCATCGAAATCGCCGGTTCATCCACCGTAATCGTCGGCAGTGGACGCACATCCTCGGGATCGGCAATCGTGTCACCAATCATGATGTCGTCAATACCGGCAATCGCAATAATGTCGCCGGGGCCCGCCTCCTGGGCGGGAACGCGCTCAAGCCCGATCGTCTCCATCATCTCGGTGATGCGCACACTATGAGTCTCACCATCATGCACCCAGGCCACCGTCGCACCCTTACGCAGCGTGCCGTTGTGAATACGCAGCAGCGCGATACGACCAAGGAACGGCGACGAGTCGAGGTTCGTGACATGCGCCTGCAGCGGCGCATCGGCGTCATAGGTGGGGGCCGGAATATGCTCGAGAATCGCGTTGAACAACGGCTCAAGGTTGTCGCTATCGGGAAGCTCACCGTTTGCCGGCTCGCTAATCGAGGCAACCCCAGCTCGCCCCGAAGCGTAGAGCACGGGCAGCTCGAGCAGCGCATCAATGTCGAGATCGGGCACCGTGTCACTGAGATCGCCGGCGATACCGAGCAAGAGATCTTGCGCCTCGCCCACCACCTCGGGAATGCGGGCATCGGGTCGGTCGGTCTTATTCACCAGCAGGATCACCGGCAGTTTCGCTTCGAGCGCCTTGCGCAGCACAAAGCGAGTTTGCGGCATGGGACCCTCGGCCGAGTCAACCAGCAGCACCACACCATCAACCATCGAGAGCGCTCGCTCAACCTCGCCACCGAAGTCGGCGTGGCCGGGGGTGTCGACGACGTTGATGATGACCTCTTCACCATCAGCGTGCTCGCCCTTGTAGCGAATGGCGGTGTTTTTCGCGAGAATCGTGATGCCCTTCTCGCGCTCAAGATCGCCCGAGTCCATCACCCGATCGTCGTTTTCGTGTGACGAGTGCTCACCGAAGGTGTGGGTCTGCTTCAGCATCGCATCCACGAGCGTGGTTTTTCCGTGGTCAACGTGAGCGACGATGGCAACGTTACGAATGTCGTTTCGGTGAGCGAGGGTTGTGGTCATATGAGAGGTGCCTTTGCAATCGAACTCGGCGGAATCTCAATTGTACGACCAATGGCTGCCAACCGAGACAGCCGCCACCCTGACCATACGCGTTCACCCCACCGTCACCACCAATGCTCCGTCGCCCCGGCATCCCGCCCGCGCCGCACCGTTCACACCACCCCCTCCCCACCAACTTTGGCCACATACGTGCTGCTGTGCAGATAGCTGCACAACAGCAGCTGGGTGGCCAAAGTTGGTGCGGTGCGAACCATTGCCGACTGCTAACACGCAGAAGCCAGAATCACCGGCACCGTAACTGCGGCAGCCCACAGCACCTGTGAAAAGTCACCTATCCACAGAATCCTCGCGCCCAACCACCGTAAAGCCGTAGTTCGAGTTCACTGCTCACATGTTTCGTGATGCAGCACTCTCCCCAGAGGCCAACGACCTACTGCAGCGCTGCGGAGGCACCGCACGCCGCAAATGGTTGTTGCACGCCGGAATCTCACCGCACCGGCTCAAGCGTCTCGTTGCCAACGGCACCCTGATTCGACCCGCATATGGATGGTATGCACTTGCAAATGCGCATCCAGATATCATCCGAGCCCGCGTGGCCGGAGGCTCACTCACCGGCCCGTCAGCGCTGCAGCCGCGTGGCGCCTGGCGTGCGCACGACCGTCGGCTGCATGTGCGCGTCGACCGCAAGCACCGCATCCGCCGCACGAAAAATGTGTGCATACACCGTGAACCACGACTCGCAAACGCAACCCAGGTGGTCGTGGATAACGTAGCCGCGGCATACCTCACCTGCTTCGAATGTCAACCAATTGACGAGCTCGTGGCTATTGGAGACAGCCTCATTCGTGAACAGCTACTCGACTATGAAACTTTCGTAGAGATTTGCGAACAATCTGGCCGCAAGGGGCGACGGGTGCTGCAATACAGCGATGTCGCATCCGATTCGGGACTCGAGTCGCTACTGCGCGCCCGATTGCGAGCGCTTCGCATCAAGCTGACCACACAGTGGCCCGTTCGCGGAGCCCGCCGCTACGACATGAAAATCGGCCGGTCACTACTGATCGAGACCGACGGGCGCGAGCATCATGACCGCCCCGAAGCCTTCCATAATGACCGAGATGCCGACCAAATCGCCGTCTCGCGAGGATATGTGGTGATGCGGCTCACCTATCGACACGTAGTGCACGAATGGGCCGCAACACTCGAGCGGATACTGTCATTTGTCAGGCACCGTTGGCATCTGCGAAGACCGGTCGAACACACCGCCTAGAAGAGATCTGGCCAGAGCGCCACAGCGAGCGGGTACCCCAAGAACGCAACGCAATCGAGTGTGAAATGCGCGATAACCAGCGGGGCCAACCGCTGGCGGTTCGCGAACGTGTCACTTCGCGAACCGCGCAAAAATAGCCACGCAAACAGCACTCCCATTACGACGTTACCGAGCGCCATTCCGACGCCCTGATACAGGTGGTACGACCCGCGCAAAAGTGCGGATACCGCTAGGATGCTCCACATCGACCATCCGAGCACCTGCAACCGCACAGTGAGGTAGCCAACAACCACAATCTCTTCAAGCAGTGCTGCTCTCAGCGCTGCCACCACGAGCAGTGCGACCTGCGTGGCCGTGAGGCTGGTGTCAGATGTCACTACCTGAGGCGTCACGCCCACGAGCCTGGAAACCGCATAGAGCGCAAGACCGGGGATGCCGATAACTGCGGCGAGCGCAACGCCGCGGATGCAATCGCGACCCAGCTGCCGAGGGCCTCGCCAATCGATACCCAAGCGGTGGAACCCCGATTCGTATCGGGTCCACAGCAGCCAGATTGCGAGCGCGACCGGAGCGAGCGATGTGGCGATCCAGTTGAGCCGACGTAACAGATCGACAATCGGAAATGTGCTGGTCGCGGGGTTAATTTGCTGGACACCATCGCCAGGCGTCGCGTGCTGCAATGATGTCTCAAGCAGGGCGACTATGGCGGAGACAGACGATGGCAGGATCGCCAACGCCAACACGATCCAGATCTCCCAGTGAAGGCGCGTGCGTGTGGAGACCATGCATGCATCCTAGGCCGAATGCCGGCGACGCTATCGACCAGGCATGCCCCGTAGCGGTCCTCGGCGCCTTCGTTTCGATGAGGCTTCCGGAGGCTGGAACCGTCCGAACGGTAGGATCCTTGCTCACCCTCGCACCAACTTTGGTCATTGAGCTGTCGTTATGCAGATATCCCCACATCAACCGCTATCTGGCCAAAGTTGGTGAGGCGGGGGCGGTGAGGCGGGGGCGGTGAGGTGGGCGGCGGTGAGGTGGGCGGCGGTCAGGCGGGCGGCGGTGAGGTGAAGGAGGCGGGTGGGATACGGCGCGGGGATGCGGTGCCAGACGGCTGGGGGCAAGGGGCAGGGACGCGGAGTCGGTCGTCCGGGTGGTGTCGGGATGCGATGTGGAGAGGCGGGCGGGATGCGGCCGCGGTGCTGCGCCGGTCGGCGGGGCTGCGCCGGACGGTTGGGGGTGAGGAGTCCGGATACTCGCGGTGGGGATTCGGCGCCCGGGATGCGGGTCACGACACCAGCCTGCTGAGAGCGGCACCCGGAAACTAACCAGGCCTGCCGAGAGCGGCTCGGAAACGAACCGGGGCTGGTGGCGCAATACGCGCGCCACCAGCCCCGGAGGTTAGACAGTCAGCCTAGCCCTTAAGCTTCGGCGAGTCTTTCACGTAACCAACGAGGGTCCAGTCAACGCTCTCGAAACCGGGAGCGCCGTAGTTAGCGAGGTCCTTCGGGGTCACGATGAAGTCGTACGACTGGTACAGGGGCAGGTTACCCATGACCGGCCACAGCTTCTCGTCGATCTGGTTGAGCAGTTCGGTCTGCTTGTCGAGGTCGGTGGTGCGCTGCAGTTCGTCGAGCAGACCATCGATCTCTTCGGTACCGACACTCGAGAAGTTCTGCTCACCGTCGGTGCGCCAGATCGACACGCCCGAGGTCACGAACGGGTTACCGTTCCAGCCGAACAGGGTCATGTCGTAGTCACCGGGGATGACGTACTTTGAGAACAGGTCGGTCGGCGGAACCTGCTCGACCTTCAGCTTCATACCGGCTGCCTTGAGGTTCTCGGTAGCGATAGGGGCGATGGTGCCGTTAACGGTCGAACCAGCGTTGTAGACGTAGCGAATCTCGAGGGTCTTGCCGTCCTTCTGGTAGTAACCGTCGTTACCCATGATCCATCCCGACTTCTCGATGAGCTCCTTGGCCTTCTCGACGTTTGCGGTGCCGTATTCGCCGGCGAAGTTCTTGTAGCCGTCCTGGTTCTGCACGAGCATGTGGTTGCCGAGCAGGTCGTCAGCCATGCCGCTCGGGTAGGGCAGGGTGCCGTTCACAGCCTGGAAGATCGACTTACGGTCGATGGCGTAGGCGAATGCCTGACGCAGGTTCTGGTCTTCGAGAATGTACCCTTCCTTACCGTTCAGGGTGAAGTGGCTCCAGCTCGGGCCAGCGGCCTTACGGATTTCGAAGTCGGTGCCCTCACCGGTCTCGGGCTCGACAACCGAGTAGATCGCGAGGTTCGAGGCGTCGATCACGTCAAGCTGGCCACCGTTGAACGAGGTAGCGGCAGCAGCCGGGTCTTCGATGGTCTGGAACGAGATGCGGTCAAGCTTGGCCTTGCGCGCGCCGGTCCAGTTCTCGTCAGGCTTGAGGGTAACCGACTTGTTGGCCGAGTCGATCTTGTCGATCGTGTACGGGCCGGCGGTCACCTTGGGGCCGCTCACCCAGCCCTCGTTGAACTCCTTGGCCGACTCAACGAGCTGGTCGGGCATGACGCCTGCCAGGCCGATCCAGTCGGCGTAGACTTCGCCTTCCTTGAAGGTGACGACTGCGGTGTAGTCGTTGTCACCCTTCTCAACCTTTTCGACGCGGTCGAAACCTTCACGCGAAGCGACGTTGAACTCCTCGTTGACCATGGCGTCGAAGGTGTTCTTGATCGACTTCCAGTCGATAGGTGTGCCATCCGACCACTTATTGCCCTCGACCAGCTCGATTTCAAAGGTCTGAGGCGACTCGTTGGTCTGCTCGATGCGCTTGGCGTAGAGCTCGTTCGGGATCACCTGACCGTCAGCGGTGTACTTGTACAGGCTGGGGTAAACGGCATCCATGATCTCTCTGGTGTTCCGCTCGTTACCGTCAGCCGTCGAGGTGTTGAAGTTCGCCGGGAAGGCGTTGTTGTACAGCCGGAGCGTGCCGCCCTCACCGAGGTTCTCCTCGGGCTGAGCGTTCATCTCGTTCAGGTCGGCTGCGATGTGGTCGCCGCCGGCCTGAGTGTTGTTCGGGTCTTCATCGGCCCGAGCACAACCGGTCAGTGCGAGAGCCAGTGCCGTCGCTGCAGCAACACCGGTCAAAATTCGCTTCTTCATTCGGTTTCTCCTTGTGAGGTGGAATCGATATTCAGTTTTCGCTTAGGGGGAATATACGTGTCAGTGTGCTCTGGGTAAAAACAGGCGATGGCGTGGTCGCGGGCGCCGAGCCGGTCGAGCTCGGGAACTTCGTCACTACAACGCCGGCGCTGCTGCTCATCGAGCAGATGCTGATAGATGTAGCAGCGGCTCACAAAACGGCATCCGGTGGGGCGCTCAGTTGGCGAAGGCAGGTCGCCTTCAAGCACGATGCGTTCACGTTTGCGTTCAATCTCGGGGTCGGGAATCGGTACCGCCGAAAGCAGCGCCCGTGTGTATGGGTGGTTGATTCCCTCGCTGAAGATCTCGTCGGTCGAGCCAAGTTCAACGATGCGGCCGAGGTACATCACGGCAACCCGGTCGGCGATATGCGCAACCACCGACAGATCGTGCGACACAAACAGGTAGCTGAGCCCCAGCCGGTGCTTGAGTTCGTCGAGCAGGTTGATCACGCCGGCCTGGATCGACACGTCAAGCGCTGACACCGGTTCGTCGAGCACGATGAAGCGCGGTTCACAGGCGAGTGCGCGGGCGATACCGATGCGCTGACGCTGACCGCCCGAGAATTCCTGCGGGTATCGGTCGGCGTGCTCGGGCAGCAGCCCGACGGTGCGCAGCAGCCAGTCGACACGCTCTTCCATCTGCTTATCTGTGTAGTTTTGCACTTCCATCGGCTCGCGCAGGATGTCACCGATGGGCATGCGCGGGTCGAGCGAGGCCATCGGGTCTTGGAACACGATGCCCATATCGCTGCGTAGCGCCAGCCGCTCGCGCCGGTTCAGTTCGCCCACATCCCGGCCGTCAATCTTGATGGTGCCAGCCTGGGGGGCTTTGAGCTGCATCACTTCGAGGATGGTCGTGGTCTTACCAGAGCCCGACTCACCCACCAGCGCGAGCGTTTCACCCTCACGGATGTCAAAACTGGCTTGGTCGACCGCGTGTACCTCGCCAAGCTTGCGTTTCACAAGCGCACCCTTGGTGATTGGAAACACACGCTCAACGCTGTCGAGTTCGAGCACCGAGGCGCGCTCCTCGCGGGGCGCGGTGAGTGTCTGTTCGGGGGCTTCGGGGCGCTTAAAAATTTCTTGTCCGCCAACAAGCTGGTCGCTGTGGTGGCAGGCCGCCAGGATGCCCGGCTTGTCAGTGCCGGTGAGCTGCGGTTCTTCGGTGTGGCACAGATCGGTGGCGATTGGGCAGCGCGCCGCGAACGGGCAGCCGGTGGGCAGGTTCACGAGTGACGGCGGCGACCCCTCGATCGGTGTCAGCGGTTCGTGCACGAGCCGGTCGGCGCGCGGAATGGATGCAAGCAGTCCCGCCGTGTACGGCATCCGGGGCGATTCGTACAGCGAGTGCACGTCACCGAACTCGACGGCCTTACCTGCGTACATCACCATCACGCGATCGGCGAAGCCACTCACCACGCCGAGGTCGTGCGTGATGAGCACGGTTGCGGCACCGGTGATGTCTTGCGCCATCTTGAGCAGTTCCATCACCTGTGCCTGAATGGTCACATCGAGTGCGGTGGTGGGCTCGTCGGCGATGATAAGGTCGGGTTCGTTGGCAATCGCCATCGCGATCATGGCACGCTGCCGCATACCGCCCGAGAACTCGTGCGGGAACGACTGTGCGCGAAGCTTCGGGTTGGGGATGCCCACCGCATCTAGCAGATCGACGGCGCGTTTGCGTGCGGCCGATTTTGACACATCGTGATGCGCCAGAATCACCTCGGCGATCTGGTCGCCGATGCGGTAAACCGGCGTCAGTGCCGATAGCGGATCTTGGAAGACCATCGAGATCTGCTCACCGCGCAGCGCCGATAGCTGGCGATCGTTATTTCGGAGCAGGTTTTCCCCTTTGAAGAGGATCTCGCCTTCGACCATCGCGTTGTCGGCGAGTAGCCCCATCACCGCGAGTGATGAAACCGATTTACCCGAGCCCGATTCACCCACGATAGCGAGCGATTCGCCGCGGTGCACCTGGTAGCTGAGGTTGCGAACCGCCTGCACGATACCGGCTTCCGACTTGAACGAGACGCTGAGGTTGCGCACGTCAAGCAGCACATCGGTACGGTCGACGACGGGAATTGACTTGGTGAAGATCGATCCGGTGTTGGTGTTTGCCATGGTTTAGTGCCCCCGTCCGCTGGTCGGGTCGAGCGCGTCGCGAAGAGCTTCGCCGACCATGTTGATCGATATCACGAGCAGCGCGAGGATTGCTGCCGCGAAGACCCACGTGTGCGGGTGGGCGATGTTGTAGTTCTGCAGCACTGATCCGAGCGAAAAGTTCGGGTAGAGGATGCCGAAGCCCAGGAACGACAGGCCGGTTTCGGCAAGCACTGCGGCACCAACACCGAGGGTGGTGTCAATGATCATCCACGACGAAATATTGGGGATGATGTGGCGGCGAATGATGCGGTGGTGCGGCACACCCATGAATCGCGCGGCCTGCACATATTCGGTGTTGACGAGGCTCTGGGTGAGCGCGCGGAGCACACGTGCGGTAATCATCCACGAGAATGCACCGAGCAGCGGCACCATGAGGATCCAGTGCACGCCCTGCAGGAACGGGCTCAGCAGCAGCATCAGCAGCAGCGAGGGCACGATCAGCAGGAAGTTGATGAAGGTCACAACGACCTTGTCGATCACGCCGCCGAAATAGCCAGCGAGGGTGCCAAATAGCACCGAGAGGAACAGCACGAATAGCGCTGTCGCAAAACCAATGATCAGCGAGATCCGCAACCCCACCATAATCTGGGCAAAAAGGTCTTGCCCCTGACTGTTGGTGCCAAACCAGTGATAGGCGCTTGGCGGTTTCAGCTGGTTGGCGAAGTCGTACTCGATCGGCGTGTAGTGGTACACCATCGGCATGAAGATCGCGGCCAGCGCGAGCAGCAGCAGGATGCTCATGCCAATCCACGCTGAGGGCATACGGCGGAAACGACGCCATACGAGCGCCGAACGCTTCGCCGCGTGCGTGGGCTTGCCGGTTTCGGCAGCAATTACTTCCTGGGTCTGTTCGAGGTCTGCCTGCTCAGCTTCGAGCATCGACTCCGAGTCGCTGCCGGCGGGGAGGTTTGGTGGTACTTGGGTCATTGTGATCACCGAATCCGCGGGTCGAGGACGGCCTGGAAGAAGTCGGCAAGTGTTGCCGCGAGCAGCACCAGAATGGCGCCGTAAATCATCACGCCGGTAGTGCCGTTAATGTCACCGATCTGCAGCTGCGTGACCGCCCACGAACCAATACCCTGCCAGTTGAACAGCCGCTCCACGAAGAACGAACCGGCGAACGCGCCGGTGAGTGCGAAAGCAAAGTACTGGCCCATCGGGATCAGCGCCATGCGGAAACCGTGGCGGCGCATCGCCTGGCCCTTGGTGAGCCCCTTAGCACGCGCGGTGCGCAGGTAGTCGGCGCTCAACACATCCAGCGTGGTGACCTTCATATAGCGCGAGTAGCTGGCGATACCCATGATTGCCAGCGCGATGGTCGGCATCACCATGGCCTTGATCTGGAAACTGATTGACTCCCAGCTGCCGGGCTCAGCCAACGGGTCGACGGGGTTCGTTGACGGGAATTTAAAGCCGATCGCGTTCCCCATCGCCAGGTTGAAGCCCTGGATGCACAGAATGATCACCGGTGTGGGCAGAGCCAACACGATGAAGCTGATGGTTGAGATGGTTTTATCGGAGAGCGAGCCGCGACGTACGGCCGACCAGGCACCGAGCACAATCCCCAGGAACACACCGATAAAGGTTCCGAGCACCACCAGCCGCAGCGAGATCCAGATACGAGTGCCCATCTCGGGGATCACCCACAGCGCCTTCTTGTCGGTACCGGTGGTGACGCCGAGCTTCTCTTCCCACGGAGCGGTGAACAGGTTGCCCAACCAGTTCAGGTAGCGCTGCCAGAGCGAAACATCCGGATTGATGTTTCGCGCATCAAAGTACGCCTGCATAACTTCGGGGGGAATCGGTTTCCCGCCCTGGGTGTTCGGCGGATACATGACTTCCTGCGGGTGCAAGAGGGTTTGCGCCAACAAGAAGGTCAGCGACGTCGCGATAAACGCCAACAGGATGTATCCGACAAGTCGTCGCAGGACGAACTTTGTCAGTGCCATCTCGGATCTTGACCTAACTGTGAGACAGGACCCCGGGTGAGGGGCTTGTGTGTGGACTCGGATTGAATTATCAGTAGTGATTCACGCTATCGGAGAGTTGTGGGGTTCTCCGACTCAACGTGCAAATTGTTACCGAAAACCCGCACCCTTGCAGGTACTCGACAACGGATCCCCGGCGATGTTACTCGAACTTGACCAAAAATGCGTTCATTCGCGTTGCAGTCGGTCAATGTCTGCACTGCTGCCCGAACCTTCAGCAGCAGCGCTGCTCCCCTACCGCAGCGCATCGGAGCGCCTCGATGCGCGCGCCAACTCGTCGGCATAAGCCGACTCGGTTAGCTCCTCCAGCCCCACCGTGGCACCGGATGCATCCGATAGCGGCAGCCGCCAGTTCGGATATTCCGAATCGGTGCCGGGCTGGTTAATCGCCCTACGGTCGCCGGCAAGATCTGCAACCGATACGCCAAACATTCGCGCGGCACCGCTGGCCAAACGGCGATGCAGCCCCAGCACCACTTGCTCGGTGGTCGGCGCATCCCCAACCAACCCCTCCTGCTGGAGCGCATGAATATGCGCTTCAACCCACGCCTGCTCTTCGGCGCGCTCTTCAACAACCGGACGGGTGTACAGGCCCAGCTCGTCGCGAAGCGTCACGTGCGCGAGTTCAAGATAGCCGGCGGTGGGTGGCAGATCGTGAGTGGTGACTGTCGCCAGGCACTCAACTCGGTAGTCTTCCGGTGGTTTTGGCTGCCCCTGCTCGCCGCGTTCAAACCACATAATCTGGGTGCCGTAAACATGACGCTGCTGCATCTGCTCGCGGGTGAGATCCGACACAACACCGAGATCCTCTCCCACCACAAGCGCACCAGCCCGACCCGCCTCGAGCAGGAGCACGCCGAGCATCGCGTCATAGTCGTAAGCAACATAGGTGCCGGCATCCGCGCTCGCCCCGTCTGGCACCCACCACATCCGGAAAAAACCGAGGATGTGGTCGATACGCAGCGCCCCAGCTCCGGCAAAAGCATTGCGTAAAAGCGCCCGCATCGGCTCATAGCCCTGCAGATAGAGCGAGTCGGGACGCAGCGGCGGCTGACCCCAGTTTTGGCCGAGCTGGTTGAACGCATCCGGCGGCGCGCCAACAGTGACGCCCCGGGCCATCGCCGGGCCGAGCGCCCACGCATCGGCACCCGCACCCGCAACCCCCACCGCCAGATCACGCATCACACCGATCGACATGCCGGCCCCACGCAACGCATTCTGGGTGGCGATCGATTGCCGTCGAGCCTCGAATTGCAGCCAGGCGTAAAACTGTACGCGCAGGGCATGGTGCTGACGAAATGCGTCCACCTCGGGCGAGTGCGGAGTTTGCAGCGCCTCGGGCCACTCACGCCAATCGCTACCAAACTGTTCGGCGAGCACGCACCAGGTGGCGAAGCTCACTAAGGGCTCAGCCTCTTGCTCACAGAAGTCACCAAACGCCCGCCAGCGGTCGTGATCGAGACGCACCGCGGCGGTAAAGAGCAGCCACAGCGCTTCAACCTTCGCGAGCCAACCGTGATCACGGTCAATCGTCTTGCTATTGTTCGTCAACCGAGCTCGCAGAGTGCACTCGTTCAATTGACGCAGCGTCGCTGTGTCAACCACCTCTGCTAGCGAAGATTTACCGGCGGCCCCGACAACCTCGTCGATGACGGCATCCACGCTGAGAATGCTCGGGTCGATGAACTGGCGGGTGGTGGGCAGATACGGCGACGGGGTGATAGGCGTGACCGGGGCTGGCGCGTGCACCGGGTTGATCAGCACAAAGTCGGCATCGCGTTCAGCGCCCCAGCATCCCAGCGTTTGCAGATCGACAAGGTCACCGACCGACCATGACCGGCGCGACCGCAGCTGGTAGAGCTGTGTCATCAATCCCCACACCGGCGCATCGAGCTGGGTTGCGGGACGTTCGGGCACGACGATCAACGCACCGGTGGCAACCAGCTGGGAGTCAGGTTCGAGTCGGTATCCCAACACTTCAGCCTGATCGGATACGACAGCATCACCATCCATAGTTGCTCGGATTTTGTGCCAGCCGAGGGGTAGATCGTCGGGGATCCGGAAGCTTGCTTCGCCCACCTCTACACCGTCGATACGTGCCGGCTCCCGCCAATTCTCAACCTGTTGCAGGGCAACCGTCTCGCCAGATTCGAGCAGCGCAACCGTTTCTACCGCGGCACCGTGAGGCACATGGATGGCAACCTCGCCAATGTTGCCTTGTCGAACCATCGTGGTTGGTGGCACGCCGTGTCGCCAGGGCCGCTCGTCGGCGGCGCGGAGCGCGGCGGCGAGGGTGTGTTCGTCGGTGATGTCGATGTCGAGTGCGGCGAGTACCGACTTGAGTGTCTCAGCGGACACCTCGACGAACTCGCCACGCCAGTTGTGATACGAGGTGGCAACGCCGTATCGCTCAGCCAGTTGCCGGAGTGTGGTGCTGGGGGTCGTGGTCGTCACAAACGAATCCTATCGGGCGGGTCAAACTATCGGCGGGATGCACTGGCTGGCCGCACCTGCGGCGCCTGGTAGCGCGTCGTTTTGGGCTAACCGATGTGGAGGGTGTCGCCGGAGACTTTTACCGGCAGTTCCGGCAGCGCTATCTGGGCGGGGCCTGCCACGGGGCTACCGGTGGTGATGTCGAAATAGCTTGAGTGGCAGGCACAGTAGGCACCGCGCTGTTCTACCGACGAGAGTGGGCACTGCTTGTGGGTGCAGATCGCGATGAAGGCGTGGAACTCGCCGTCGCTGGGCTGGGTGACTACCGCGCGGTGTTCGGCGAGCACCACGCCGCCGCCCACCGGAACCTGCGCGGCCGCAAGTTCGAAGGGTGTGGGCGTTTCGGCAGTGGTACCGCCACCATCGCCAGAACAGGCTGCGAGGAATGCAGTCAGGGTGGCTCCACCGCCAGCGGCAGCGACGGTGCGGACGAATGCGCGACGCGTGGGCTGAGTGTCAGACATGCATCCACCCTACGCCCCGCGCGCGCCGCCCCGCGTCCTCACCACCCGACTTGGACCTCTGTTTAGGAGTCGGGGAGTGGCTTCCGCGTAAACACGCG